>JANMWT010000521.1:0-2779 GCA_031394145.1 Alphaproteobacteria bacterium | reverse complement strand
GCCCCGCTCGACGCCTGGCTGATGTTCGGCGTGATCTTTCTCTGGACCCCGCCACACTTCTGGGCGCTGTCGCTATGGACGTCGAAGGAATACGCCCGCGCCGGCGTGCCGATGCTGCCGGTAACCAAAGGCGCTGCCGAAACCCGCCGCCAGATCCTGGTCTATACGCTCATTTCCGTCGCTTTCGGCTTTGCGCCGGTCGCGACCGGCCTTGGCGGGGCGCTCTATCTGATCGTCGCAACCCTGGGGGGCGGAGCGTTCCTGTGGGCCGCCATCCATCTCTTCCACAGTCGCGCCGGAGATCCTGATGGCCGGGCCGACATCGGCCGCGCCAAGGCGATGTTCGGCATTTCGATCCTCTACCTCTTCTCGATGTTTGCAGCCCTCCTGATGGAGCGCGCGCTGCCGCTCTATCTCGAAGTGAGGGCAGGGTGATGGCGGGACCTGCGGACATTCCGACCGACAAGCCGGCGGCTGCGACAAAGCCCGGCATCGCTTCGTTCTTGTCGGCGCGTCAGGCCGTGCCGACGGGTGACACCGTCACGCTGACGCCGGCGCAGGAAAAGGCCCGCAAGCGGCGGAGCCACTGGATCGCGCTGGCGCTGTTCACTTTTGTCATCCTGGTCTTCGTCATCACCATGACCAAGCTCGGCGCCAATTCGCTTGGGCCCGACCAATGACGCCCCGCATGTCGCCCAAGGCCCGCCTCACCACGCTGATCGCCTTTGCCGCTGCCGCGGTCATGCTGTCGATCACGTTTGCGGCGAAGCCGCTTTATTCGACCTTTTGCCGCGTGACCGGCTTTGGCGGAACCACGCGCGTCGCGGTCAAGGCCCCGACCCACATTCTCGACCGGGTGGTGCGCGTGCATTTCGATGCAAACACCGATGCCGGCGCGCCGCTGCTGTTCAAGCCGGAGCAGCCCTGGATCGACGCCAAGATCGGCGAGACGGTGATGGCCTTTTATACGGTAACCAATACCTCGAAGGCGCCCGTGCCCGCGATGGCGGCCTACAATGTCGCGCCGCACAAGGTCGGGATCTATTTCAACAAGCTGGAGTGCTTCTGCTTCAAGGAGCGGGTCTACCAGCCGGGCGTCACCGAACGTCTGCCGGTGATCTTCTATGTGGCGCCGGAACTCAACAACGATCCTTTTGCCGCCGACGTGAAGGGAATCACGCTTTCCTACACCTACTATCGCGCCACCGACTTCAAGCCGACGGCGCAACTTGAGAAGTCGCCCGTGGTCAATTAGACCCGGCGGCAGGCTAAAAGGACGGAACCGGCGCGCCCCCCAAGGAGCCGCCAAGTGAACCAGAAGGCAGGGGCCATGTCCGGCGAAGTTAAGCACGACTACCACCTGGTGAAGCCGAGCCCGTGGCCGATTCTTGGCGCCATCGGCATCCTGATGATGTTCCTTGGCATGGGCGCCTACATGAAGGGGCTGTTCTTCATCGCCAAGGGCACCTGGTGGGCGCCTTTGCCGGGCCTCGCCTGGGTCATCTGGGTGCTGATCGGCTGGTGGAGCGATGTGCTGAAGGAGAGCCGCGGCGGCGATCACACGGAAGTCGTCCAGATCTCCCTGCGCTACGGCATGGCGCTGTTCATCGCCTCAGAGGTGATGTTCTTCGTCGCCTGGTTCTGGGAATTCTTCGAGATGGCGATCTTCCACAAGCTTCGCGCCAGCCACCATTTCGATCTTGCCAACCCGGACCTTGAGGCCTTGAAAGGCTGGAAGGACTGGCCGGTCACGCAGATCACCAAGGATGGGGTCAAGCAGCTCCACACCTTCGATCCCTTCCACTTGCCGCTGGTCAACACCCTGGTGCTGCTTCTGTCAGGCACCACGGTCACCTGGGCGCACCACGCCCTCCAGGTCGGCAATCGCGGCGCCGCCAAGATCGGCCTCCTGCTGACGATCATCCTTGGCCTCTCCTTCACCGCCTTCCAGGCGATGGAATACTCCGAGGCAGCCTTCTCCTATGACGGCTCGCTCTACGGCTCGGCCTTCTTCATGGCGACCGGCTTCCACGGCGCCCACGTCATCATCGGGACAGCCTTCCTGATCGTCTGCCTGCTGCGCTTGATGACCGGCGGCATGAAGCCCAACAAACACCTCGGGTTCGAATTCGCGGCCTGGTACTGGCACTTCGTCGACGTCGTCTGGCTTTTCCTCTTCGTCTTCGTCTATGTCGCGCCGAACCTGGTCTGGCCGGGCGGATCGGCCCACGAATAGGTCGCTTTCGCTCCATCCATCGCATAATGTCGCAGTCACGGGCGGGGTCGTTGTTCGATCCGGCCCGTGCGCTTATCTGCCTTGTAGTCGGGGGTCGATTGACGCCCGATGGCTTATGCGAAGGGGCCGTTGATGGTCACCGTCTCGCCGATATCCGCTGGCCTCAGGTGCCGCTGCCCGAATTGCGGCGAGGGACAGGTGTTTCGAGGGTTCCTCACCTTCAAGACCCGATGCGATGCGTGTGACGCCGATCTGTCGATTGCGGATGCCGGCGATGGTCCGGCCTTTTTCGTGATGTTCGCTGCGCTGATCCTGATCGTGCCTTCGGCGATGATCACCGAGCTCGCGTTCAAGCCGCCTCTCTGGGTCCACATCCTGCTCTGGCCGCCAATCACCTTCGGCTTCTGCATCGCCCTGCTTCGACCCTTCAAGGCCACCCTGTTTGCGCTGCAGTGGCGCAACAAGGCCGGCCAGGCGGCATTCGAGGAGTGAGCCTTGGGTCCCCTGAAGGGCGCCCTCAAGGGCGCGCGGGGCGCGCGGGGC
>JANMWT010000515.1:0-1757 GCA_031394145.1 Alphaproteobacteria bacterium | reverse complement strand
GACCGGCGATATGGGGCTGGCCAAGGACGGTACGCACAAGAACACTTTCACCCGCGGCGTCGAGCTCAAAGGCAAATATACGCTGATCGCTGAGGGGGCGCGCGGTTCGCTGACCAAGCTATTGGTCGCCCGCTTCCAACTCGATGAGGATCGATGTCCGCAGAAATACGGTCTGGGTCTCAAGGAGCTGTGGGAGGTCGCGCCGGACCGCCATCAGCCCGGCCTCGTCCAGCATACGTTCGGCTGGCCGCTCGACGACGCCACCGGCGGCGGCTCGTTCCTCTACCACTACGGCGCCAATCTGGTGTCGGTCGGCTTCGTCGTCCACCTCAACTACAAGAATCCATACCTGGCGCCCTACGAGGAGTTCCAACGCTTCAAGACCCACCCTGCGATCCGCGAGACATTCCAGGGCGGCAAGCGCATCGCTTACGGCGCCAGGGCCATCAGCGAAGGTGGCTGGCAATCGATCCCGGAACTGGTGTTCCCCGGCGGCGTGTTGCTCGGCTGTGCGGCCGGCTTCGTCAACGTGCCCCGCATCAAGGGCAGCCACAACGCGATTTTGTCTGGCGTCCATGCGGCCGATGCGGTGTTCGCAGCGCTCGCTGCCGGCCGCTCTCACGATCGCCTCGACGCCTACGCGGCCGCGGTTACAACCGGCCCGATCGCGCGCGACCTGAAGGCCGTGCGCAACGTCAAACCGCTGTGGTCACGGTTCGGCACGCGGCTCGGCGTAGCCCTCGGCGGGCTCGACATGTGGGCCAACACCCTCATTCCAGGCATCGGCTTCGGCTACACCTTGCGTCACGGCAAGCCCGATTATGCCGGCCTGACACCGGCGTCGCAGGCAACCCCGATCAGCTATCCCAAGCCCGACGGCGTGCTGACCTTCGATCGCCTGACCAGCGTGTCGTTTTCGCAGACCGCGCACGAGGAGGACCAGCCCGTCCACTTGAAACTGGCCGATCCGAGCATTCCCGTCGCTCAGAACCTGCCCGAGTTCGCCGAGCCGGCGCAGCGCTATTGCCCGGCCGGCGTCTATGAGATCGTGACCGACGAAACCGGCAAGCCACGCTTCCAGATCAACGCGCAGAACTGCGTGCACTGCAAGACGTGCGACATCAAGGACCCCGCCCACAACATCACGTGGGTGACGCCCGAGGGTGGCGGCGGCCCCAACTACGCACAGATGTGACAATGCGCGGCCTTGCGCAGTTCGGACGGGAGCGCCTCGGAGGTGTCGAGGTCGCGCCTCAGCGCGTCGGCACCGGCTTCTCGCCGCGGTAGTCGTAGAAGCCGCGCTTGGTCTTGCGCCCGAGCCATCCGGCCTCGACGTATTTCACGAGCAGCGGGCACGGCCGATACTTGCTGTCGGCGAGCCCTTCGTAGAGCACCTGCATCACGGATAGGCACGTATCGAGACCGATGAAATCGGCCAGCTCGAGCGGACCCATCGGATGATTGGCGCCGAGCCGCAACGCCTTGTCGATGGCATCGACGGTGCCGACGCCCTCATACAGCGTGTAGACCGCTTCGTTGATCATCGGCAGCAGGATGCGATTGACGATGAAGGCGGGGAAATCCTCCGACACCGAGATCGTCTTGCCCAGGCTCTCGACGAAGCGGCGGGCGATCGCGAAAGTCACGTCCTCGGTGGCGATTCCGCGGATCAGCTCGACCAGCTGCATCAGCGGCACCGGATTCATGAAATGCATGCCGATGAAGCGTTCCGGACGATCGGTGACGGACGCCAGCCG
>JANMWT010000502.1:0-24270 GCA_031394145.1 Alphaproteobacteria bacterium | reverse complement strand
GCCAGCGTCGGCGCCGTCATCAGCGGCGAAGGCGGTCTCGCCCCGGCCCCGGCCCCGGCCCCGACAGTGGCTCCGACGGCGGCCCCGACTGCGGCCCCGACTGCGAAGTCCGCCTGAGCCAACGGCCTTTCCGGCATGCGCGCTGGGTCCTACATCTCAGGCTCTGATTGAAGGGCGCGTCATGACGGCTGCCAGCGACATCATCGTCACGCGCGAAGGCGCCGCCGAAGGGCGTTATGTCGCGATTGTCGATGGCCTCGAATCGGAAATGACCTTTAGCCGCGCCAGGCAGGGCAAGCGCGATCTGATGATCATCGATCACACCGGCGTGCCCAAAGCGCTGTCTGGGCGCAGCGTCGGACTTGCGCTTGTCGCGCGCGCAGTCGAGGATGCGCGCGCGGAAAACGTCCGCATTGTTCCCCACTGCTCCTTCGTGCGTGTCATGCTGCAGCGACACAAGGCGTGGCGGGACGTAATTGCGGACCAGGATTAGGGTGACATGACCGACTTCGCCATCACCCGCGAGGACACGCCGACCGGGGGACGGTATGTCGTCCGAATGAGCGACAAGCCGGAAGCGGAAATGACCTTCACTCTGGATGGGCCGACGCATGCCGACGGCTCGCGCGTGATGGTGGTGCGCCACACCCTGGCGCCCCGCGAGATGACCGAGATGAGCGAGATGAGCGGCATGGGCGTCGGCAAGGCGCTGGTTGAGAACATGGTCAAGGATGTCCGCGCCCGAGGCGTGAAGATCATGCCGCTGTGTTCCTTCACGCGCGCGATGCTGGAGAAGCGTCCTGACGGGCAGGATGTCCTGGACGATCCGTTCTGACGCCAGAGATCCAGCAATGACCGAGGCGCCTTTCTGGAAGACCAAGACGCTCAAGGAGATGAGCGAAGCCGAGTGGGAATCGCTTTGCGATGGCTGCGCCAAATGCTGCCTGGTCAAGCTCGAGGACGAGGTGACCCAGGAGCTCTTCTTCACCGGCCTGCACTGCAAGCTGCTCAATCCGGGCACTTGCCAGTGTTCGGACTACGCCAACCGCAAGACCTATGTTCCCGAGTGCGTGAAGCTGACGCCCGAGAGCATTGGTGAACTCGACTGGCTGCCCAACACCTGCGCCTACAAACTGGTCAATGAGGGCCAAGACCTCAAGGACTGGCATCATCTCGTCTGCGGCGATCGCAACGAAGTGCACCGGCGCGGCATCTCCGCCCGAGGCAAGGTGCGCTCCGAAGTCGGCGTCGCCGATGAGGATGCGCTCGACTATCTGATCGATTGGGCCCACGGCCCGCCCGAGAAGGTCAAACGCCGGCGCAAGTCGCCATAGCTGGCGGTTTTTCGCAGCGGCGGATTTACCCGCCCGGTGTTGCGGCCTTCCGTGCTCGCGATCTTGTCGCCCGCAGGCGACCGGCGCAGGATGTCCGTATCGGCATGGGAGGACGAAATGAAGCGCAGCTTCGCGAGCTTGGCGGGACTGGCGGGACTGGCGATGCTTGGGCTCGCGGCCTGCAGCAAGCCGGCGCCGAAGACCGCAACCGAGACGGCCGGGATGCCCGGGACGCCTGGGATGCCTGGGATGGATGTCTCCGGCCCGATGAACATGAAGATGACGATGATCCCGATGCCGTCGGTCTATGCCGGCGAGGCGGACAAGCCGGGCGCACCGGTGTTCAAGGGCCTTGGCGCCCACAGGCATCCGATCAGCACCAAGAACGCCCAGACGCAGATGCTGTTTGACCAGGGCGTCAATCTTCTGTTCGGCTTCAACCATGCCGAGGCGATCCGTTCGTTCCGCGAGGCGGCGCGGCTGGATCCCGATTGCGCCATGTGCTGGTGGGGCGTCGCCTTCGCGCTCGGCCCCAACATCAACTTGCCGATGCCTGAAGATGCGGTCGCCCCGGCCTTCGATGCGCTCGGCAAGGCGCAGGCGCTGAAGGCCAAGGCCTCGCCGGAAGAACGCGAATGGATCGAGGCGATCGGCGTACGCTATGTCAAGGATCCAAAGGCTGACCGCAAACCGCTGGACGCCGCCTTCGTCGACGCCATGGGCAAGCTGTGGAAGGCGCACCCGGAAACGCTCGACGCCGGCGTCTTCTACAGCGAAGCGATGATGGACACGCAGGCCTGGGATTACTGGAGCGCCGACGGCAAGACCCCCAAGGGCCACGGCGCGGAGATCATCTCGACGCTGGAAGGCATCATCAAGCGCGAGCCCAATCATCCCGGCGCCCTGCATCTTTACATTCACGCCGTCGAGGCGAGCACCACGCCGGAACGGGCCGAAGCGGCGTCCGACCGGCTGGAGACGTTGATGCCGGAAGCGGGGCACATCGTGCACATGCCTTCGCATATCTACTATCGCGTCGGCCGCTTCGCCGACGCCGCCAAGGTCAACGAGCTCGCGGCCACAGTGGACGAGGGCTACATCGCCGCCTGCAAGGCGCAGGGCTACTATCCGGCCGGGTATTATGGCCACAACATCCACTTCTTGTGGACCTCCGCCGAGATGGAGGGGCGATACAAGACCTCGATCGACGCGGCGCGCCGACTGGTGAAGGCTGTCGACGCCTTCAGGCTCTCCGAGCAAATGCCGCAGGGCGAACTCTACGCCTTCACGCCGATCGCGACGCTGCTGCGCTTTGGCAAATGGGATGAGGTTCTGGCCGAGCCGATGCCGCCGGCGGCCCTCAAGGTCGATACGGCGATCTGGCTCTACGCTCGCGGCTTCGCACAGGTCGCCAAACACGATTCCAAGGCGGCGAAAGCCTCACGCGACCAGCTTGAGGCGCTGTCGAAGGGGGACTTCTCGGCCTACGACAAGGCCAACATGCCCGGCGGAGCGATGGCGAAGGTCGCGCTGGCGCTGCTCAATGGCGAGGTGGCGCGCGGCGAGGGCAATCTTGCGCCCGCGATTGTCGGGTTCGAGCAGGCGCGGCAGCTGGAGCTGGCCTTGCCCTATACCGAGCCGCCCTACTGGCACCAGCCGACCGCCCACATCCTCGGCGCCGCCTTGTTGCAGGCTCGCCGGCCGGCCGAAGCCGAGCACGTCTATCGCGACAGCCTGATGACCTATCGGCTTGACGGCTGGGCGCTATACGGCCTGGCGCAGGCGCTCGAGGCGCAAGGCAAGACCGCCGCGGCGAAAGCGGCGCGCGCGCAGTTCGACAAGGTCTGGAGCCTTGCCGACGTGAAGCTGACAAGCTCGCGGTTCTGAGATGGGGCTAAGTCTTTGGGGGTCTGGGCCGCAGCCGGCTCAGTCGGCGATCGATGCGTTTGCAGCAAGGCCGACGCTGGCCATCCGCTGCAGTTGCGTCTCGATGGTGCGCGTCAATGCAGCTAATGTTTCGCGCTCCGGCTGCCGGGCGTCGTCAAACGGGTCGAGGAATTCCTTCTGGTGGGCATCCGCGGTGGCGGACGCCAGCGGCGCGCCGCCCGCGACATCGAGCAGGTAGGCTTCACCCGCCGCGCGGTCGTGAGGTCCGATATTCGATCGCAGCGTCGAGAGCCCGCGCGCCAGCCAGCTGCCGCCATGCTTGTAGGTGCGTTTGCCATCGGCGGTGGCGTAAAGAATGACATGGCTGCAGCCGCGATCGGCGGCAAGCTTGCGGGCGGCCATGGCGCACGATGCGCCGCCATCGAGTTCGGGCGCCGAAGCGCCAAGCAAGCCGCTCGGCTGGATCGGTTCGATCTGGTCGACCAGGCCGCCAAGGCGTGTCTGCAGCGCCGACCAGGCGGTTTGCTCGTCCAGACGGATGGCGATGAAGCCGTCCTTGCCCATCCGCGCATACGCCAGCCGCAACGGGAAGCGGGGCTCGGCGGGCGAGGCGGCGGGGGCGATCAACGCGGCGGCGCCAAGACCCAAGGCGACCTGCCGGCGCGACAGGCGAACCGGAAAACTGGTCATGCCTCGGCTCATGTCAGGTTCACCCGATTGCTCAAGCCATTGTTCATTGATGGCAGCCTCCGCCGCTGTGGTTTCCGGCTTGTTAACGACGCGGAAACCCTCGACCGTTCACTAATCGTTCGGGTTCTGCGAAGGTGCATGGATGACGCCGACGATTCGCATTCTGGGGATCGATCCGGGCCTGCGGCTGACCGGCTGGGGCGTCATCGAGGCGTCGGGCCCGCGCCTCTCCTGGGTGGCCCATGGCGTCATTGCCCCTGATCCCAGCGCGGATATGGCCGACCGGCTCGCTCTTTTGGCCGAGGGCATTCGCGAGGTGATAATCGCTCACACGCCGCACGAAAGCGCGGTCGAGGAGACCTTCGTCAACATCAACCCGCGCTCAACCCTGCTGCTGGGCCAGGCGCGCGGGGTGGCGCTGGCGACGCTCGCGGCGGCGCGACTGAAGGTTGCCGAATTTGCGGCGCGCAAGGTGAAGCAGACGGTGGTTGGAACCGGCGCGGCGGACAAGACCCAGGTCGCCTTCATGGTGCGCCGGTTGCTGCCGAAAGCCGGCCAGGTCTCGGCCGACGCCGCCGATGCGCTGGCGGTGGCGATCTGCTGCGCCCATCACCGTCCGGCGCAGATACAAAGGCTGAAGGCATGATCGGCCGTCTGCGCGGAACCATAGCGGCGCTCGGCGATAGCCAGGCGCTGATCGATGTCGCCGGCGTCGGTTATCTGCTTCATGCGGGCGCACGCACGCTTCAGAAACTGAACGTCGGCGAGGCGATCGAGATGTTCGTCGAGACCCAGATGTCGGACAGCGCCATTCGCCTGTTCGGCTTCGTCTCGGGCGAGGAGCGCGCCTGGTTCGCAAGGTTGCAGGATGCGCCCGGCGTCGGGGCCAAGGTCGCACTCTCGATCCTCGATGCCCTGCCTCCCCACCAGCTGATGGACGCCATCGCGCTTGCAGATGTCGCTGCGATCACCCGCGCACATGGCGTCGGCAAGAAGCTGGCCGAGCGCATTGTCACCGAGTTCAAGGGCAAACCGCCGCCGATGGGCCTTTTTGCATCGGGGCTTCAGGCGGCGGCGTCCGCGCCGACCGGCCTGGCGGGCGCGCGCGCCGACGCCACATCGGCGCTGGTCAATCTTGGCTATGCGCCGGTCGATGCCGCCCGCGCCGTCGCCGAAGCGGCGCGCGAGCTTGGCGAAGGCGCAAAAGAAGCGTTGCTGATCCGGACCGCGCTCAAGGCGCTGGCGCCCGCCAACTAGTTTCTGGCGGCGCGAACCTGGAGAATTGTCGCCCAGGCGAGCCCCACATCACCGAGCACAGCGCGGTGCGGAGATCAGCCGATCAGCATCGCTCCGGCGTGAAGGCCAACGCCGACCAGGCCGCCGATGATCGTGCCGTTGAGGCGGATGAACTGCAGATCGCGCCCGACATTCATCTCGAGCTTCTCGACCACCGTGCTCGCATCCCACCCGCGGATGGTGTCGGAGACCAGCCGCGCAACGTCCTCGCCATGACGATCGGCGAGCTGGACCAGCAGTGCGCGGATCCGCCCGTTGAGCGCTTCGCGCACCGCGGCATCCTGCAGGAGGCCGTTGCCGAGATTGACCAGCGCTCCGGACATCCATTGCCGCAGCCGGCTCTCGGGCAGGGCGCAGTCGCGCCGCAGCGCCGCCTTGAACTCGGTCCATCCAGCCTCGACCGCGCCGGTGACGCTCGGGTGTCCGGCGGCTTCGCGGATCCAGTGCTCGATGCGTTGTTGCAGGGCGGGATCATCGCGCAGGTCTTTCGCAAACTTGGTCACCAGTTCGGTGATGCGTGCGCGCAGGGGGTGGTGTGCGTCCTGCGCCACATCGGAGAGCAGGTCGGCGATGCCGTTGATCAGCGAATCGGCGGCTTTCTTGTCGGCGTCGAACATCCGCATGAACCAGCCCGTCCGGTCGTGGACGCGGGCGCGGATCAGATACTGGTTCTCATCGAGCAGCCGGAAGCCTTCCTTGAGCAGCGCATCGAGAATGGCCTGGTGGCGGCCTTGCTGGGCCAGCGCATCCAGCACCGAGCCGAAGGCCGGTGCGATGCTGGCGCCGCTGGCGCTGCTCGCCTGCTTGCGCAGGAAGGCTGCAACCGTCTCGTCATCCAGCGCATCGAGGAGCTGGGGCACCGCCGACACCAAGCCTGAGGCGAAGCCGCCTGACTGGGCGGGGTCGGCCAGCCATTTGCCCAGCCCTTCGCTGAGATCCTTGTCCTTGACGCGTTCGGCTACCAGGTCGGGCGCGAGGAAGTTGTCGGCGATGAAGCGACCGACGGCGTCGGCAATCCGCGGCTGGTTGCGCGGGATGACGGCGGTGTGCGGGATCGGCAGGCCGAGCGGCCGGCGGAAGATGGCGGTCACGGCAAACCAGTCGGCAAGCCCGCCCACCATCGCCGCTTCGGCGAAGGCGCGGATATAGCCCCACCACCATTCTGTCCCGCCCCAGACGTGCGAAGCGAGGAACAGGGCGGTCATCGCGACCAGCAAGCCGTTCGCCGTGCGGCGCATGCGGATCAGCGACACGGGTTCCTTCTGCGGTCCCTGATCGGTTTCCTGATCGGGTTCCTTGCTGGAAGAAATCGCGAGGGGCGCGTCGTCAGGCATCATCAGGCGGCGGTCTTTTGGCTCATCCGGTCAGGCCTGCTCTTGATATAGGCTGGCGAGGCGCCCAAGGGTAAGGGGGCGATCCGGGGTGGAGACTAGATGAATCTCGCAGAAGTCATTGGCGACGCGGCAGCGTGTCTCACCACGCTGTCCTTCTTTCCCCAAGCGGTGCGGGTCATCCGCACCCGTGATACGGGAGCGATCTCGCTCATCATGTATCTGCTGTTCACCAGCGGCGTCGCTCTGTGGGGTGTCTATGGCCTGATGACGATGCAGTGGTCGATCATCCTCGCCAACAGCGTCACCGTCGTCTTGGCGGCGCTGATCCTGGTGATGAAGGTGCGCGACGTGCTTGCTCTTCGCCGCGCACCTCAAGGCCGATCCTCTTAGGACGGAGCGTCCTAGAATACCGATTTCGGGGCCTCGCCCATCATCGCGCCGCGGACCAGCGGGATCGGCGGACCGCCATAGGCGAGGAAGGCGTCGTGGAAGTCCTTCCAGCACGCCTTGTCGTCCGGCTTCGCGCCTTTCTTGGCGCACCAATCATTGCGCAGCTTGCGGATCATCAGCTTGCCCATCGTGTAGTTGAGGTAGGCGGGATCATAGGCCCCGCGCGCCGCCTGCTGCTCGGCGGTCTTCTCGTCCTGATAGCCGCGCTCGACGAACATCTTCTTCGACTGTTCCAGCGTCATGCCTTTGGCATGCATGCCGATGGCCGAGAGGAAGCGCACATTGCGCAGCGTGGCGTTGGTCAGCTGGCCGATATGCGTTTCAGGATCGCCATTCCCGAGGCCTTCGTCCCACATCATTTCCTCGGCGTAGTGCGCCCAGCCTTCAGCGAAGGCGTAGCCGACATAGACTTTGCCGAACATCGACGTCGACTGGTTCGAATGCAGGAATTGCAGGAAGTGGCCCGGCCACACTTCGTGGACCGAGGTGAACAGGAGGTCAGCCTTGCCCGGGACATAGTCGGCGCGCTGTTTCGCCGACCATTTCGGGTTGGGCGCGGCAATGTTGTAATAGGCGGCCGGCCTGGCCTCGAACGGCGCTGCCGGATCGATATAGGCGCCGTTCTGGTCGTTATAGGGCGGCGAATATTTGACGTGCGCCTGATCGTCGTTGGGCACGCTCACCACGTTGTGGTCGATGACGAATTTTCGCAGGTCTTCGAGCTGCTGTTTGGCGTAGACGACAGAATCGCCCGGCGGCTTGTCGGCGTCAGCCTTGGTCGTGCACTGCTGGATCGTCTTGCCCGGCGCGTAGGTCTTGCACGCTTCGGTCAGCGCGGCGATGTTGCGATTGAGATCGTCCTCGCCCATCTTCTGCAGCTGATCGATCGGCGTGTCGACGATTTCGGTCGCCTTGAGCATCTGGGCAAACAGGTCCGGACCCATCGCGAATGTGGCGACCTGGGTTTTCTGCAGGCTCTTGAAGTGCGCATCGAGGTCGGTGAGGGCGGCAATCGCCGCATCGTTCGCCTTCTTGAAGTCGGCCTGCGCTGCTGCATCGCCCTGGCCCTTGAACACCTTCGGTACGTCGCTCTTCAAAAAGTCCGCCATCGGCCCAAAGGTGTGCAGTGCGATGTCGACATAGGCTTTCGGGCTCGGGCCGGTGAGGTTGGCTTTGATCGCGGCGGCGACCGCGGGCACGTTGCCGGCCCATTTGGTGTAGGCCTTCATGCGCGTCGGCAGGTCGGCGTACTGGCGATCAAGATAGACCGCAGGATCGATCGCATAGAATTGCGGGTTCTTGTGCGGCCAGTCCGCCGTCTCATGCCAGAACCGGCGGCCATCGAGCACGGCGAGGAAATAGCTGCGCTCGAACTTCTGCGCATCGTCGAGCGAGGCGGGGTCGACCGCCTCAATCTTCGACTTCCAGGTGTGCAGCCGGTCGCGCTCGGCCTTGAGGCCGGCGGCGCTCCAGTCCGGGAACTGGCCGTCGAACTCGTGGCGGCCGACATAGACGGCGCTGTCCGGGTTGGCCTTGAAGTCGCTCTCGATCCAGTCGTTGACCAGCGCCTTCCAGTCGACCTTGGGCGCGGCCGGCGCGGCGGCTTCGGGAGCTTTCGGCGAGCAGGCGGTGACCGCGAGAAGCGGCGCGCCGATGAATGCGAACCCGCAAATTCCGACCTTCAAAGCCTGTACCAGACGCATGAAACCCCTCTTGCAAAACGGCTGCCTAGGCATGCGCCGGGCTTTATCGAAAATCAATACCACCGAGGCCGAGGTGTGGCGTGCTTCCGAAGGCAACAATATACTTGACTCAGTGACATACAATAGCTGGTCAAGTGTTGGTCTGGCGGGCGCGCTTCATATAGGCGACGGGCTTTCCATACTCGTTCGATTCCAGACAATTAGGCGTGCCATGGATGACGTCATGCTGTGGGCCGAGCTTACTCTTCCAGCGCCCATCGGATCGCTGCCAAGCAGCATGCGTCGGTCGCCCAGACGCATCAGCGTAAAAGGCGACTTTCTCAAAATCGACTTCGAGAGATTCGTTTGCGCCGCAAGATACATATCCGATTGTCGCAAATGCCTGATGCAGACTGGCGAGCGACCACACCTGAGGGACGCCGGGCGGCCAATAGCGTACGTCGTCCCACCAGTTGTTGGTATCGCCTGCGGCGAACGCTATGCAGTTGTAATCTGGCGTGTCCGGACTGACGGGATCGTTGGGATCTCGGACGTACTTAGGAAAATATTGTGCAAGGTAGCTAAGCGACATATCCGTTTTCGGTAGCCCAGCCCAACCAGTGCAAGCGCATTTTCTTGGCGCTGCCGCGGTCCTCTTTAGGGACGGGATCGGCGTCCGTCAGACGCTCGAGCGCCCAGAACCAATATTGAGGACGATCACCTTCGCTCTGAAGCTGGGCAAAGATGTACGGAACTACGACCGGCCCCATCGCCAATATGCGCTGGTAGGCGTCGTTGAGAACGATGTCACCCGTGTAGGACTTGAGAAGTGTTTCGTTTTTCCAGCGAGCAGCAAGCTCTATAAAACGCCCGCCGACAGAGACCGGCTGCTGAACCGCGATCTGGAGGGATCGCAACGTACAGGTGCGTGTTTCGATCTGAAATCCATCAGTGAATATCATGATTTGGCGAGGCCGTTCGCTCGACGAGAACGATTCAAGACTAGGGACCTGGCCTAGAAGCTGAGCCGCCAAAAACCCAGCGGGAATCGTCGATACCGCCGTGATCAC
This sequence comes from Alphaproteobacteria bacterium, assembly GCA_031394145.1. Taxonomy (GTDB): domain Bacteria; phylum Pseudomonadota; class Alphaproteobacteria; order Caulobacterales; family Hyphomonadaceae; genus UBA7672. The sequence goes on along the minus strand of JANMWT010000502.1, from coordinate 14,527 downwards.
TTTTTGGCCCCCTGCTTCAAGTTCTCAGCGACGTTCAAGATTGCAACACTAGGCGTCATGCTCACCACGTAAGTCGGGTTCCCCTGTCCGTCATACTCGCTGTCGACGCGCGCGATCGAAACAAGCGTAGCGCGGAGGCGCACCGTTGTGCCGTCCTCCAATAGGAATTCACTCCACTTTTCGTGACTCTCGGAGATCGGCACATCAACGGCATCTACCATAGAGCCTTTGTGCAGAATTCTGGTCTTTCGTTCGGCCATGTCACCCTCGCTTAGGCGGCCGCTTCACCGCCCCGGCAAGGCGGTCGCGCCTCTTATTGTCTATCTTCTCGCGCTTTTCGAGGCCCTTAACAGTTTCATTCGAAACCGTCAGAATGGACTTGGTCAAAGATTTGAACTTTGACAAGGGAGTAGCTGCGTCGCTTTCCCCGTCCTTGCCGCTTTTTGAGCTAAGCGGGCGCTGTTTGGGCATGTCCGGTCAGGTCCCTGTAGGTTAACCGCTTGCCCACTACGGAACCCGCCACGGTGCGGAAGCGCATTCCATCGGAGCCCTTGCGCTCATTGAACCTGAAAGCTTGCTCGTCGCAATAGGCCAGCAGGTGGGCGGGATCGACCGAGACGTAGGTGCCCTTGAGTCCACGCTTCAGGAGGCTCCAGAAATTCTCGATTCCGTTTGTGTGGATCTGACCGCGAACGTACTCAACCATGTGGTTGGTAAATTCGTGTTGGTACTCTGCGCCAAGGCCGTGATAGGCGCCGTGCGCATCCGTCATCAGTTGAGCGCCGGGCTCGACGTTGTCTCGAACCACGCCCTGAATGTTCGGAATGCTGGCGCTTTCGATCAGTATCGCGCGAACTCGGCTGGCGGACTTTTCGTCGCCGCGCTTGAGCACACCCATAACGATGGCTTTGCCGACCGCGCCGCGACCAGAAATCTTCTTGGCCTTGGACTTGTGCATGTTCGTTTTCTTGCCGCCGACGTAGGTTTCATCGACCTCGGCAATGCCGTCGACCTTGTCTATGTGGCCGACCTTCATGGCGAGACGAATGCGATGGAGCATATGCCACGCGCTTTTTTGCGTGATGCCGATGGCACGAGCCAGCTCGTAAGAGCTGATCCCATTCTTGCAATTGGCAATCGACCACACCGCCACGAACCATTTGTCGAGGCCAAGGGGCGAGTCCTCAAAGATCGTGCCGACCTTGGCCGAGAACTGCTTGCGCGGATGCTTCTCCTTGCACTCCCACAGCCGGCGGGTCGGCAGGAATTTGACATCCGTGCGGCCGCAGGTCGGGCAATGGACGCCCTCCGGCCAGCGGAGTTCGACCATCGTTTTCAGGGCGACGTCAGAGTCCGCGAAGTGGAGGACCGCTTCCATCAGTGTTTTGGGTTCTTTGCTCATACCCACAATCTAGCGATTGCGTGTCACTGAGTCAAGTATATTGTTGCCCTTCCGAAGGGGGGGGGCTGAGATCGGACGCCGGAGGCGAACTTCGTGGGCTGCGCTCGGCGTCCACTTCGCGGGCTTCAGGATGCTTGGCCCCCCAACTCCTTCAACCGCGCTTCCGCCTGCTTGATGACCTCAGGCAGGCAGCCGGTGTTGATGGCTTCCGATAGAGTGAGGCCCGGCGACTTCATTGAGATGGCGCCTCGTTGGCATCAGTTGTCGGTCGGGCCGGCTGTCCCTCCTGCAATTGGACATCCAGCCTTCGAATATGGATCGTCTTGCCGCCGCGCTTCGCAATCACACGGATTTCTCCAGGCTCTTTGAGCTCAAAGGGTGAGAGCACGATCTGCTGCTGGATGGTGAGATCGCCGGAGGACCGGGAAACCCCTAAGCCGGTGAAATCATTGGTCGGCGCCATCCTGCTGGCGCCCGATCTTGTTCGTCGGGTGGCTTCGCTCCCCGCGCGAGGCTCCCGCAGTCTTAACCTAGTGTTCGTTCCTCATGTGTTCTAGGGTGGGTTGCGGGAATCGCCGATGCTTCTGCAAGAATGGATCATGGCCAGAGACGGCGACATCACTGATCCCCTGCGCCAGCCCGGCGAGGCGACCGACCGCGCATTGCGCCCGACGCTGTTCGACGATTTCACGGGCCAGGTCGCCGCCAAGGCCAATCTCCGGGTTTTTGTCGACGCGGCCCGCAAGCGCGGGGATGCACTCGACCATGTGCTGCTGTCGGGGCCGCCGGGCCTTGGCAAGACGACGCTGGCGCAGATCGTGGCGCGCGAGATGGGCGTTGGCTTTCGCTCCACCTCAGGTCCGGTGATCGTCAAGGCCGGCGATCTTGCAGCCCTGCTCACCAACCTTGAAGCGCGCGACGTCTTGTTTATCGACGAGATCCATCGCCTGCCGGCGCATGTCGAAGAGATCCTCTATCCTGCGATGGAAGACCATGCCCTCGACCTGATCATCGGAGAGGGGCCATCGGCGCGCTCGGTCAAGATCGAACTGCCGCCCTTCACCCTGATCGGAGCGACGACCCGGGCGGGGCTCTTGTCGACGCCGCTGCGCGATCGCTTTGGCATTCCGGTGCGGCTCGAGTTCTACACCCGCGAGGAACTGGGCTTCATCGTCCACCGCGCAGGGCTGAAGCTCGGCGCTGCGATCACCAAGGACGGCGCCGAAGAGATTGCCGGCCGCTCGCGCGGCACGCCGCGGATCGCCGTCCGCCTGCTGCGGCGGGTCCGCGATTTCTGTGAGGCGGATGATGCGAGGATCGATCGCGTTGCGGCGTCGAAGGCGCTGGCCCGGCTGGAAGTCGATGGCGATGGCCTGGATGCGTTCGACCGCCGCTATCTTGAGGCGCTGGTGAAGACCTATGCCGGCGGCCCGGTCGGCGCCGATACGCTGGCGGCGGCGCTATCGGAGGCGCGCGATTCGATCGAGGAAGTGATCGAGCCCTATTTGATGCAGCAGGGCTTCCTCGCGCGCACGCCACGCGGCCGGATGGCGACGCCCAAGGCCTGGGAGCGCATCGGCCTCAAGCCGCCGACCAGCCTGCAGTCGCCGCTGTTCGAGGACGATGGCGAAGACGTCTAGATGACTTGATCGCCTAACCTCCGCATTCCGAGCTGGCCTTTAGCGGGTCGCGCAACTTCAGACGGTGTCGAGAATTGGCTGCACAATAGCTTTCGGCGCATCGCCAAGACGCGCTGTCGCCTGGTCGATCAGCTCAGCATAGGTGGTCTGGATTACGAGAGGCAGTTCTTGAATCGCCAGATACCGGCAAAATGCAAAAGTGCCGGTAAAACGCGAGCGCTAAACCGATTTCGCGGGCCACGCTAAGACGGAACAACAGAACGTCGATGGACCGTGGCGATATCGCGTCAGTCGGCTTTCATGGTTCTGGCGAAGAGGCGTTCTGCGCGTGCATCGACGATGTCGGAGAAGCGTCGAAGTTCAGGCTTGCTGAACCCGCCAGCGGCGATGTCATCGGCAACCATCCTGGAAACGCCTGCGACTGCGCGCGCTAGGTCGAGCATACGCTCCCGGACGAACACGCCGCCAAGTGATGTCTCCTTCGCGAACTTGGGCCAGGTGCTGGGGCTTACATCGTCAAGCGTCCCAGCCTCGCCGATCTTCATCGCCAGTTTGGGCGACACATCGGGATAGGCGGCTGTGCACATCAAGTCGTAGAGCGGCGCCAGAATGGCCCCGTCGTCGCGATAGAGGAGGCTGTAGTTTTTCCCGTGGGCGTCTGCGTTTCCCACGATCAGGTTGAACAGCGCGGCGTCGAGCAGTTTCAGGACCTCGGGCGCCGGGGTAGGCGCCACGTCTCGGACCAGCTGGAAGCCCTGTTTGAAAGTCGGACCGCCTTCGGCTGAGTATTTCTTCTCAGGAGCGATGCCGAGAGCCTGACAGAAATCCTCTTGATGAAGTCGGCGCACCGCGCCTTTGGCGTCGGCTTCTCGGTCGTTGCGGGTAACCAGCAGATAGCTTCGCCCGCCTACGCGACGAAGTTCAACGGGCGCCACGCTCAGACCCATGGCGGCAGCAAGTCGCATGGCGAAGGCTTCATTCTCGGTCGTATGGGGCAATCGGTCGATTGCAGGCTTGATGATGTGCGTAGACGGCTGATCAGGCGCGGGCAGGGCGACGCGGCCATCCACAAGGACCACCGGAAGTTTCGATTGGGCCCCGGCTAGGGAGACGCGAATGCCTTTCTCACCGGCCAACAAGGGGCGTTTGGGCAGGATATCGAGGAGTTCGACGAGCGCGTTGTCGGCAAGCGGATCGCGCGCCGTTCGGCCATCGTAGGTATGTGGAATTTCGCCTTCAGGCCAAAGCGTCAAAGCGCCAGCAACATCGCCGCCGAGGGCATTGAGCAGTGCGAAGTCATTTCCTTTAGACAGACCAAGGATGCGCGCGACGCCATCTCGCTGCGTTTCTTCTGGTAACAGGCCAGCAAAAAAGGGCCGCGCTTCTCGCCGGTCGAACGGTTCTGCCTGCTTGGGAAGCGAATGCGATAAAGCCGGACGCGCTGCATCCGCAAGCCACGCTTCGCTGTAGGCGAATCCCATTTCGCCGTGCTCGTCGATGCTGAGATCGCCGACGAGAGACGTCCCCCACCAGACCGAAAGGGTCGTCTTCATTGCGCGCTCACGCGCGCCTTCGGGGGCTCGATCTTGACGCGGCAACCCAAGGCATCGAGGACTGCCAACGACTTACCGAGGTGGGTTGTCGGTTTGCCGGCTTCGAGATCGATGATGAAGCGAACCCCGACCCCGGCCGCACCGGCGAGTTGGTCTTGTCGAAGCTTCAGGCTCCGCCGCGCGGTGCGTACGATTTCACCAAGTTGAGCAGGGGTCATGTGGTTCTTCCCGATCGGGAATATCACGCAGTTTGACGATCATTGCAAGGAAAATATTCCCGATCGGGAATAACTGACGCATTCCCCGCTCCCCCGGCGAAAATCTTCCTGATCGGGAAGATAGATTGACGGACCGGCGCTAGGCCTGCGCCGGTGACGCCGTCTGAGCCAAACCGAACTCGGCTCGAAAGCAGCCAAGCGCCAAGCAGCTATCTCCTCAATCGAAGGCGGTGAACCGGCGAGGCGACTTCAAGCGTTTAGAGATGTTCCCGCAGCGCTTGGCTTAGCGCCAGTCATTCGGAGCCGCACGACGAACGACACAACGATCGAGGATCTGTTTTAGCGGCTCGCAGACAACACCCCGCATTCCGCTAGGCGCCCATTTGAATGATCGACACGTCGGACAACTGCGCCGGCAGACCAGCGGCGCCATCGATTTCCAGTACGATCCAAGCTGGTTGAGCTGGGCGTGAGCACGACCGGTGTCGTTGTCGATGCCGCTCCGCGAAGACCGCTAGATTTGTGATCCGCTGTCAGCAAGGCCATTCTGGGCCTCGCCCTTGGCGCGGCCCCGTCCTTTCTGTATCGGTCGATCAACGACACACCCGGGAGGACGACTTGAACAAGCTTGTTATGTCGACGATTGGCGTTTCGGCGCTGCTGGCGGGCTGCGCCGGCCAACCCGCTCCGGCGAAGCAGGCGCTCGCCGCCCCGCCGCCTGCAGTCGTGGCCGCCCCACCGCCGGTTGCCCCGCCGCCGCCGCCGGCCCCGCCGCCGGTTCTGGTCAGCGTCGCTAACCCGACCTACATCTCGATCCCGATGGAGATCGTGATCAACAAGCCGGTCAAGGATGTCTGGAAGCGCGTCGGCAAATATTGCGACATCGCCGAATGGCTGCAGATTGCAGCAGGCTGCAAGATTACCGCTGGCGTCGATGGTGAAGTTGGCGCGGTGCGCACGGTCGGCAGCGAGATCCTCGTGGGCAAGACCGAGCTCAGCTACACCTACACCCAACCGGTGCGCGACGGGCGCCCCTACAACCTCTATCACGGCACGCTGGAAGCCCGTCCGCTGACGGCGAAGACCACCAAGATGGTCTACACGCTGATCTACGACAATTCGATCATCCCGGGCGATGCGGCTGCCAAGACGGCGGAGATCGCGCGTCGTCGCACCGCCTTCGAACGCGGCCTCGCCAACATGAAGATCCTGGCCGAAGGCGGAACCCTGCCACCGCCCCCGGCGCCCGCAACCCCGCCCCCGGCTCCGCCGAAACCCTGAGCGCCTGGAGCGCTTAAATTCGCCGAGGCCGTCCGGCAGCTTGCAAAGCGGGCGAGGCGGCAGCTTGCGTGCGCTCGTGGAAGAAAGAGAGAGCGGGCCAGAGCGGCGCCCGCTCGTCTCTGGCCGGTTGGCCCTGAGACGCGGATTGGCGCAATAAGCCCACCGTTGATCGAACGTGATTATTTGGCTCTGGTCGTGTCCTCGTTCAGTTCGGCTTTGCGGCGGCAGGCTGAGCGGTCTTGGCGGCCGCTTTGGCTTCCTGGTCTTTAAGACCGATGTCGAAGTCGGCCTGTTGCTTGGCGATGAAGGTCTGGAACTCGCCCGGGACGATGAACGGGTTGGGCGCGCCGGCCGCGATCTTGGCGCGCTTGCCCGGCAGGCCGTAGAACTCGGCGTGCGGTGCGAGGAAGACGTCGACCTTGTATTTTGACGCCTTGAGGAAAGTGGCGCGATAATCGGCGACGATGCCTTTGTATTGCGGCGGATCAACCAGCCGGTTGGCGGCGATGGTGGCCGAGCAGAAGACCAGCGCGGAATAATCCTTGCCGCCGTCATGCGCGGTCCAGCCCCACGAGGTGCAGCCGCGCGTGTGGCCAGGGGTCAGATGCGCGGTCAGCGTGAAACCGCCGAGCGTCAGCTTGTCGCCGTCCTTGATCGCTTCATCGACCTTGACCGGCGGCCCGCTCATCGCCTTGTTGGTCTCGCTGCCGAGATAGAAGCCGCCTTCGAGCGCGCTGCGATCGCCTTCCGAGGCGATCAGCTTTGCGCCGGTATCTTTCTTCAGCTGCGCCAGGCCGCCGGAGTGGTCGAAATGGGCGTGGCTGTTGAGCAGGATCTTCACATCCGAAAGCTTGAAGCCCAGCTTCTTGATGTTGGCCTCGATCTGCGGCGCCGATTCAGGCAGCGCGGCGTCAAGCAGGATGTCGCCTTCGGGCGTCACGAACAGGAAGGAAGAAAGCCCGGCGGTGCCGACATAGTAGACATTGTCGATGATTTTGAACGGCTCGGTCGGTAGGTTCCAGGCCTCGCGCTGGGTTGGCGGTTTTGGCGTCGCTGGCGGCGCCTGCTGGGCGAGGGCAGGCAGGGCAGGCAGGGCCCCCGCGATGGCCAGCACAGAGGCGGCGCCCAGACCCAGGCGGCGAATGACTGTCATGGCGTCTCTCTCCCGAATTTTCGCCCCAGATTTTCGCGAAGCATAGCGGGGCGCCGGGGCAAGCGGAATGCGGGATCACAGGCCATTCCGCGCCTGCTTGCCCTGCCCGCGCCGACCCGGAACGCAAAACGGCGGCCCGAGGGCCGCCGTTCGCATGACATGGGTCTTATCTCAGGCGCCTTGCGGCTCCGGCTCGGCGCCGCCGAACCCTTCATCCGCCTTGGGTTTCTTCTTGATCACCGGCACCGCCGAGGTCGGACCCGGATCGACGTCATCCGGGCGCGAGGGCGGCTTACCGTTGATCAGATCCTTGATCTCTTCGCCGCTCAGGGTTTCGTATTCGAGCAGGCCTTCGGCGAGGGTCGTCCACTCGGCGCGTTGTTCGGTCAGCACGCGGCGGGCGGTCTCCATGCCGCCGACCACCAGCTTGCGCACTTCCTCCTCGATCTTCTTGGAGGTCTCTTCCGAGATGTGGGAGGCGCGCACCAGCTGGTTGCCGAGGAAGACTTCGCCCTGGTCCTCGGCGTAATCGACCGGACCGATGGCGTCCGAAAGGCCCCAGCGCGTGACCATGGCGCGGGCCAGGCGGGTTGCGCCCTGGATGTCGGAGGAGGCGCCGGCGGTGACATTGTCCTCGCCGAATTTCAGCTCCTCAGCGACGCGCCCGCCCATCAGGATGGCGAGGCGCGAGATCATCTCGACCTTGGACATCGACAGCTTGTCGTCGGTCGGCAGCTGCATGACCATGCCCAGGGCCCGGCCGCGCGGAATGATCGTCGCCTTGTGCACCGGATCAGCGGCGGGCACGTACATCGCGACGATGGCATGGCCGCTCTCGTGCCAGGCGGTGAGCTCTTTTTCCTTTTGCGACATGACCATGGACTTGCGTTCAGGTCCCATCATGACCTTGTCCTTGGCGTCTTCGAACTCGCGCATGGCGACCGAACGCTTGCCGCGGCGTGCTGCAAGCAGGGCCGCTTCGTTGACGAGGTTGGCAAGATCGGCGCCCGAGAAGCCGGGCGTGCCGCGGGCGATGGTCTTCGGTTCGACGTCCTTGGCCACCGGCACGTTGCGCATGTGGACTTTGAGGATCTTCTCGCGACCGACGATGTCGGGGTTGCCGACGGTGACCTGGCGGTCGAACCGGCCGGGACGCAGCAGCGCCGGGTCCAGCACATCAGGACGGTTGGTGGCGGCGATGATGATGATGCCTTCGTTCGTCTCAAAGCCGTCCATCTCGACCAGAAGCTGGTTGAGGGTCTGCTCGCGCTCGTCATTGCCGCCGCCAAGGCCGGCGCCGCGATGGCGCCCGACCGCGTCGATCTCGTCGATGAAGATGATGCAGGGGGCGTTCTTCTTGGCCTGCTCGAACATGTCGCGGACCCGGCTTGCGCCGACGCCGACGAACATTTCGACGAAGTCGGAGCCGGAGATGGTGAAGAAGGGCACGTTGGCTTCACCCGCAACGGCGCGCGCGATCAGCGTCTTGCCGGTGCCGGGAGGACCAACCAGGAGCGCGCCTTTTGGAATCTTGCCGCCGAGGCGCTGGAACTTGGAGGGATCTTTCAAGAAGTCGACGATCTCTTCGAGCTCTTCTTTCGCCTCATCGACGCCGGCCACGTCTTAAAAGGTGACCCGGCCATGACGTTCGGTCAAAAGACGCGCCTTCGACTTGCCGAAACTCATGGCCCGGCCGCCGCCGCCCTGCATCTGGCGCATCAAGAAGAACCACAGGCCGACGATGAAGATGAAAGGCAGCGCGCTGAACAGCATGCTGAGCAGGCTGACCGAATTCTCGGTGCCCTTGGCGGTGACGTTGACGCCCTTCGCCACCAGCTTGGTGGCGAAATCGAACTCGTAGGGCGGAACCACGGTGACGTAGTTCTTGTCGCCCATTTTGGTCGACACCTTGTCGGCGTCGATCTCGACGGTGCGGATCTGGCCGGAATCAACGTCCTTCCAGAATTCCGAATAGCTGAGCTTGTCCGCCTCGCGCGACCCCGAGGAGGTGTTCATCACCATGACGAGGGCGATCAGCAGAAACAGGACGACGCCCAGAAGCGCCAGGTTCCGCATGTTCATGCCGGTCGCCTTTCGAGGAGAATATGATAAAACAACATAGGGGACATACTGACCGAAAACGAGTGCTGGAACGGTTAAGCCGGCGTCACTTTCCTGCGTCATTGCGCGCCAGGCGCCGGGTTAAGGGGCTTTGCGGACCGGCAAGGTCTCCTTCCAGAGCCCCTCGGACGGTCGGGGACTTGCCTCGCCCGCGTAGACTCAGACCCGGAACGCCGCGGTCCGTGGGTCGCCGAGCAGCGCCTCGGCCCGTTCCAGGCTGAAACCAGCTCGTCCAAGCCCTGGCAGTGCAAACCCGGCCTGACCCGTTTCAACCTGACCCGTTTCAACCTGACCAGGTTCAACCTGACCAGGTTCAACCTGGCCCGTTTCCGCCTGGCCCGTTTCAGCCTGGCCCGTTTCAGCCTGGCGAGATCCAACCGTGCTCAGCCCCGCCGCCAGCGCGGACTTCGGCAGACGGGCTGCGGCGGATCGCCGGAGCGGGGCGGTGCGAAAGCAGAAGGAGGCGCCCGCCTCCTTCACCCAGGCGCCGCCAAGCGTGGCGCCGGCCCCGATCCCGCCGGGTTGGCTGAGGCGCAGCGTCAGCTGTTCGAGCCGTCGGGTTTGCGGCGGAAGGCTGCCTCCGCCGGCCGCCATCACCAGGGCTTCGATCAGCCGCAGGCGCGCCTCGGCAGGCAGGCCGCGGAACGCGGCGGCGTTGAGCAAGGCGGCATCGGGCTCAGCGCTGACATGAGCCGCCAGCGCTTCGCGCGCCGCAGCTGCAATCGCCGAACGAAGCTCCGCCAGCCTGTCCATGATGCCAATGATCCGCGTCTGCACCGCGTCCTCGAGCCGCGCCACCAGGCGCCGCATGCGCACCCGCTCATACTTGGATGCCTGGTTGGAGGGATCCTCGCTCCACGGCGCGCCGCGACTGGCGAGGTCCTCCCGCAGCGCGCGGCGCGTGAAGGCCAGCAGCGGGCGCGCCAGACGCACGCCGTTTCCTTCAGGCCAGGCCGGAGACGACGCCAAGGGCATCGGCCCCGCCAGACCGCGCCAGTGCGATCCGGCGCGCGCGCGCAGCAGGAATGTCTCGATGCGGTCGTCGCGCGTATGACCGAGACAGACGAGCGGCAGGGCGTGGCTTTGCGCCCACGACGCGAGCAGGCGATGTCGCGCCGCACGGGTGTCGGCCTGTGCGACCGAGCGACCCGGACGCCAGGTCAGCGTTTCGTGCGGCAAGCCGAGGCGGACACAGAGACGGGCGACCTCGCGCGCTTCATCGGCGGCTTCCGCCCTCAGTCCATGATCGATGGTTGCGACCCGAAGTGTGCGATGGGACCCCGCCCACTCGGACATCAGCATCAGCAAGGCGGTTGAATCCGATCCGCCGGATACGGCGAGGCCCAATCGGTCGCGATCTCCCGCAACCATGCCAAACGCCTGGAAGGCGCGGTCGCGAAGCGGCAAGGCGGTCAGATCCCGAAGGATCTCAGCTGAGCCTGAGGACGTCACGCTCGAAGGTTTCCAGCAGCTGGCGCCAGATGTCGAGCGTATCCTCGAAATTGTCGCCGGTGACGCCAGCGTCGAGATTGACGTCCATCTGTATCCGCACCTGGGCCTCGCTTACCGTCAGCCGGACATAGCGCCAGCGCAGGTTGAAGGCATTGACCTGGTCCAGCGTCAGGGCTGCGGGCTTCGGTGCCTGGGCGAGAAATTGGACCGAGTTGCAGAAGGCGGCGTGTTCGCATTCGTAGAACTGGATGAGGTAGTCGCTGCGCGAGATGCGGCCCTTGATCAAGGGATCGCCCTGGGCGTCGGCGCCCAACTCGACATGATAGCCCGTCTTCTCCATGAAACGCAGGAGCGCGGGCGGGTCGGAGGCGTCGTACATGCCGCTGCGCACCCGCTCGGCCGATGGCGGCGTCGGCAGCGAAGCCTGAGGCGCCGCCTGGGCGAAGGTGGCCCCAGCGCAGAGCGCGCAAAGCGCTGTCGCGCGCACGATTGCAATTCCGCAGCGACGGATCGCCGGCGGAACCAGGTTTGGCCAGCGCAAGTTTAGCCAGCGCAAGTTTAGCCAGCGCAAGTTTGGCCAGCGCAGGATCGAGAAGCGCCGAAGGGAGAAACGCTGAAGGGAGAAACGCAGGTCTTTCACGCGCAGATCCCCGCTGTCGCTTGTCTTGAAAGCCTCGGGCCCGATCACGACCATGGTCACGATCAGCAGCCCGAGCGCGACTTCTCGGTGGCGGCGATGGTCTTGGCGGGCTCGCCGGCCTTCGGATAATTGCTTGCGAGAAGACCAAGCGCCTTGCAGGCTTCCGGCTTCTTGCCCATCAGCCGCATCGCTCGGGCCAGCTTCGCCACCGCCTCGGGCGCGTGCGTCGACTTGGGATAGGCCTTCAGCACCTTGCCATAGGCTTCCGCCGCAGCGCTGTAATTGTCCTGATAGAGCAGCGCTTCAGCCAGCATGTACTGGGCGTCCGCGACGCTGTCGCTCTTCGGATACTTCTTGATGAAGACCTGGAAGGCGGCCTGCGCCGAAGGATAATCCGGCACCAGCATGAATGTCTTGGCCTGGGTAAAGAGACCGGCTTCATCCTGGGCAAACGAAGAGGTGTCGATCCTCGCGGGCGGCGCATTGCTGGCCCCGGCGGTGAGATTGACGGTCGCTTCAACCGGTCCCGTGGCGGCGTTGGCTGCAGCGGCGCTGTCGCCATGCGCCAATCGCTCGAGCGCCTCGATCCGGGTGGTCAGCGCAGCAAGCGTCTTCTCCGCTGCGAGACGGCCGGCATTGGTCTCTTCGAGTGTCTTCTTTGCCTGGGTCAGCTCGAAGTTGAGCTGCTCGGCCCGGCCGACTGCCTTGCGCATGTCGGCCTCGAGCGCGTCCATGCGGTTCTGCAGGCTGGCGATGGCGGGATCAGGCGCCGGGGCGTAGGCGCCGCCGCCGAGCACCTGGGCCGAAGCCGTCGTGACGATCGGCGTCGCCAGACACGCAAATCCCGCCAGCGCGGCCACGAGGCCGAGGGCGGGACGGGATCGCACGCGCATGTTCATCATGCCCGAAAAGCTATCCGCCGCCCGCGCCGGAAATGTGGCGACAGGCGGCGGACGGCGGTTTTTCTTCAGCTCACGCCATCCGACACCACGTTGGTGTGGGCGTTGCGGTTCTGGTTCCAGGCATCATCGCCATGGCCGGGATCGATCGGGCGATCCTTGCCATAGGAGATGGTGTCGATGCGCCCGGTGCCGACGCCGAGCGAGAGGAGGTAGGTCTTGACTGAATCAGCGCGGCGTTGGCCAAGCGCGATGTTGTACTCGCGCGTGCCGCGCTCATCGGCGTTGCCTTCGATCTGAACGCGGACCTTCGGGTATTGCTTCAGCCAGGCGGCCTGGCCCTGCAGCGAAGACCGGCTCTGGTCGGTCAGCGTGTATTGGTCGAGAGCAAAAAAGACGCGGTCGGTGGCCTTCGCCTGGAAGTCGGCTTTCGAGCCCGCCAGCGGGCCCGACACGGTCGGCGTCGGGGTTGGCGCGACAGGCGCCGGACGCGGTGCGGCGACGGGCGCCGTGGCGACGGGCACGGGGGCCACGGCTTTGGGCTGCGAGGCGCAGGCCGCAAGTGCAAGTGTGGTTCCCAGCATCGCCAATGTAATGGATGACCGCATATTCAACTCCTCAATCCGCCTACTCCGCGCAACCCCAAGATCACGCGTTAATGATAGTTCGCCGACATTACCGGGCAAATGCCATGATTTTGCAAGACCGGCCGACCGCTCAATTGTCGAGTTGTCGCGACTACTGCGGGTTTTTTATGGCATTCCGGCGATACTTTGCGAAACCGTAACAACTCGACGACTGCTTGTCGGGCGGTCTGCGCTCAGCATCGCGTCAGCGCAGCAGCGGGCTCCATGCCGGATCGGATGCATCGCCTGGCGTCGGCAGACGTTTCAAGTTTCGTCCGGTGAGATCGACGCTCCAGAGCTTGCGGCCGGCGCCAGGCCCGGCTTCGCGGAAGAAGGCGATGACGCGTCCGTTGGGCGACCAGGTCGGGCCTTCATCGAGATAGCTGTCGGTCAACAATCGCTCGCCCTTGCCGTCGGGCTGAATCACGCCGATGCCGAACGATCCGCCCTTCTGTTTGGTGAAGGCGATCCAGTCGCCGCGCGGCGACCACACCGGCGTCGTGTACTGGCCATCGCCGAACGAGATGCGGCAGGCCGTGTCAGAGCCGCCCGCGGGGCAGGTCATCGTCCCGCCGTCGGACCGCATGATGTAGAGTTCGGGGCTGCCGCCGCGGTCCGAGGTGAAGACGATCATCTTGCCGTCCGGAGAATAAGACGGCGAGGTGTCGATCGCCGGCGAGGTGGTGAGACGGGTTTCCGTCCGTCGCGCCAGCTCGACCACATAGATGTCCGAGTTGCCGTTCTGCGAGCGGCTCATCACCACCGACTTGCCGTCCGGGGAAAAGCGCGCAGCAAAATTGGTCGCGTTGTCGACCTCGCTCAGCACTTCCTGGCGACCGCTTTCAATGTCGTAGAGGTAGACGCGCAGCCGGGTGATCTGCGGGTTTTTCGAATCCGGCACATAGGCCGAATAGATGATCGTCTGGGACGAGGGCGAAAAGCGCGGCGTCACCACCGCGGTGACGCCCGAAAGCAGGTGTTCGGCGTTGACGCCGTCCTGGTCCATGATCGCCAGGCGGCGCTTCTGGTCGGTGACCGGTCCGCTTTCCGAAACGAAGACGATGCGGCTGTCGAAATAGCCCTGTTCGCCGGTGAGCTGCGAATAGATGTCGTCGGCGACCTTGTGGGCGACCCGCCGCCAGTTCTCCGGCGTCGGCACCGTGTATTGCTGAGCGAAGAGTTCCTTGGCGCTGAAGGTGTCGTAGAGCCGGAACTGGGTGACCATGTTGTTGCTGGGATCAAGCACGACCTTGCCGACGACCAGCGCCTGGGCCTGGATCACCGTCCAGTCGGGGAAGCGCGGGGCGAGATTGATGTCGAGGTCTTTTTCGACGAACGCCGCCTTGTCGATCAGCCGGAAGACGGCCGAGCCGGAGAGATCCTGGCGGATCACGTCGGACATCTGGGCGGCGATCGAGGTCGCCTGGGGCGAGGAGCCATCGAAATCGGGCACCGCGATCGGCTTGGGCGAGTAGATCAGCCCTTCGACGGTGGCGCTCTGCTGGGCCGATGCCGGTCCGCAGATCGCGAGGACAAGACCTG
>JANMWT010000495.1:0-2875 GCA_031394145.1 Alphaproteobacteria bacterium | reverse complement strand
CCGCTCTCGCGCACAGGCGAGCTTGTGCAGCTCAGCCCGGCCGTTCCGATCCGCTATGCCTACCTCCGGGACAGGGACGGCGTCATGATGGAAAACGAGCAGTACATCGGCGAGAACCTCCCCTGGGCTTATCATATGGGGCATGTCGCGATTGCAACCAGCGACATCGAACGAACGGTCAACTTCTATTCTAAACTCCTCGGCAAGCCTCCGCGCGAGCGTCGCTTTAACCTTGCCAACAAGACGCTTGACCTCGTCTCAGAACTCGATGGCGTCAAACTCAACGTCGCGTGGTACGAGATCAACAATCTCGAGCTTGAGGTGTGGCAATATCTCAACCCACCGCCAACCCCGCGAGCCAAACCCCGCCCGCTGACCGCCCTTGGCTACAATGTCATCGTGCTGGACGTCGCCGATACCGATGCTGCAGGCCGGCTCCTGGTCGAGGCTGGCGGAACCATCGCTAGCAAGCCAGCATCGATGGACGGCGCCCGCATCGTCTTTGGCAGAGACCCCGACGGAAATCTGATCGGTCTGCAAACGCCCACGGTTGGGTCGGCATTTTCTGTCGCAACCTTGCCGACAAAATAGCGCAGCGTGTCGGCTATCGGACGGCCGTCTCTCTTCAGACGAGCCCGGTCCGTCGGACCCTCAGACCAGTTCGATGGATCGGGCCGCCCAGCAGGTCTCGAGTGGGCGTCTTACAAAACCTTGTCGCCCATTGCTGCCCCACGGAGCGCCAATCCCAGCAGCCTTAAGCCAAACTCCCGTGGGGGGCGCGACGCGCTTGCAATCGCCGTGACAAGACCAAAAGGACGACACTGTCATTTTAGCTCTTCGCTGTAGATGATTGTCGCACCCGGAAAAAGGCGTCCCGCCGTCTCGCCAAGACCATGCGGCCTCAGATCAACCCCAAGGCCGCTTCGAAGTTGCGCCACCGTGAAGTGCTGAATGATCGCCCAGCCTGTCCGTGTTTCCATGTCATCAGGACCGCATCCATTGCGCGCAAGGTCGAGAAGGCCCTGAGGAATGCCGATGCCTAGCTGTTTTGCCAACCCAACGAGATCATTGCCGTTCCGGATTGCAAGACAGCTGTCGCTGAAGGCGTTGTGTCCAAGATTGCCAACCATGACGAGCCGTTTCGGCGACTGCAGCGTCGCGTAGGCCGCCGAGACGACCGAAGGCGAAATCGCCGAGTCCTTTTCGCCGGCAATGATCATGGTCGGGGTATGCGACGTCACCGGCGTCTGAGGCGGGACCGGCGCCCATCCGATGATCGTACCGATCCGAGGATCACCTAGCTCGCCAAACATTGTCCCGCCACCGGCCGAATGCCCGACGGCGCCGATGCGAGAAAGATCAATCGTGTTCTTCAGGCGTCCGCCAGGTTCGCTGGTCGCCTTCGTCATGAGATCGATCGTACCACCGACCGCAGCGTTGACGGTCTGGCGTCGCGCCGTCGGGTTGCGCGCACCGCCGCCCGTGAATTGCGAGACGAAGCCATACTCGACGTAGTCCGTCGAGGCGACGACGAAACCCCAGGAGGCGATACCTGACAGAAGTTCGCCATAACCGCTGCGCCAGCCTCCGGCGCCATGCGAAAAGATCACCAGCGGAAATGGGCCGTCAGCAGCGGCTGGAATGTCCCGCCTTGCAGGAATGGTGACAGAAAGATCGACGCCCGGAGGAATTTTTGGAAGCGCGGCGAGCATGCCCGGAGGAATGGGATCCGTCTGAAGGTAGGTTGCGAGCGGTTGGCTGCTGGCGACGCCGCGCTTAGCGGGATAGTAGATTTCGACAGAGCGGTCAGCGAGCTTCAGGGTGGTGACGCCGACCGCATAAGGCCCCGGCTGCGAGAATTTGGTGGCGGCTTCCTGCGCCAGAACCTGTCGCGAGGCGCTCGGGTTTGACGCACAGCCGACCAGACCGGCTATGGAGAGGATGATGGCGCAGATCGCGCTTACTCGACGTAAAGTCATGACTCAAAGCCCCTGCCTGGCGCTCAGAATGTGCGGACAACGAGATCTATACTCGGGCAAAAGGATTGGATCGCAAGCCCCGGATGTCGAGAACCTCCAAGCCGTGCGCCCATATACGTCTGTCGGACAAGCATCGATCCTGAGGAGCGATGACGCAGAAGCTTGATGGCGTCGGACAAACATGATCCGCGAGGACAAAAAGGGTGAAGTCCGTCTCGATTGCCCAGGTTGAGCGCCGGTGACGACCGGGCCGACCGTTCTAGTGCTTGGATAAAAAAAGGTAGGCAGGGGAGGCAAGCCATGGCGGTCCATGGCGGTCCATGGCGGTCGGGCGCGCTTTGTCCGAAAATTTAAGTCGGTCATCCATATTCGATCGCAGTCCAACAACCGCCGTCACCCTGGCGCACCCCAAAGAGACAGAGGCGCTGGAAAATTGAGGCCGACGCCCGGTCGGGGGGAGGGACGGGCGTCGGCCTCGGTCGACGTCCGCTGAGGAGCGAGCGCCGTCGTCGACAGACGTAATACGGTTCGCTTCGCCCAATAGATCACCGACCCAGCCCGGCTCACGGGACCTGTTTGAGTGCTTGGTCACCAGGAATTCTCGCGTGGCGTCTTTGTCCGTCAATTCGATGGCTCCGGTCAGGCTCAGATCTCACGAACCTCGCGGGAGCGAAGAACGACTGGAGGTCGAAACAAGCCGGCCTCGGTCCCGCCGCACGCCGACAATATCCTGAACGGTTGAAGATCAACGAGACGCTGCGTCAATCAGCGTTTGCGATCGGCGGCGTTCCTGAGTTGACGCGTGCGGCCTAGCCGATTGGCGAAAACTGCCGTCAACTGATGGTCGTAGGCTGAGATCCAGACGGCGGCAGGCTACGTAAGGATTGGGTGGGAAA
>JANMWT010000486.1:0-3132 GCA_031394145.1 Alphaproteobacteria bacterium | reverse complement strand
ACCCCGCTTCGCCGCCTAACCCGTCGAACCGCCGTATACGGACCCGTATGTACGGTGGTGTGGGAGGCGAGGAGCTGCAAAGCTCCCCCCTATCCCGATCACGGTTCTGCTTTTATGGCCGCGCCGCCGCCATCGCGTGTCGGAGGTCTCGCAAGGGGAAGCGTTGAAAGCCTGACCCGGGGATCCGTCCGCCTGGGCCTGCGGGATGGCTTGGCGAGCGTCGCGCCGGGGTCCATACCACCGGAATATCCGGCGGAGCGGTCCATGGCCTCGACTTTCGACCTCATCCTCAAGGGCGGAACCGTGGTGACGCCCGGCGGCCGCGCGCTTGCTGATGTCGGCGTGCGTGCGGGAAAAATCGCTGCGGTCGGATCCTTCGACGCCTCTCAGGCCGGTGAAGTGTTCGAGGCCAAGGGCCTGCATGTTCTGCCCGGCGTGATCGATAGCCAGGTGCATTTCCGCGAGCCGGGCCTCGAATGGAAGGAAGATCTCGAGACCGGCGCCCGCTGCGCTGCGCTGGGCGGCGTCACCGCCGTATTCGAGATGCCGAACACCGATCCGCCAACCATCACGCCCGACATGCATCTCGACAAGCTCAATCGCGCCAAAGGGCGGATGCATGTCGACCACGCTTTCTACGCCGGCGCCACGCACGACAATGCCAAGATTCTGCCCGTGATGGAGCGCATGCTCGGCTGCTGTGGCGTCAAGGTGTTCATGGGCGCGTCCACCGGCAGCCTGCTGGTCGAGGACGATGAAGGCGTCGAACGCGTCTTGCGGGCGATCCTTCGCCGCGCCGCCTTCCATTCGGAAGACGAATACCGGCTTGCCGACCGGCGCAAGCTGGCGGTGCAAGGCGATTGGACCTCGCATCCGGTGGTTCGTGACGATGAAGCTGCGATTTCCTCGACCCGCCGGCTGCTGCGCCTGGCGCGCAAGACCGGCAAGCGCATTCATGTGCTCCATGTCACCACGGCCGAAGAAATGGAGATGCTGGCGGCCAACAAGGATATCGCCAGCGTCGAGGTGACGCCCCAGCACCTCACTCTGGTCGGGCCTGACGACTACATTCGTCTCAAGGGTTACGCCCAGATGAACCCGCCGATCCGTGACGCCCGACATCGCGCCGCGCTGTGGGCGGCGCTGAACCAGGGCGTGCCGGACGTGTTGGGCTCCGATCACGCGCCGCACACCAAGGAAGAAAAGTCGCGACCTTATCCGGCCTCTCCCTCGGGCATGCCGGGCGTGCAGACCCTGGTTCCGGTGATGCTGACCCATGTCGCCGACGGCAAGCTGTCGCTGGAGCGTTTTGTCGAACTCACCAGCGCCGGGCCACAGCGTGTCTTCGGCATCGCCGGCAAGGGCCGGATCGCGCAAGGCTATGACGCGGATTTTACCGTGGTCGATCTTTCGGCCCGTCGCACCATCACCCACGCCGGGTCAGCCTCGCGCTGCGGCTGGACGCCCTTCGACGGCATGGAAGCAAAAGCCTGGCCGGTTGCCACCTTCGTTCGCGGGACGATGGTGATGTGCGAGGATACGCTGGTCCACCCGGGGCTGGGGCAACCTGTGCGCTTTGTCGAAACGCTTCCGGCCGAAGCTTAGCAAAGCTGCAGCTGACCGACTAAGAGCGGCGCGATCGCCCTGCGACCAGTGCGACCATCTCGACCATCTCGACCATCGCGATCGCCAAGCCGGTTGCCGCGAGCGTGAGCGGCGACCGGATGGTGGCGGTCACGGGAGGTTAGAAAGTCGCCAGCGCGTCAGCCGCCAGCTGGTCCGTCGAGCAAGATGCCCGGCGTCAGCAACCGACAGGCCGCTCAGAACCGGTGCGCCCAGCCAACGAACAGGTTGGCGTTGTTGGCCGCGCTGGTAATGCCGAGGTTCACGCCCGCATCGAGCTGCGTCGTGGGACCGATCGCAAGCGTGGCGCCGAGATCCGCCGTCGCCATGGTGCGCACATCATGCTCGTCGCGCACGCCCGCGACTTCGACATTACCGCCGATCCTGTCGGTGAAGGAATGGCTGAGCTGAAGCGCGCCGGAAAATTCGGCCTGGTGCTGGTTGCCGCCTTCCGCCAGCCGCTCGACGCCCACCGTCCACGATGTCGCCTAGCTGTCCGCCAGCGGGAGGCTGCCGGTTACAATCGCGCCTGGCTGCGCTGCTGACGCACCGAAGCCATGGGTGGCGGTGGGCAGGGAGAGATACCCGATGACGGCGAGCGACGGGCCTTTGCCGTCCTGGCCCATGAGATTCTTGAGCACGCGGATGGTCGCATCGCCAAAGCCATCGCTGTGATCCTTGAAGCCGGCGCCGGAGAGGCTGGTGCGCAGGTAAGGTTGAACGATCAGCTCGGCGTCGAAGTCGGCTGGCAGGCCATAGCGCAGCGAGGTCGCGGCGAGGCTGATGGCGTTGCTCTTTACGCCCGAGCTGCGGTCATGCGTGAACGATGCAATCTCGGTCTCAGCCTGGAAATCGCCCTTGGGCACGGCGATCGGCCCTTCCGTCTGGCCTGGGCGGCTGGCGGTGAAGGGGGGATCGGTGTCGTCGGCGAAAGCGGGGGCGAAAGCGGGGGCGAAAGCGGGGGCGAAGGCGGGGGCGAAGGCGGGGGCGAAGGCGGGTGCAACCATGCAGGCCGCGACGGCGACAAGCGCAAAAGAACGCATCAGACGGCTCCTCGAAGCGGCCTTTAGCTGCCGCCCATCAGGTTGGACTTCATCCAGTCTGCCGCCAGCCCCGCCGCCTCTTTTGTCTGGGCGGGGTTAAGAACATGTTTCGCGCCCTCGATCGTCTTCACGTCGTTCCTGGCCTTGAGGGTCTTGGCCGCAGCGAAGGCGTTGCCGCCGCCTGGGGCCTTTTCATCGGCTCCCGCCACGATGAAACGGATCGCGTCGGTCTGCGGGATCGCTTCGATGCGCCAGAACGGCATGTATTCGCCCAACGCGATCCGGGCCTCCTGCGCGTTGCGAGCCCTGGCCTCAGCGGCGGATTTCGGAACCGAACCTTCGCGCGCCAGCTTGATCATCTCGGCCTGCGTCTTGGCGTCGGGAATGAACGATTTTCTGTCAGCGCTGTTGCCGGCAATGATCGGTGTCACCGCGACGCCAGCCTTCACCCGTGTATCCATGCCCA
>JANMWT010000472.1:0-8100 GCA_031394145.1 Alphaproteobacteria bacterium | reverse complement strand
CGAGAAGCACCACGATCTTGTCGCCGCCCTTGGCGCCGATCGCCTCCCGGCGCTCCTTCGGCACGCCGACCATGTACTTGCCGCCCATGACGGCAACGGTCGAGCGGTATGTGTGGCCGTTCACCGTCAGCACCACTTTGGGCCGCTTTCCCTGGCCGAGCTTGTCGACGATCTCGGGCGGCACCTCGATGCCGGTGGCGTTCATGCCTTCGGCCTGCAGGAGCGTGGTCTTGAATTTGGGCATCGGTCTCTCCGCGGCGGCGCCTACTTGCCCTTTTAGACCAGGCAGGCGCCAAATGTCCCGCAGCCTGACCCGCAGCCTGACCCGCAGCCTGAGAGGTGATCAGGCGTGAGCTTCGGCAAAAGCCGCCATCTTGTCCCAACTCGACTTGCCAAACTCAATCGCCCCGAACGACACGCCGCCATCGCGCACCGCGATCGAGGAGAAGGTGGAGTGGATCGTCACCAGCGTGCCGCCATCTTTGGCCGTGAAGGTCACCACCACCTCGAAGGCCCTTGGATCGTTGTCGACGTCGTCGCCGTGCGTATACGCCATGCGCAGCGGCGCCTTGAGTTCGCGACAGACCACGCGATTGGGGAAATCGCCGTGCTCCGGGACATGCATGATTTAGCGCCGCATGCCGCCGACGCGGAAATCCGACGCCTGCATCGTGATCGTGGTCTGGCTCAGTCCCCTCCACTGGGCAAACGCCTCAGGGTCTTCCCACGCACGCCACACCGCCTCGGGCTTCGCGTTGATCATCCGTTCCATGATGATCACCGGCTCTCCGGCCACAATCGTCGCTTTGGTCTTGCTTGCCTTGGCGTCCATCACCGTCTGTCCTTCTTCGGGTTCTTCTCGATTCGCTTGAGGTAGGCTTCGAGCTTGTCGAAGCTGCCGTCCCAGAATTTCCGGTATTGCCCGATCCAGGCGTTGGCTTCCTTCAGCGCCCCGCCTTCGAGTTTGCAGGGCCGCCACTGCGCCTCGCGCGAGCGGGTGATCAGGCCAGCGCTTTCGAGCACCTTGAGGTGCCGCGAGACCGCCGGCAGGCTCATGGCGAAGGGCGCGGCCAGTTCGTTCACCGAGGTTTCGCCCTGCGACAGGCGAGCCAGAATGGCGCGCCGCGTCGGATCTGCGAGCGCTGCGAAGGTGGCGGTCAGGGCGTCCGTCGGCATGGTATTTAACACTTCTGTTAATTAGCGTTTTTGTTAAATAGAGACGACCTCGCCGCGCGTCAAGCGACGCCCATCGGAGGGACTGGGAAAGTTTAGAGGCCGGCGGCCTTGGCGATCTGGTAGGTCGCGAACGAGGCGATGTAGGCCAGGCCGACCAGGTAAGCGAACATGAAGCCGGTCCAGCGCCAGGAATTGGTCTCGCGACGGACGGTCGCCAGCGTCGCGAAACACTGCGGCGCGTAGACGTACCAGGCGATGAACGCCAATGCCATCGGCAGCGACCATGCCGCATGCAGGGTCGTCTGCAGCGCCTGATTGCCGCCATCGACATCCGAACCAAGCGAATAGATCAGCCCGAGCGAGGACACCGCCGCCTCGCGCGCCGCCATCCCGGGGATCAGCGCGACCACCATCTCAAGATTGAAGCCGATCGGCTTGAACACCGGCTGGATCACCTTGCCGATCATGCCGGCGTAGGAGCCTTCGAGCCCGGCCCCGTTGTTCGGGAAGGTCGCAACGAACCACAGCGCCACGGTGGTGCCGAAGATGATCGTGCCGGCGCGTTTGAGAAAGGCCATCGCCTTGGAAAGGATGCCGAGGCCGAAATCCTTCCACACCGGCAGCTTGTAGGTCGGAAGTTCCATGACCAGTGCCTGCGGCGCACCCTTGGTGGCCGTACGCTTCAGAATGAAAGCGACCGCCACCGCGCTCACCACGCCGAGGACATAAAGCCCAAATAGCACCAGGCCCTGCAGGTTGAACCAGCCGACCATGGTCGGTGGGATGAAGACGCCGATCAGCAGTGTATAGACGGGCAAGCGCGCCGAGCAGGTCATCAGCGGGGCGACCATGATGGTGGTCAGCCGGTCGCGCTCGTCCTCGATGGTGCGGGTGGCCATGATCCCGGGAATGGCGCAGGCAAAGCTCGAGAGCAGCGGAATGAACGCCCGGCCGTTCAAGCCGACGCGCAGCATCAGCTCGTCCATCAAGAAGGCTGCCCGGGCCATGTAGCCGGATGCTTCCAGCGCAAGGATGAAGGCGAACAGGATCATGATCTGCGGCAGGAAGACGATCACCGAGCCAACGCCATTGATCGCGGCGTCCTGGACAAACGAGCGCAAGATCTGGTCGGGGATCAGCGGCCCGACCCAGGCGCCGAACGCCTTGAAGCCGGCATCGATGGCGTCCATCACCGGCTTCGCCCAGGCGAACACCGACTGGAAAACGACAAACAGCACGGCGAACAGGATCAGCGGCCCCGCCACCGGATGCAGCAATACGGCGTCGGCCTGACGGGTGAACCGGTTCATCGCCGGTTCGTGCAGGATGGCGTCATTGGCGATGCGGCGGGCCTCGCGCTGCAGCGAGCGGAGGTCGCCCCCCGCGCTGGCCAGCTGGGCGAAGGTGGGGCCGGCAGCCAGCACTTCGTCGATCTTGGCGATCAGCGCCTCGCGCCCCGCCTTGCGCGTGGCGCGCGTCGGCACCACCGGAACGCCAAGATCGGCCGCCAGACGATCGACATCGATTTTCATGCCGTCGCGCTCGGCAAGATCGATCATGTTGAGCGCGACAATCACAGGTTTGCCCAGCGCCTTCATCTGCAGGATGGTGTGAAGGTGGGTGCGCAGGTTGGCGGCGTCGGCCACCAGGATCAGCGCATCCGGCGCCGCTTGGCCTGCGATCTTGCCTTCGATCGCTTCGACCGCGACGCGCTCATCGGTCGAGCGCGCCTCAAGGCCGTAAATGCCGGGCAGGTCGATGAGATCGATGACCGCCCCGCCAGGCGTTTCAAATCGTCCGGTGCGCGTCTCGACAGTGACCCCGGCATAGTTGGCGACCTTGGCCATGCCGCCGGTGAGGCCGTTGAAGAGCGTGGTCTTGCCCGAGTTGGGCGCACCGACCAGCGCCAGGCGCAGCGTCGCAGCGGTCAAGCGAGCAACTCCACGCGCACGAGCGCGGCTTCGCGAAGCCGCAGCGCGATAACCGTGCGATTGAGCCGGATCGAAAGCGGTGCGCCGCCGAGCCAGCCCTTGTTCAGGAGCTCGACTTCATCGCCCTCGGCAAAACCGATCTCGCGCAGCTTGGCGACCAGCTTGCCATCGCTGTCGGCAAAGCCGGTGATCCGTCCAACCACGCCCCTAGCGAGCCGGTCGAGTGCGAAAGGAGCAAGTGCGTCCATGGCGGAGAGGTATATTGAGAATTATTCGCAATTGCAATCGGTCCCGCAACAATCCGGCAGCGGGCCCGCGAAGAGATGCGGCAGGCGCCGAAAAAAGGCTGCTCCAGCGAGATATTTTGGCCTGCCGGACTTCTCAGACTGGCCAATCGCCCTAGGGTAATCGGCGGCTGGATTGGAGGGAAGATCATGGCGTCTGTTCGCGCCCCGCTTCTAGCCTGCCTCGCCGCCGTGACCCTGCTGGCCGCCTGCGGCGGCGGCGGCGGCGGTTCCGCCCCGGCGGCGCCGCCATCGCCTCCATCCCCTCCAGGACCGCCGGTTTTCAGCTCGTCGGCGACCGTCTCGGTTCAGGAAAATGTCATCGGCGTCTTCTATCGCGCCATCGCCAGCGATCCCCAGGGCGCAGCCATCACCTACGCCGTCGCCGGCGGCGCCGACGCCGCCAAATTCGTGTTGAACCCGGTGACCCACGAATTGCGTTTCGCCGCCCAGCCAAATTTCGAGGCGCCGACCGACGCCAACTCCGACAACGCGTACGATATCAATCTGACCGCCTCGGATGGAGCGGCGACCACGACGCTGAACCTGCGTGTCACGGTCACCGACGTCAAAAGTGGTTTCCGTGTGCGCCGCGTCGGCGCGGGGTTCAGCCAGCCCATGTACGTCGCCGGCTTCCCGGATGGATCAGGCCGGGTTGTCGTCGTCGAGCGCGCAGGCCGCATCCGCCTGCTCGATCCAGCGACCGGGACAATCGGCGCGACCGACTTCCTCGACCTGACCGGCACGATCGCAACCAATGGCGAGAAGGCCCTCAACTCGATTGCGTTCTCGCCCAACTTCATCGTCGACCACACCTTCTACATCCACATGAACCCGTCGAGCGCCAACACCAGCGAGATCCGGCGCTACACCACGATGGCGTCCAACATTGCGCAGGCCGATCCTGCATCCAAGACAACCATCCTCGTCGTGCCGCAGGAATCGACCGACAACCATAAGGGCGGTTTCCTCGCCTTCGACAATTCCGGACGGCTGCTGGTCGGTTATGGCGATGGCGGCGGCGCCGGCGATCCGCCAGGCAACGGGCAGAACAAGACCACACTGCTCGGCAAGATCCTGCGGCTCGACATCACGTCCGACGCCTTCCCGACAGACGCCAACCGCAACTACGCGATTCCCCCCGGCAACCCGTTCGCCTCCGGAGCCGCCGGCGCGCCGGAAATCTACGCCATGGGCGTGCGCAACCCGTTCCGCGGCAGCGTCGATCCGGTCACCGGCAATATCTGGATCGGCGACGTCGGCCAGGACGCCATCGAGGAAGTTGACCTCATTCCATCAGGAGCGACCGCGCTGCAGAATTTCGGCTGGAACCGGCGCGAAGGCAGCCAGGCTTACCTAGGCGGCGCCGATGATCCGAGCTTCATCCTGCCGGTTCTCGAATACGACCACGGAACAGCCCCGTCGCAGGGCAATTCGGTGATCGGTGGGATCGTCTATCGCGGACCGGTCGAGGACCTACAGGGGCAATATATCTTCGGTGACTACATCAGCCACAATCTTTGGTCGGTGCCGACATCGAGCCTGTCCCTTGGTTCGGTTCTAACGGGCGCCTCCTTCACGGTGCGCAATGCAGCCTTTGCCCCCGATGTCGGCTCGACCGACGGCGTCGTCGCATTTGGCACCGACATCATCGGCAACCTTTACCTGGTGAGCCTCAACAGCGGCGGAATCTTCCGGGTCGAGCCGACGCCCTGACGCGCCGACCGCTTCAACCGCTTCAACCGCTTCAACCGAACGGCACGATCTTGTTATCGACATCGTGGCCGATGTCGGCGCGGCCGAGATAGGCAATGCCTGACCGTTCGCACCAGAAACGTGCGACGTCTTCTTCGGTCATGCCGAAATCCGGATCGTTCTTCGGGATGGCCGAGCAGCGTCCCAGCCGGATGCCGGCGCAACGCTGAATATTCGGGTTCGAGGTGACGTGAAAGAAGTAGCGATCAATCCGATACATGTATTCCCCGACGTCCTCGAGCTGGATGATGCGGCCGGTGAAATCCGGCTCCAGCGGCGTGCCAAGCAACTGGCTCAAAATCGTCAGATTGAACGCCATGTTGGGATGGCCGGGCGTCACGCCACGCTCCAGTCCGCGCGCATCGCCATCGACCAGCCACGCCAGGCTGCGTTTGACCGCCGCTTCGCCGCCCTCGCGCACGAGATCAACCGGCATAGGGCCGTGCGCCAGCATTCCGAAGCCGGCGCGATGCAGGCCGCCGAGCAGAAAGCCGATGTCGGAATAGCCGAGCCAGGGCTTCGACCGGGCATTGGCGTCCAGCTGCGGGATGACGGCCGCGGCGATCCGGCATGCGCCATAACCGCCACGGGCGAACCAGACAGCATCAAACCCAGGATCATTGCCGATATCGACGATGGCCCGGGCCCGGTTTGCGTCATCGCCGGCGAAATGACCGGCCGCCTCGAAGCATTGCGGATGGAACCAGAGTTCGACCCGGCCGCCATAGATCTCGGCCGCCAGCGCCTGGACGCGGGTCGCCAGCGCCGGATCCATCCTTGTCCCAGGCGCCGTCAGGCCGATGCGAACGACCTTTTCACTTGACCCCATGCCGCCCTCGCTGAGACATCCGACCCATGTCCGATTCCACACCCGTCCCCAAACTCCCCCATGCCGGACCCTACTTTCTCTGTGGCATCGGTGGGAGTGGAATGTTGCCCCTGGCGCTGATCCTCCGCGCGCGCGGGTATCGGGTCGAGGGTTCGGATCGCTCGCTCGACGCGGGGCGCACCGCAGCAAAGTTCGATTTCCTGAAAGCGCGCGGCATCGGCCTCTATCCCCAGGACGGATCAGGCGTCACCAGCGCCGCGCAGCTGGTCGTCGCGTCCGCCGCTGTCGAAGACACGGTGCCGGACATCGTCGCAGCGAAAAAGATTGGCGCACCGATCAAGAAGCGGCCCGAACTGCTCGCTGAACTGGTGAACTCAGCGCCGGTCAGCGTCGCTGTCGGCGGCACGTCGGGCAAATCGACTACCACCGGCATGATCGGCTGGATCCTTTACGCCACGCGGCGCGATCCCACTGTGATGAATGGCGCCGTGATGAAGAACTTCGTCTCAGGCGATGCGCCGTTTGCCTCGGCGATTGTCGGTGAAGGCGACATCTTCGTATCGGAAGTGGACGAGAGTGACGGCTCGATCGCGCTCTACAAGCCGACGGTCGCCGTGCTCAACAACATCGCCTTCGATCACATGGCGATGGACCGGCTGCGCACCCTGTTCAGCGAGTTCCTGACGTCGGCGCAGACGGCGGTCATCAACATCGACAACGCCGAGTCGCGGAAGCTCGCCATCGGCCTCAGCCTGGCGGGCGCGCTGACTTATTCGCTGGAAGATCACAACGCCGATTTCTATGGCTCCGACATCGTGATCGCGCCAGACGGCCTGTCGTGCATCCTCACCGAGCGGCGTACCGGCGAAAAAGCGCGGGTCTGCCTGCAGACGCCCGGGCGGCACAACCTGTCGAACGGGCTCGCCGCCATCGCCGCCGCGCGCGCCTGCGGCGTGCCGCTGCGCGAGGCGGCCGCCGCGCTGATGAATTTCGTCGGCATCCGCCGTCGGCTCGAAGTGGTGGGCACGTCGAAAGACATCACGGTCATCGACGACTTTGCCCATAACCCGGACAAGATCGCTGCGACGCTGTCGACGCTGCACGCCTTTCCCGGCCGCCTGCTGGTGATGTGGCAGCCGCATGGCTATGGCCCGATCAAGCTGATGAAGGACGAGCTGATCGAGTGCTTCACCACCAATCTCGCCGACAAGGACGTGCTGCTGATGCCGGAGCCGGCCTATTTCGGCGGCACCACCGATCGCTCGATGGGCTCGAGCGTCATCGCCGAAGGCGTGACAGCACGAGGCCGCAGCGCCTTTGCGCTGGCGGATCGCGCAGCGTGCGGCGATCGGCTGGTCGCGATGGCGCAGCCCGGCGACCTGATTGTCATCATGGGCGCGCGTGACGACACCCTGTCGGAATTCGCAGCGGACGTGCTAAAGCGCGTCACCGAAAAGGACTTTGCATAACAAGGCTGGGAGACTGGGCATGTTGAAGGCTGTCGCCGCACTTGCGGGCGCGCTCGCACTATCGGCCTCCGCCCTGGCGCAGACCCCGCCAGCCTATTCCCCGCTGGAAACCTTCGCGCCGCTGACGCTTCCTGGCTCAGTCAACGCCTACCGCTCGAGCAATGGCGCGCCCGGGCCCGCTTACTGGCAGAACCGAGCAGACTATTCGATCCATGCGACGATCGACCCGCCAAGCAAGCAGCTCACCGGCGAGGTCACTGTCACCTACACCAACAACAGCCCGGATGCGCTCAACCTGCTGTGGCTGCAGCTCGACCAGAACCTCTACCGGAAGGATTCGCGCGGCAACGCGATGGCCGGCGGAGGCCGCCAGCGCGGGGCCAATTCGACCGAAGGCTACCAGCTCGACGCGGTTGAACTCGCCAGCGCCGACGGCAAATCGTTCGCCAAGGCGGAGTATCTCCGTCTCCGACACGCGGCTTGAAGTCAAACTGCCTGCTGCGCTGAAAGGCGGCGGCGGCAAGACCAAGCTGCGGATCAAATACCACTTCACCATCCCCCGGCCTGTTCGGCGGGCGCATGGCGTGGGGAACATCGAAGGACGGCGAGATCTATGACCTTGCGCAATGGTATCCGCGCATGCAGGTCTATGACGA
>JANMWT010000453.1:0-4937 GCA_031394145.1 Alphaproteobacteria bacterium | reverse complement strand
CTCGACCGTGATCGGCGCCTACTGCATTTCCAAGGCGGCCGATTTCCAGCTCTGCCGCAACCTCGCAGCCGAACTCGGGCCCCAGGGCATCCGCGTGAACTGCATCGCACCCGGCCTGGTGAAGACCGACTTCGCCAAGGCGCTCTGGGAAGATCCCAAGCTGCGCGAAGCGCGCGAAGCGGAAAGCCCGCTGCGTCGGATCGGCGATCCGGACGATATTGCAGGGGCGGCGGTCTACCTCGCCTCGAAAGCGTCAGCGTTCACGACCGGCCAGACCATCGTCTGCGACGGCGGGGTAACCATTTAGGGGATCAAGCCGTATATCCGGCAAGAATTGAGACCGGAGACCGATCATGGACACGTCCACATACCCTGTGACCCGCACCGAGGCGGAATGGCGCAAGCGCCTGACGCCGGAACAGTTCGCCGTGATGCGCAATCACGGCACGGAGCGGCCCAACAGCTGCGCCCTCCTGCTTGAAAAACGACCGGGCACGTTCACCTGCGCCGGATGCGACACGCCGTTATTCGAATCGAAGCTGAAATTCGAGAGCGGCACCGGCTGGCCCAGCTTCACCGTGCCGATCGCAGGTTCGGTCGCTGAGACGGTCGACAAGAGCCACGGCATGGTCCGCACCGAGGTTCATTGCGCGGTCTGCGGGAGCCATCAGGGTCACGTCTTCCCGGATGGCCCGCCGCCAACTGGCCTGCGCTACTGCATCAACGGTGTGGCGCTCAACTTCAAACCCGCGAGCTAGACGCGGCGCCGCATCGCTTTTCCTCGTCAACGCATGCTAAGAGCCCGCCTTTCCTCGCAAGGCGGGCTCTTTTATGTCTGATCCACGCGTCGCCGACCTGCCGCCGCACATCAAGGCGCGGGTCTCGCGCTTTTTGTCCGGCAACCTGCCGCCGGCGCACCAGAACATGGGCGTCCGCCCCGACCTCTGGGTGAGCGAGGTCAGCGTCGGCCGCGTGCTGTTCCGCTGGCCGAATGACGGGAGCCGGGACATTGGCGATGGCCGGGCATTTGGCGGCTGGATCGCAGCGCTTTCCGACAATGTCGTCTCGATGTGCATGGCGACCGCCCTGGAGGAGGGTGAAGGCTTCACCACCCAGGACCTCCAGGTGAAGATCTTTCGCCCGGTCACCCACGGCCTGATCGAGATCGAGGCGTGGGTGAAGAACCGTTCAAGGACCACCGGTTATGTCGAGGCCGAGTGGCGCCTGCCGAACGGCAAGGTCGCAGCCAAAATCCTCTCCTGGAAGGCGATCCGTCCGGTCGAGAGCTTCCGCGCCCGCGACTGACGCGGCTGGCTGGAGCCGCGGCGCGGCTTCTGCAAGGATCGCAGCGGACGATGGAACGGTGAGAGCCATGGGCGTTTTGGGTCGGGGCGTTTTGGGTCGGGGGGTCTTCGCCCTGTGTCTGCTGACTGCCGCCGCCAGCGCCGCTTCGGCGCAATCGGTCCGCGTGCTTGGCCGATCGCTTGCCGACGGACGTGGCGGCTTCACCATCGCCTGGCCCAATAGCGGGTTCGAGACTGCCTTCACCGGCGCGCGCCTCCGCGTCACCCTCGAGGATGGCGGCAAGAACCTGTTCGATCTCGAGGTTGACGGGAACACCAGTCGGATCGACCTCAAACCAGGGGTCAACACCTACACACTCTTCGAAGGCGCAAAGGCGAGCCACCTCGTCCGCTTCACCCGTCGCACCAATGGCCTTTCGGGCGAGACCCACATCATGGCGATCAAGTCAGATGGCCGGCTCGCGGCGCCGCATGCGCCCGAGCGACGCCTGCTGGTGATCGGAGATTCGATCGCGTCAGGCTATGGCGTTGAAGGGGCAAACCAGTCTTGCAGTTTCAGTCTCGAGACCGAAAACGCGACGCTTGGCTTTGCGGCGCTGACGGCGGAGGCGCTCAAAGCCGATCTTGAGAACGTCTCACTCGATGGCCACGGGCTCTATCGCAACTATGGCGGACAGGGCCCGACCATGGCCGAACTGAGCTGGCGGATCCTCCCCGACCACCCGGCGCGAAGGCCGGCGGAGGCGCCGGCCCCGCAGGTGGTCGTGGTCAATCTGGGCGTCAACGACTTTGCCCAGGGCGAGCCCGGGCCAGGCTTTGTCTCCGGCTATGTCTCGTTCCTGAAAGACCTGCGCGGGGCCTATCCCGATGCGTGGATTTTCGGGGCTTTCGGCGCCATGCTCAGCGGGTCAAATTACGAAGCAGGACGGGATGCAGTCTCCACCGCCGTCAGCGCGCGCCGCACGGCTGGAGACCTCCGCCTCGAATTCCTCGAATTTCACCCGCCGGACGGGCCAAACCGGTTCGGTTGCGACTGGCATCCGGGGCGCGCGGCCCAGCAAGATATGGCTCGGACGTTGCAGCGCGCCATTCTCCACGCTGGCGCGTGGGCCAATTAACCAACGGACGCCTGTCGTTTCATGAAGGACCAGCTCGTCGGCATTCAGGTTCTGCGGGCGTTCGCGGCGCTGGCCGTGGTGGCGTTCCACTTTACCGTGTCCCTGCAGCAGGATTTCCACCTGACGGCTGGCCTCGTGTTTCCGGCCGGCGCGAACGGCGTCGACGTCTTCTTCGTCATCAGCGGCTTCATCATGAGCTACACGACCGCCCGGCCCAGCGAGCGTTCCCCGGCGTCGTTCGTTCTCAAGCGCCTCGCCCGGATCGTGCCGCTCTACTGGGTGATGACGCTGGCTGTCTTCGGCCTGGGGCTGGCGGCGCCCGCCCTCTTCCATCTCAGCCAGGCTTCGCTGACCCAGCTCCTGCGATCATTGATCTTCATCCCGTACGCCAGGGCGGACGGGATGGCCGAGCCTGTTTTATTCCTTGGCTGGACGCTGAACTACGAGATGTTCTTTTACGCCATCTTCGCCGCGGCAATGCTGATTTCGCAGCGCTTTTACCTGTGGATCACCATCGGGGCGATTCTGGCGCTGACCGCAATCGGCCAGTTCGTTCACAGCGGCATACTGCTCGCTTTCTACACCAACGACATCATGCTCGAATTCGTCTGGGGATGCCTGCTCTTCTTGATCTTCCAGCGCTGGGCCAAGGCGGTCTCGGCCCTGTCGCTGGTGTGGATCCTCGGGGTCGCGCTGCTGGCGGCCCAGAACTACATCGAGCCGGGTTGGCCGCGCGGGCTCGAGAAGGGCCTGCCCGCTCTCCTGATCGTCGGCGGCGTGCTCGGCAGCACGATGCAGGACGGCGTTCTGCGCCGGACATTCGCCCGGATCGGCGACGCCTCCTATTCGCTCTATCTTGGCCACCCCTATGCTCTGGGTTTGACGGCAAAGCTGGCGATCGGGCTGCTTGGCGCCAGCGTGCTCTCGGCGACGCTGGCCGGCGTCGCGGGTCTGGCGATCAGCCTGCTGGGGGCGCTGGCGAGCTTCTTCCTGCTCGAACGCCCCTCGAACAACTGGCTGCGCCGCCAGCTTAGCGGCGAGAAGCCGCCTGCCGGTAGGGAACCCATCCTCCCGGCCTAGTCGCAGATGGGCCGCGCCCGAGGCCGCGCCTGGCCTGAAGAAGCGCATCCGGACCCTAGATTCCGCCCCCCTGGTCCTTGACGCACCCGGCGCGGACGCTTAAATCCCCGCCGTGTTAGCAGTCGACCCATACGAGTGCTAATCACCGGTTATTCACAGATGCGACCTGGGGACGACCCCGGGCGTTCGCCAACCATAGAGGCAATCCATGAGCTTTCGGCCGCTCCATGATCGCGTGCTTGTCCGCCGCGTGAAGGAAGAAGAGAAATCCAAGGGCGGGATCATCATCCCGGATACCGTCAAGGAAAAACCCCAGGAAGGCAAAGTCATCGCGGTCGGCTCCGGCGTGCGCGGCGATGACGGCAAGGTCACCCCGCTCGACGTGAAAGCTGGCGACCGCATCCTGTTCGGCAAATGGTCGGGCACCGAAGTCACCCTCGACGGCGAGGAGCTCATCATCATGAAGGAGAGCGACATCCTCGGCATCGTCGAAAAAGAAAAAGCGACGGCGACGAAGAAATAGGCCTCAGCGCCCTTCTCGCCTTCCCCTCAATTCACTCGGAAAGAAACTGAACAATGGCAGCCAAGCACGTTCAATTTGCCGCCGACGCCCGTGAGCGCATGATGCGCGGCGTCGATATCCTCGCCAACGCGGTGAAAATCACGCTGGGGCCCAAAGGCCGCAACGTGATCATCGAAAAATCCTTCGGCGCCCCGCGTTCGACCAAGGACGGCGTCACCGTCGCCAAGGAAATCGAACTGGCCGACAAGTTCGAGAACATGGGCGCTCAGATGATCCGCGAAGTTGCCTCCAAGGCCAATGACGTCGCGGGCGACGGCACTACCACCGCCACGGTCCTCGCCCAGGCCATCGTCAAGGAAGGCCTCAAGCGCGTCGCCGCCGGCATGAACCCGATGGATCTCAAACGCGGCGTCGAGAAAGCGGTTATCGAAGTCGTCGAGCACCTCAAGAAACAATCGAAAAAAGTCTCCTCGAACGAAGAGATCGCCCAAGTCGGCACCATCTCGGCCAACGGCGACGCCGACATCGGCAAGTTCCTCGCCGACGCGATGGCGAAAGTCGGCAATGAAGGCGTGATCACGGTTGAAGAAGCCAAGTCGCTGGAGACCGAACTCGAAGTCGTCGAAGGCATGCAGTTCGACCGTGGCTATCTTTCGGCCTACTTCATCACCAACGCCGACAAGATGGAGGCGACGCTCGACGATTGCCTCATCCTCCTCCACGAGAAAAAGCTGGCGACGCTCCAGCCGCTGCTCCCCGTGCTGGAATCGGTCGTCCAGACCGGCCGTCCGTTGCTGATCATCGCAGAAGACGTGGAAGGCGAAGCGCTGGCCACCTTGGTGGTCAACAAGCTGCGCGGCGGACTGAAAGTCGCTGCCGTGAAAGCTCCCGGCTTCGGCGATCGCCGCAAAG
>JANMWT010000447.1:0-11858 GCA_031394145.1 Alphaproteobacteria bacterium | reverse complement strand
AAGGTGAAGCTGGCCTTGGCGCCCAACCCATCCAGTCGCTGCTTCAGGAGCTCGGCCGCTTCGTTGAGATGGTAGGTGTCCATGGTGCCGACGATCAGGTGGATCTTGCCGTCGAGATCGCGCTTCAGCGTCTTCCAGTCGCGCTGGATGATGGCGCTGATATCGTAATGGTCACGCCAGTAGGCGGCGACGGCCGGATCGACGGCGCCGGTCTGGCGATCGAACAGCGGTTGCGGGCGACCATCCTCGCCCTTGGGCGAGAACACCCAGTCAAAGGAATCAAACTGTCCGCCATAATCGCCGGCAACATCCTCTCGGCCGGCATACTCGCGCAGCGAGGTTGTCTCTACCCCGGTGGCGCTGCGCACCAGCGTCTGCACCGAGCCATCCGGCTTGCGATAGGCGTTGGCGCCAGGTGCGTAGATGTCGACGCCGGTAAAGGATCGGAAATCGACCGGATCAGGCGCCCGCGCCCAGGCTCCACCGAACACTTTTGGATAGCGCACCTGCAGCCAGATCGCGAACCAGCCGCCGGATGAATGTCCGGTGGTGAAACGGCCCGCGGGCTTTGCATCCATCCGGTAGGTCTTTTCGAGATAAGGGATGAACTCCTCGGTGAGGGCCTTGCCCCACGGGCCGTTGTTCACCGAATCGGCGAACTCTGTCGTGCCCGAGGGCGTTGCGTGATCGAGGAAGACGCGGATCATCGGCGGCGTTGCGGACGAGATCATCAAGCTCCACTGCCTGAGCGCTTGGTTGCGGCTAAAGGCGCGAGATCCGCCAAAACCCTCGGCGCGATAGACGGTGGGATAGCGCAACTTACCGGTCTCATAGCCAGGCGGGATCAGCACCCAGGCGTGGATATGCATCGTCCGGCCCCAGAATGCGCTGAGCGAGGGGCTGATGAAATCGACATCCGCAAGATGCGATGCAAAGCCGCTGGTCTCGGCATCGATCCGGCTCTGCTCCTGCGGCGACACGGAAGGCGGTGAGGGCGCAGGTTGGACATCCGACAGGATCAGCTTTGGAACGCCGCCTGGAAGTCGAACCTTGATTGCCAGGCTCTTGATATCGCCCTGGCCAAGGCCGCTCTGAGCATAATTGTGGTTCACGTCAAGGATCGCCTGAACGACATATTCTCCCGGCGGCATCTTCGAGAATGGGGCAGGAAACGCCTTGGCGTCGGCGTCGACGATCAGGCTCTGACCCGGCGACAGATGAGCGATCTCGACCGCGGCGATCGGATCCTCGCCCGTCCCGCGCACGATCCTCGGCGTAGCGTCGCTTGGCGCACCGGAGGGGAACGCCTTGCCCCAGGGCTGGGTCACGATGATCAGCCGGCCGGAGACGGCGCCGGGGAGGCTCGGCGCCGTTGCAATTTCAAACAACTGGACCGGGGCGAGGGCGGCGATGGATGGCGCGGGCGGGCCGAGTTCGGCTGGGGGCGGGGCTGGCCTCGAGAGCGCCGTGGGCGGAAGCGAGCCTGCGCACGAACTGATTGTCGCCAGCGCGAGGGCGGCCACAAGCGTGCGAATGACTGGCATGGACGCCCCGCATTAGGTGGCGGGGACTATTTCATGAATCCCGCGCCGTGCGATAGTCAGCTAGCCCGGCTGGCCCGTGCGTTTCTTGTACCATGCGACGAACTCGCTGGCCTTGGCGGAGGCTGCATCCTCGACTTCGGACCAGCCGAAGATGTAGCGGTTGGCGAACCCCTCCAGCCCCCAGTCGCGATACTGCTCGACATGGTGCAGCTCATGCGCCCACAGGGCGAGGTTCTGTGTGTAGAGCTCGTCCTTGAAGACGATGGTGTCGATCAGGGTGACGGCGGCGGCGTTGCCATTGCGGATGGCGAAGCCGGCAACGCCGGCAGGGCTGGTGTCGCCGATCGAATAGCGCACCTTGGCCAGCATGTCGTCGGAATAGAACGGCTCCAGCGCCTCGCGAATCTCCTTCGGGATTGGTCTCGAATCAGCCCGCGCCGCATCACGCGAACGCTGCAGGGCGGAACTGAAGGCGGTGGCGAGCGTGTTGGCGCCAAACTGCAACTGGCCCATCGTGATTTGCGATGCGGCGCTGATCAGCATCCGGTTGCTCGTCTGGATCGGGGATGACTGAGCCGAAGCCGGCGGGGCGGCGATCGCCGCAACGACGATCCCGACGAGCGCGCCGGCGCTGGCGAACATCAACAGGCGACGCAGCATTCGTCCCCTCCGGAGGGCGCGGATCAGACCCGATAGTTGCCAAATCGGCTATGAATAGGTCGTGAATATGGCAGGTAAAAACCGATGGATTGACAGCGGTCGTCAGCCCACGGAAGCATCGGCGGTAAAGGGGAGTTGGATGACCGACGCGATCGCATTCTTGTTTGCCTGCGCGGCGGTGCTATTCGTTCCGGGGCCGACCAACACCCTCCTGGCGACCTCCGGGGCGGCGGGAGGGCTCCGCCGCTCGCTGCTGCTGCCGCTCGCCGAACTGAGCGGCTACACGATCTCGATCTGGACGCTGGCGCTGGTGGTCGCGCCATTGGTCCACGCCTCGCCGATCATTTCCATCGTCCTGCGACTGGCCTGCGGCGCCTATCTGATCTGGTCGGCCGTCCACCTCTGGCGCGAGGGGTCAAACGCCCTGACCAGCAGCGAGCCCGTGAGTTTCCGCCGGATCTTCATCACCACGCTCCTCAATCCCAAGGCGGTGCTCTTCGCGCTCGTCATCATCCCCTATCTGGGCGAGCGGAAGTTTATCGCCGCCATCCCCTACCTGATCGGCCATGGCGTTTTGACAATCGCCGCTTCACTGTCGTGGATCAGCTTTGGCGCTTTGGTTGGCGCGGGCGCCAAGACGCAGATTGGCGCCGGCGTGATCCGCAAGACGGGCGCCTCGGTGCTCGGTCTCCTGGGCGTGCTGCTGTCGAGCTCGGTGCTGCCGATCGGGGTTCACTGACGCGTGAGCGATCCCATCGCCTTCATCCTCGCGGCGCTCGCTCTGCTTGCGGCGCCGGGCCCGACCAACACACTGCTTATGACCTCGGGCGCGACGGCGGGGCTGAAGCGCTCCTGGGCGCTGATCCCCACCGCGGCGTCGGGCTACACGCTCGGGACTTTCATTCTTGGCGTCGTGGTCGCGCCGTTGCTCATGACCTCGCCGTGGATCGACGCCGGCATGCGCCTCGCGTGCGCCGGCTTTCTGATCTTCATGGCGGCAATGCTCTGGCGCGAAGCGGGCCACCCGACGCGCCGAAGCGAGCCGGTCAAGATCTCGAGGATGTTCTTGGCGACGTTGCTCAACCCCAAGAATATCGTCTTTGCCCTCGCCATCGTGCCGCATCTCGATGACGGCCGGCTGGCAGAGACTGCCCCCTACCTTGCCGGCATGGTCCTCATGGCCATCGGCGTGGCGATCGGATGGGCCGGCGCAGGCGCCATCGCCCGGGCGACGACTCAGGACAAGCTCGATACCAGCTTCATGCGACGGGCCGGCGCAGCCCTATTGGGCGTCTTTGGCGTCGTCATGTCGGTCTCAGCGTTGAGTGTGAAAGTGCGCTGACGCTCAGCGCGTCTTCGCCCACGCCAGCGCGCGTTCCCGGCAGGAGACAATCCAATTCGACTTGGCGTCGTTGTAGAGCAGAATATCGGAAGCATGGGCCGCGGCGGCCTTGCGCTTCTCCGCCTCATAGCCGCGCGCTTCGTCCTCGTGCGTCCGCAGAAAGTCGCGAAAGGCGAGCATCCGGGCCAGCTCCTCGGCGCCCTCCGCAAAGCAGTGCAGCTGGAAGCGTCTGATACCGGCGATGTCGCGCGAACAGTAACGTCGTTCCGGAACGCCGAACTCTCCGCGCCAGATATAACCCAGCGCCTCCACGGCTTTCTGACGACGGTCGAGATCGGAGAGACGTGTCACCACTGGACAAAGATCGATGACCGGCTTGGCGCCGAGGCCGGGTACTGCCGTCGAGCCGACATGTTCGACACGGATCAATGCTGCGCCCATGCCATCGGCCAGGCGGGCGCTTTCGACGAGAGCGAGACCGGGCCAGCGCCGATCATAGTCCATGATCCTTACCGGGCGACGCTCGGAGGCAAGCGGATCGGACATCACCCCCCGCCGTGGAAATGATCGTGGATGCGTTGCGCCAGCGCGGCGTTGACGCCTTCGACGGTCTGAAGATCGGTCATCGTCGCGAGGCTGACGCCTTTGGCCGAGCCGAAGCGGTGCAGAAGCGCCTTTTTTCGCGCGGCGCCGATGCCGGCGATGTCATCAAGCGGGCTCACCCCGATCTGCGCCGAACGTTTGGCGCGATGCGCGCCGATTGCCCAACGGTGCGCCTCATCGCGCAGGCGCTGGAGATAATAGAGCGCCGGGTCCGAGGGCGGCAGCTGGAAGGGGGCGCGGCCGGGGCGAAAGAACTGCTCGCGGCCGGCATTGCGATCCGGCCCCTTGGCGATGGCGACCAGGTTGAGCTCGCCAGGAGCAAAGCCAAGCTGCTCAACTGTCTCACGCACGACTGCAAGCTGGCCCAGACCGCCGTCGATGAGCACGAGATCAGGCCAGGTATCGGGGCGGCGCAGCGCTTGAGGTTGTGCGGCGGTTGCGCCTTCGAGGAGCGGCGGCGGCAGGTTCAACTCCTCAGCTTCCTTTTTCAGACGCGAAAACCTTCGCCGCATCACTTCGCGCATCATGCCATAGTCATCGCCAGGTTCGAGATCCGCATCCTTGATATTGAACTTCCGGTAGCTGTTCTTTTCAAAGCCTTCGGGACCCGCCACCACCATGCCGCCAACCATGTTCGTGCCCATGATGTGGGAGTTATCGTAAACTTCGATCCGTCTTGGCGGTTCGGGCATGTCGAATATCTTCTGGATGGCGGCGAAGATGCGTGTCTGGCTTTGCGTTTCCGCGAGCCTGCGGCCCAGGGCTTCGCGCGCGTTCAGCAGAGCCTGGCCGACGATTTCGCGCTTTTCGCCGCGCTGCGGCGTGCGCAATTCGACCCTGTGGCTTGCGCGCAGCTCCAGCGCATCCTGGATCAGGTCGAATTCGTCGATGTCATGGCTCAGCAAGATCAGCTTCGGCACAGGTCGGTCGTCATAGAATTGCGCAAGGAAGGCGGCGAGCACCACCTCCGGCGGATCATCGCGGTCGTGTTTCGGGTAATAGGCGGTCGCGCCCCAGTTCTGCCCGGCGCGGAAGAAGAAGGACTGAACGCAGCTCTGGCCCGCGTCGGTGTGGATGGCGAACACGTCGGCCTCAACCAGGCCTTCAGGATTGACGCCTTGCGTCGCGCGCACCGAAGCGATGGCGCGGATGCGGTCGCGGAGGCGCGCGGCGTGCTCGAACTCCATCGCATCGGCGGCGGACTGCATGTCGGACGAGAGGCGCATCTGTAGCGCATCGGCCTCGCCATTGAGAAACGCCTCGGCCTGCACGACAAGCTGCTGGTAGTCGGGCAACGCGATAATTCCGACGCACGGCGCCGAGCACCGCCCCATCTGGTGGAGCATGCACGGGCGCGAGCGGGTAGCGTAGACGCTGTCGGTGCAGGTGCGCAGCAGGAAGGCCTTCTGCAGCGTGTCCAGCGTGTGATCGACGGCGCTGGCCGACGCGAAGGGGCCGAAATACTGCCCCTTGATCCGTTTGGCCCCGCGGTGCTTCAGCACCTGGGCTGCTTCATGGTCTTCCCGGATCAGGATGTGAGGGAAGGATTTGTCGTCGCGCAGGATGATGTTGAAGCGAGGCTTCAGCCGTTTGATCAGATTGGCTTCGAGCAGCAGCGCCTCGGTTTCCGAAGCCGTGACCACAAACTCCATCGAGCGGGTGAGCGAGATCATCCGGGCGATGCGCTGGGTGTGGCCACCGAGCTTGGCGTAGGAGCCGACCCGGTTCTTGAGGTTCCGGGCTTTGCCGACGTAGAGCAGGTCGGTGTGCTCGTCATACATGCGATAGACGCCCGGTCGCGACGGCAGGCGTTTGAGGTTGTCCTTGATGACGTCGACGCCAAGGAGGCGCGTGGGAGGAGGACCGCGCGGCGCCGGATCAGAAGCGCGATCCGCGATGTCGAGGAGCTCGATCTCCTCGATTTCCTCAACCCCGACGGCGTCGTGATCGCCTGGTAGGTCGTCGCGCGAATCATCGCCCGCGGCATCGATGTCATCGATGCCGCCGTCATCCTCTGGCCCGGTTTCGTCAGAAATCATGGCTCAAAGGTAGGCGAGGTGGGGCGTGGGTTCAAACCGGGGCTTTCGCCCCGGCCGGCCGGTTCAATCCCGGTTCAATCCCGGTTCAATCGATGCCGAAGTCGAAATAGCTGTCGAGGCCGCTGGCGAACCAGCCGGAGGACCGAACCACGGAGGAGTAGAGCACCAGGGCGTATTCGCCCGAGGCGAGCTGCGAGGTCGGGGTCAGCTCATACAGGGTAAAGCCTGCAGGCGCCCCGCTCTGGCTTGGCGCTTTTGCGCTGGTCACCGGAACGACGCGATCCTTGGTGATGCCGGTCGAGTAGGCGTAATAGCCGCCGCCGACCAGAACTTCGCGGTTGCCATTCTTCTGTTGCGCCATGTGGGCGAGCGTGAAATAGCTCTCCGGCTGGGCATTGTTGGGCACGGCAATCACGAATTTCGGATTGCCGCTGGTGCGCAGCGCGGCCTTCATGCCGGTCAATGAGGCGTAGGTCCGAAGGCCGGCGAAAGGCGCCGCGATATGGCGGAGGGTCGGCGTCAGGTATTTCATCTGGGAAGACTTGCCGCCGTCGATCAGGGTCGCGGTTTCCGGCGTCATGCCGCCGGCGGCCGATCCGCCCGAAGCCCGCGGTGCAGCGGCCGCGGCCGGCGCCGGCGAGGCGTTGGCGCTCAGGATGGCTTGCACGACCTTGTCGGAGACCCCGGCGTTCTTGAGCGCGATGAGGCCCTTGGACGAGGTATCGAAGCTCGGTGTGCCGCTCGAGATCGCGGAGAGAATGATATCGTCGCTCATCTTCGCCTTGGCGAGATCGATCACCGACTGGTTGGTAACTTTCTCGGCGAGAGCCGGAGAGGCGAGCAGGGCGGCCGCAAAGGCGGCGACGGCGATGGAGCGAAGCATTGAAACCCCCTGGAATGTGACGCGGCAGGCGTCGGGTCTGTCCGGTGGTATCTCTGCCAGAAAGGCCCATTGCGGTCCAGCTTGCCCGATCAGCTATCGCTGCGTTCACCCCAGACAATGTAACGTAAACTTCCGTGGAAATTCGCATCCAGCGGCCAACAGGTGACGAGGGCGAGGCGCGCTGGCCGATTGTCGTGAGGTTGGATGCCCGAAGCGTTCCAGCGGACCACCTCGGCGCCAGTAATCCGGTAGGTGACCGCCCCGCCGCGGGTTTCCACCCTGACGGCGTCCCCGGGCCTGAGCTCGGCGAGGAAAGCAAAATGTGTGTCGCGATGGGCGGCGAAGACCGTGACGCCGCGCGCGCCGAGCTTTGCAGAGGCGGCGAGCAGCGTTGGTCCGAAGGCGAGGCTCTCGCCTGACGCATCGCTAAGGGCAAGCACGGAGCGATGCTGGGCCGGGAAGTCGAGCTTCGCGGTGGGGGTAAAATCGGCCCAGGGCCAAGGACGGGCCGGTTGCCCGGTGGCGAGCTCATAGCGCCAGGCGCGGGCCATGAGAATTTGAGCGAGCTGCGCTTTGGCCGGAATGTAGAGCGCGGCCGCAGCCAAAGTGAGGCCGGCGATCAGACAAGCGAGGCTAAGGACGCGCCACGGTGCGAGGACCTCACGCCCCTCTCCCCGGCCGTCCCCGGCGGAGAGAGGGGCGGCTGCGGCGGGATCGGACGCGCCCGGAGAGGCGGCGGCGATTGTCCCGTGCAGGTCGGGGCCAGGTCGGCGAAGGGGAAAGACGGTCATCATCGTCTCATCGAAATGCCGGGCCCGCACCCCGGGGAGATGGGGCGGGCGGGCGGGCCGTCAGGCGGTGGGGTCCTCGGACGCGGCGCGCCGCTCGACGCTGGCGCCGAGCGCGCGTCTCCAGACGCGGGGGATCCAGGCGCGAAGCATCCAGGCGCGAAGCATCCGGACGCGAAGGATGGAGCGTCCGCGAGCCAGCACGACCTCGCCGAATGTCATCCCCAATGCGATCAGCCCAAGGCCGCAGGCGAGGATGAGCTTCCAGTTGGTCGCGGTCTGCGGCAGCGCCAGCTCCTCGGCTTTGTCGCCGGCCTTCTGGTCCGGCTTGTCCTTGCTCGCGCGGGCGTCAATCGCCGCCATCACATTGTCAGGAAGGCGATCAAGCCTGAGCGCGCGGGCCTCGGCGCGTGGGCCAAAGACAGCTGCGAACTGCCAACTCTGGGGCAGCATGGTGGCGATCTGGCGCGTGTCGAGCCGCTCGCTCGCCGGCCGCGCCGGCGTCACGTCGACCGCGACAAGGCTGGTCAGGCGCGAGACGAGATGGAAGTCCAGCGCGGTCTTCAACACGCCGGCGTTCACGGCGGTCGGGTCGACGCCGGCGAACTGGCTCTCCTCGATGGAGGAGATCTTCGCGCGCCCCCAGAGCTGCGACAGACCAGTGGTCGGCTTGGCGTCGGCGAGGGGGAGTTGCCGGGTCCAGGCCTGACCATTGAGCTTGCCAGAGAGCGTGAGTGCGCCTTCCAGCTTGTCGGCGCGGATCACCATGGTCACCGGCTCGCCGGCATAAAGATCGGGCAGGGGCGAGGGATAGGTGTCGACCGCCGATCCCGGCAGCTTGAAGTCGATATCGGTCATCACCGGGTTTTCGAGCGCCGAGAACAGTTTTCTCGACTGCTCGGTGATTTTCGAGACGTCATTCATGAACGTGAAGGTTCCGCGCCCCAGCCGAGCGGCGCGCGTCATGAAATAGGCGTTGGGCGCCGAGCCGATGCCAACCGTGAACAGTCGTGAGCGGCCGAGCCGGTCGTGGATCGCCGAGAACAACTCGGCCTCGTTGCCAATGGCGCCATCGGTGATGAATACCACCTGGCGAACCTGGTTCTGGTTCTGCTTGTCATCGTCGAGGAGCGCTGCCTTCAGGGCCGGCAGCATTTCGGTGCCGCCATTGGCTTCGATCGATTTGACGAAGCGTTTGGCGCGAGCAAGGTTCTGTTCATCAGCCGGGACCGCGAGCTGAAACAGCTGGTCCATCGTGTCGTCGAAGCGAATGATGTTGAACTCGTCCGTCGGCGCAAGATGGTCGAGGGCAAGCAGAAGTCCTGCCTTCGCCTGGTTCATGCTCTCTCCGGACATCGAGCCGGAGTTGTCGATCACGAACACCGTCTCGCGGTCGCGGCGCAGGCTTTTTGTCGTAATCGCAGGTGGGGTGATGACCGCAAGCAGGTAATTCTCGCCATTGCGCGTCTCACGGAAGAGGCTGGCCAGGGGCGCAGCACTCGCCTCCGGCTTCCACGACAGCACAAAATCGCGGTCGGCGGGGACCTCTGCGTCGTTCAAGGTGATGTGGCTGGCGCCGCCCGCTGCGGCCTCGATCCTGAGGTCGTGCGTCTGGGACGCGATCTCCGCAAGCCTGACGCCGGCATCAAGGTTGATGTCGAACGAGACCGGCAGGCGAAGGCCCTGCCTGCCGGAAGGTTCCTGATCCGGGTGGAGAACCGGCGGCGTGATGCGCGCTGCATCCGGCACGCGCCGATTGCCGACGCCGATCCGGCCGGACGCGTCCGAAACCAGCACGGGTTCGTCGGGTCGGGGGATATAGCGGGGCGCGATCACCAGCGGGAAACGGGTCGACCAGACGCCATTATCGAGGCGGGCCTTGTCCTGGTATTCGATCTGGATCGCCACGGTCTCGCCGGGGCCGATGTTGGCGAGCGAGGTGGTGAACAGGTTGGGGCGCTCTTCCTCGATCAGGCCTGCTCTGTGGCCGCTGGCGACGGCGGTCTCGTAGATCTGGCGGGCCTCTTTGCGTTCGTGGATCTCGCCTTCGATGAAGCGTTCGCCAACCACGACTTTGAGCGTGTCGACGGCGGCGTCCTCAGGCAGTGGGAAGGCGTAGACGCCCTCAACCCACTGGTTGGTGGGGTTGGTGAAGCGCTGGGTGACGCGGGTGCGGATCACCGGCCCGGCGATGTCCATCTTCACTTCGCCAGCGACGATCGGCGCCTCGACATAGCGACCAGGTTCGCTTGTCGAGATCAGGAGCGAGCCGGCGCTGACATCGCTTCTGGCGACCGTTCCGTCATTGCGGGCGGGTTTGGGCGGGCCGTCCTTTTCGGCGAAGGCGAGCGGTGCAAAGGCCGCGGTTGAAAGCAGCGCCGCGGCGAACGCACGCGGACGAAAACGCAACTGTGATATGGTGCTCATCTGTCCCATCTGGGTAAGCCGCCCCCAGGGTCCGGCGCCCGATGAACTGGAGACAACCGCGCAGAAGCGTCGGCCTTATGCTGCGCAAAAGGCCGAGTGGCGGCGATCACGGCGGCGGGGCGCCGGCCGGCGTTGAAATTGTGGCGGCTCAAATCCGGGCCGAGCGACTGCAATCTTGCTGACGCGACATTTGACAGGCTGGCCGTCGCAACGGCAGGTTTAAGCCGGGCCCGGAGGAGGCTCGCG
Organism: Alphaproteobacteria bacterium; assembly: GCA_031394145.1. Taxonomy (GTDB): domain Bacteria; phylum Pseudomonadota; class Alphaproteobacteria; order Caulobacterales; family Hyphomonadaceae; genus UBA7672. The sequence goes on along the minus strand of JANMWT010000447.1, from coordinate 1,326 downwards.
GGGGAGGCGCGCGCGGGCAGCCTCCTCCCGATTGCAAATCATCCCGCCGGGCGAGGAAAGACATGAACGTGACCAGGATGCTGGCGGCCGGATCCGCTTTGGCCGCCATGGCGCTGTGCGCAACAGCAACGGGCCAGGCGACCGTCAAAATGGCGGTCGACGCCAGTGCGACCTACGAGCAGTCGCTCATATGCTACGAATATTATGACATCGCCCAGCAAGTGGCCGATGCGCGCGTCGCCAAGGCCGAGGCTGGTAGCCAGGCGCAGAAGGACCTGCAGATCCGCAGCGCCACCGACAAGTTCCTCAAGATGTCTTGGAACAAGCATATTGAGGCAACCAAGGCCAAGAAGTCCAACAAGGTCGTGGACGATGACCTTACCAAGGCGGGCGCTCCGATCATCGCTGACGCCAATGCGGGCCTCGGGGGCGATGCTGCTGCGACCACGCGCTATGAGGGCATCCAGGCCAAGTGCAAGACCTTTGAAAAGGTCGAAAAGGCCAGCTGATCCTCCGGGGCTGCTGATCCTCCGGGGCTAGCGTCGATCGGACCGCTATCTGGCGCTGGCTGCGGGCATTAGGCTGCCCGCGGTCGCTCAGCCCGTGCCAGTTTCGTTGAGGGGAACCACCCGCTCGATGCGTTTGTCGGGGATGAACCAGATCACCGCAACCGTAACATCGCAGGCGATGCCCAGCAGCGGATGGATGAAGGCGAGCGCGATCCCCAGCGCGTAGATGCCGATCGACACATTGCCCTTCCAGTCGGCGCCGACCGCCCGGGCGAGCGCCGAACCCTTGCCGTTGGCATGGATCAAGAAGCGCAGCAGGACCGTGAAGGCGAGCCCACAGCACAAAAGGTTTGCGCCATAAACCAGCACCGGCCAGAGCGCATAGTGGTTCTCACCCATCCACCCGGTTGTGAACGGCACCAGCGACAACCAGAACAACAGATGCAGGTTGGCCCACAGGACGCCGCCGGTGACATGGTGGACAATGTGGAAGAGGTGGTGGTGATTGTTCCAGTAGATGCCGATGAAGATGAAGCTCAGCACATAGCTGAGGAAGATCGGATAGAGCTCGAGCAACGCCTCCAGGGTTGGGGGCGTGGGACGCCTTCAGCGCCAGCACCATCACCGTGATGATGATGGCGATCACCCCATCGCTGAAGGCTTCGAGCCGGTTCTTGGTCATAACGTCCCCTCAGCCTTGGTAATCAAACAAGGGTAGGCGATCAGGCGCGCCTCGCAAGCACATCTCTGGTTCAAGCTTCGCTCCCCCCCCCGCACCGCTTGCCCATGCCGGCGTTGCTGATTGTCGCCGCGGCGG
>JANMWT010000444.1:0-11436 GCA_031394145.1 Alphaproteobacteria bacterium | reverse complement strand
GAGGTGAAGGAGCAGTTGTTCCGCGGCCACTGCGGACGTCGTCGACGCCGACCTCGCGGACTACTTCGGAAGCATCCCCCATGCCGACCTCATGAAGTCGGTGGCGCGCCGTGTTGTTGATCGGCGCGTGCTGCATCTGATCAAGATGTGGCTGGAATGCGCCGTTGAAGAAACCGATGATCGAGGCCGGAAGACACGCACGACGGAGGCCCGCGACAACCATCGTGGCATCCCGCAGGGCGCACCCATCTCACCCTTACTGGCGAACCTCTACATGCGCCGGTTCGTGCTGGGGTGGAAGAAGCTCGGGCTTGAGCAACGCCTTGGCGCTCGCCTCGTAACCTACGCCGATGATCTCGTGATCCTGTGCGACAAGGGCAAGGCCGAAGAGGCCTTGCTCCACCCGCGCGAGATCATGGGCAAGCTGAAGCTGACGATCAGCGAGGAGAAGACACGGATCTGCAAAGTGCCGGAGGGTGAGTTTGACTTCCTGGGGCACACGTTCGGACGGATGTATTCTGCGAGGACCGGCCAGGCTCGCCTGGGTCACCGGCCGTCGAAGAAAAGCATCAGGCGCGCGGTCGAGAAGATCCACGCGCTCACCGTCCACGCGGGGACATGGCAAGAGACCACAGAGCTGGTGCTGAAGTTGAACCTGCTGCTTGCTGTCCCGGGTCTATCCTCCTCGTCACCGTAAGGGATGGAAGCCATGAGCTATGCTGTCGGCCCCGGCGATCTCGTTCTATGCGTCAACGTCGCACCAAACCATGTCACGGGAGAGCCGGCGCCCCTCATCGCTGGCGAGACCTATCGTGTCGTGTCGGTCATGGAATTTGCGTGCCCATGTGGACGTTCCGATGCTTTGCTAGACGTCGGTATTGACTTCGCTTGGTGCCAGACTCGCTTCCGGCTCATGCCCAAGCCCAAGTTCGAGGCCAAGACGCGGCGCGTCTCCGCTCCGAAAAAAAGGAGACGGTGCGATGAACCACTGGCTGGAGAGTGGGCCGTGTAGCCGAGAGCACGTGTGACGCCTTTCGGCCCCCCACCGCTGCAGCCGCTGTCGTTCGCCGGGGTCGATGGGCAGGGCTTCGACATCTTCGTGGTCATGTTCGCCGACCGCCGGCGGACCGCTGGGATCATGCTGGCGCCAGACGGCAAGCCGGTGTTTTTCCGCCTGGTTCAGGGCGACACGCTGACCGACGCTGAACGCTAGGCCACGTTCGTCGCCAGCGACGCCAATCATGACAGCAAGCTCGATCGCGAGGAGTATCGCGCGCTGCTCGCCAAACAGGGCGCCGCCAGCCCAGCTGGATCGGTTGTTCGGCCAGCGTGACGCCAATAAAGACGGCTTCATCTCCGCTGAGGAATACCGGCCGCGACTTTGATCAGAGCGAGCCTTTCGGCCTGTCGTCCAACCGCCGGTTCTGGCCGACAGCCACGCGACATGCTGGACCTTGTCCAGGCCAGAACTTGGGCCCGCGAGCTCCTATAGTTCCCAGCCCTTCCGGTAGGTGCGGTCGAGGAGGCTGTTTGCGCCTTCCGAGTTGGTGATCCGCCCAGCGGCGCCGTCGTATTCGATTGGTTGGTCGGCGCGAAGCGCGACGTTGCCGAGCAGCATCGTCTCGGTGAGGACGGCGGAAACCTCGAACGGGGAGGAGGCTGCCTCTTCGCCGAGGATGGCGCGGATCCAGTTCATCTCGTGGCCGCCCGAACTGCCCACAATCCGTGGAAGCGTCTGCTGGATTTTCGCTGCGCGGGCCTTCGCCTCGTCCCCGATCACCGTTGGCTTCTCGCCATAAGTGTCGTGGATCAGCATGCCCTTGTCGCCGATGAAGAGCACGCCACCGACGGGATCCATGATCCGGTCGGGCGGCAGGGTTTTGGGCGTCGGCGGCATCAGGCCGCCATCATACCAGGTGATGTTCAGCGGGCCGTGCTTTGCGTGGGCGAATTCGTATGTCGTGACGCTGCCGAGCGGAAAGCTCGCCAGTTCCGCCGGCTTCTTGACCGGATCGGTCTGGCCGCCCCACAGGGTGTGGCGCGTCTCGATGCGCGTCGGCAGCCCCGGCTCCAGCGCCCAGACCGGGAAGTCCATCAAGTGCGCGCCCATGTCGCCGATGGCGCCGCTGCCGAAGGGCGCCCAGCCGCGCCAATTGAAATGCGCGTAGGCGGAATTGTAGCCCCAGTTCACGTCGGCGGGGCCGAGCCAGGTATCCCAATCGAGGCCCTCTGGCGCCGGCACGGCCGCGGGCCTGATGATGCCCTGGGGCCAGATCGGCCGGTCGGTCCAGATCTGGACGTTGTGAACCTTCCCGATCGCTCCGCCGCGGACCAGTTCAATGACGCGCCGGCCGTCATTGCCGGAATGTCCCTGGTTGCCCATCTGGGTGATGAGCTCAGGGTATTTGCGAGACAGCGCGAGCAGCATCCGGGCCTCGCGCACCGTCGTGGTGAGCGGCTTCTGGACATAGACGTGAATGCCCCGTTCCATCGCCATGCGCGCCGCCACCGCGTGGTGATGGTCCGGCGTTGCGATCACGACTGCTTCGATGTCCTTGCGGCTATCCAGCATGCGCCGGTAGTCCCCGAAGCGTTCGGTCTTGTCGTAGGCCGCTTTCAGCGCTTCGCGACTCGGCTTGAGACTTCCGGTCTTGTCGAGCATCTGCTTGCCGACGCGCTCGAAGTCCACGTCGGCGATGGCGACGATGTTCTGGCTGATGAGGGCGGACATGTTGTCCGAACCCTTTCCGCCAGCGCCGATGGCCGCCACGTTCACGCGATCGTTGGCGCTGAAGCGTTTACGTGTTTGCGCCCGGGTCGCGCCAGGAAGCGACGCCCAGACCGCAGTCGCCGCCGCGCCGCCCAGGAGCGCCCGACGGGAGAAACGACTGGCTGCTGGCGTGTTGGCCAGCTGAGCCGTGCTGATTTTTTGATTGTCCATGCTTCCACCCCGCCGCCGCATTTTCCCGTTGGAATGGGGCTCGCTTCCTTGAACGATCACCACTCCCCACGGGAGCTTGCCTTAAAACGGCAGATGTTGGAAAGGGCGCCGCGACCAACAACCGGTTTGCGACCGGTTTCGGGGCGAACGGTTGAATTGAGTTGCGCGGTTTTCGTCCTCGAACGTCTGGCTCCGGCGACGTCCCGCCGGTTCGAGCCGGTGGCCCGGAATGGCCGGTCTGGAGCGACCTTGGCGGTCGCAAGCCGGCGCCGCGCGGGCAGGTCCGGGGGGGGGGCCTTATTGTGTCGCCGCTTACCGAGGCGTCTCGCCGGCGACGGTCGTGCGGTATAGCTCGCGCCGGAAGCCGCCATAGTCGTCGAACGCCTGGTGCACGCAGATGCGGTTATCCCAGAGCGCGAGCGTACCGGCCTCCCACCTCAGCCGGCACGTGAAGGCCGGCTGCGTGATGTGCGCGACAAGGAATTTCAGAATTGGCTCCGCCTCCGCTGGCGTCAAACCTTCGATTCCCGTGGCGTAGGTCTCGTCGCAATAGAGGGACTGCTCGCCGGTCGCAGGATGGGTTCGCACCAGCGGATGGCGCCAACCGCGCACCTTGCGGGCCAAATCCTCCGGCAGCTCCGTCAGGTCGCGCGTCGCCGCCAACCGGCCGATCACCGAACCGTCCGCCGCATTGCGTGCTTGGGCGGTCGCCAACACGCGCGCCATAGACATGTGCACCTTCAATGTCGCCAGCAATCTCTGCATCGTGTCGGAAAGGTAAACGTATGCGAGCGCCGAATTGGCCCACATCGTGTCGCCGCCATAGGGCGGTATGTCGACGCCGTACAGCATCGAGATCGCGGGCGGCTCCGGCAGGAAGGGCGAGTCCGTGTGCCAGCCTCCGCCGAACACCGGGCCGCCGCGCTGCGCTTCGGCCTCTCGAACCAGTGGCTGCACCCTGTGACGACTCCTTCAACCGCGGTCTAGCGGGCCTTTGCCTTTTCCATCAGGGCGATGAAACGCGGCGCTGCGCGAATAGGGTCGAGGCTGGTGTCCTTTTCCATCCATGAGAGCCATCCGGCATTAACGACCGGCACGACGCGGTCGAGAATATCGCAGGCGGCGTTGACATCCCTGACGCCGGCCATGGCGCAGGCGATGTTGTAGTGCATGCGCATGTTGTCGGGATCGAACAGCATGGCGCGGCGAGCCCAGTCGCGCGCCCGTTCGGCCTCGCCGAGATCGCTGAGCGCCGAGACGAGCATGCCGAGCGCCTCGCTGTGGTCGGGCTCGGCGGCGAGCGCCTTCTCGCAAGCGGCAAGCGTCCGCCGCGCGGCGGCGAGCGCATTCGGCGTGTCGCCGATAGCTTCGTAAGCCTGCACCACCATGCCGCACGGCCGGACTGCGTCGGGAACGACCGCGATCGCCTTCTCATAGCTGCGGATTGCATCCTCATATTCGCGCCGGGCGAGATGGATGTAGCCAATGAAGAGGTTGGCTTCGTAGCAGTCGGGATCGATGCGAAGCGCCGCTTCCGCGAAAGGCTTGGCGCGCTCCATGTCCATAATCTGGCCGCGGCCGATCACCTCTGCCATGGCGGCGTGCGCCCCCGCCAGATTGGGATCGAGCGCAAGCGCATGCTCGGCGGCGGCAAGACCGCCATCATTGTCGGCCGCGCCGCGCTGCTTTTCCTCCGACTGGGCGAAGGCGATCTCGGCCCAGGCGCGGGCGAAGGTGGGGTCGAGTTCGATGACGCGCTGGCAGATGCGCACGATCAGCGGCTTCACGCGCTGGCTGCCCGAACGGCCGAATTGGCGCGCCATGAGGAAGAGTTCGTAGGCTTCAGAACTGGTCGTTTCGCGCTTCTCGATGGCTTTTCTTTCAGCCGGCGCCAACTTCACTTTCAGCGCGCCGACGATGGCCTGGCTGATTTCGTCCTGGATGGCGAAGATATCGTGGAGCGTGCGGTCGAAGCGATCGGCCCAGACCTGCGCGTCGGTAGCAGCCTCGACCAGCGTCGCGGTGATCCGCACGCGCTGGCCGGACTTGCGGATCGAGCCTTCGAGGATGTGGGTGACCTTCATGTCGCGCGCGAGCTGGGCGGCGGCGATGGTCTTGCCCTTGAGCGCGAAGGCGGCATTACGCGAGACGACGGTGATGGCCGAGACGCGGCCAAGGTCGGTGATGATGTCCTCGCTGACGCCGTCGGAGAAGAATTCCTGCTCGGCGTCGCCGCTCATGTTGATGAAAGGCAGGATGAGGATGGCGGGCTTTGCTGGGGCGATCGCCGGCTGGGGCGCGGCGAGCGGCGGGGACGGAATGGGGCGCTGCGTGGGTTCGGAGCGGGTTCCGACGAAGCGGCGCACGTCGGCGAGGAGCGCCAACCACGCTCTGTCGTCCGCTGCTCCCTGCCAATGCCCGAGTTCCGCCGTCTGCGTCAGCTCGAACATGATCGGTCGCTCGCACGGCTCGATCATACACGGCACGAGGGTCTTGTTGCGATCCGCCAAGGTCGCCTCGGCGCGGACCCAGCGGCTTTCGACCGACTTCTTCGACCACAGCACAACGACAGCCTTGGCCTCGCGAAGCGCCTTCTCGGTGACCTGGTCGTAGGCTTCTCCCGTCCGCAGACCGACATCCCACCAGACCTTGAAGCCCTGGGCTGCGAACGCCTCGGCGAAGATCTTGGCGCGCGCCTGGTCCTCGCGATTGTAGGAAAGGAAGATATCCGGCACGCCCGACCTCGGTGGAATGAGCTGTAAGAGTATAGGAGTGTTGGGGAAAGGTCGATTCAGGCATCCTCGATGCGTGACGTAACGTACGTCTTTCTTCGGTGAGGGACCTGCCGGATCGGCGCGGGCCTGACGAACGGAAGATGTTGAACGGGCCGGCCATCCGTAACATCATGACGGCCAGGCCGGAGGTGGCCCAAAACGGACATCCCCGCTGCATGCAGAATCTGAAACCAGCTTGTCACAAGATACTCAGTGAATGGCAGATACGGCTTGCTCCCTTTTTGGAGGCGCGGCGGTCCGCCCAATCTACGGCCAGGCAATCGATCTTCGCGAAGACGGAATTTCGCCCCACCCTCGAAGCGCCTCTGGATCAGTCCGGGAGTAGGTCCAGGCACTTGTTGTCGAGAACGCTGCCCAGCGAGCGCTGCAGAATGGCGCCAAACAGGGCAACGCTGCGGGGATTATCGCCGTCGAAGGCGGCGCCGCCGATGACCGGGATCAACGTCATCGCCCTGGTATTCAGGCGCAGATCAGTTTCGAAACGCCTCGATCTGCCTGCATAACGGACACGACATTCGACTTGCCCAAATGGATCGATTGGCATCTGCTCGTGTTTCAGGTCGTCGCAGATTGACGCTGCGCAAATCTCGGATTTCAGGAAGCGACTGCCATGGCTGACGGAGCGACAAACCTGGAAAAGGCGCGCACGCGGGCATATGCGACGCCGCTCGCTGAGTTCAATCCCGGCGATCCGGAGCTGTTCAGGACCGATAGCCACTGGCCCTATTTCGAACGCCTGCGAGCCGAGGCGCCCGTCCACTGGTGTCGCGACAGCGAGTTCGGCCCTTACTGGTCCGTGACCCGTTACAACGACATCATGGCCGTCGACGTCAACCATCAGGTGTTTTCCTCGGACGCGGCCCTTGGCGGCATCACCATTCGCGATGCGCGTCCGGATCTTCGGCGGCCGAGCTTCATCGCCATGGACCCGCCAAAGCATGATGTACAACGCAAGGCTGTGAGCCCGATCGTCTCGCCGGCCAACCTGCATCAGATGGAGCCTGTCATCCGGGAACGGGCGATCAGAATCCTGGACGCGCTTCCGATCGGCGAGACCTTCAACTGGGTTGACAGGGTTTCCATCGAGTTGACGACTCAGATGCTGGCGACGCTGTTCGACTTTCCTTTCGAAGAGCGCCGCAAGCTTACGCACTGGTCGGACGTCGCGACGACGTTCCCGATGCCGGGCGCAATCGTCGAGACCGAGGACCAGCGTCAGGCGGAGTTGATGGAGTGCCTCGCCTTTTTTACCCGGCTTTGGAACGAGCGTGTCAATGAACCGCCGCGCGGCGACCTGATTTCGATGATGGCGCACAACGACGCCACGCGAAACATGTCGCCCGATGAATACCTCGGCAACATCATCCTCCTGACTGTCGGCGGCAACGATACGACACGAAACTCGCTTTCAGGCGGTGTCCTGGCCCTTAACCGGTTTCCTGCCGAATACGCAAAGCTCCGGGCCAATCACGGCTTGATCGCCAGCATGGTGCCGGAAATCATCCGCTGGCAGACCCCGCTCGCACACATGCGCCGGACCGCAACCGAGGACCACGTGCTGGGCGGCAAGACCATCAGGAAAGGTGAGAAGGTTGTCATGTGGTACGTCTCGGGCAATCGCGATGCCGAAGCGATCGAAAATCCCGACGCCTTCATCATCGACCGCGAACGCCCGCGCCAGCATCTTTCGTTCGGATTTGGAATCCACCGCTGCGTCGGTAATCGCCTAGCGGAGCTGCAATTGAAAATTGTCTGGGAAGAAATCATGAAGCGGTGGAGTTTCGTCGAGGTGACCGGCGAGCCGCGTCGCGTTCGCTCCAGCTTCGTGAAGGGCTATGAAGAGCTTCCCGTGAAAATTCACGCCTGACCCGAACGGCGCCGAGCACGAAGCGCAGCGGGCGGCTACTTTCGGCGGCGAACTCCAGCCGGTTCATACCGGTTGCGACGAACGGCAGATGTTGAGCGGCTCGGTCGGTGGTAACATCCTAACGGTGGGTCACGACCTGGCCCAAAACGGACAGCTTGGACCAGCCATTAAGGTGATACGAGACCACGGCAAAGTTGCGCCGGGTTCTTGATTGCGCAGAAGTCGGGTCCATGCCCGCTAGTTCGCCAATAGTCGGTGAGCCCGACGCGATTGACGAACACCCCAAAGCGCGGATCGGCATGAAACGCTGTCAGTGCGGGATCGAAGAAGAAGAATCGGTCGAGCCTCTACTCTACGTTTGTGGCGAAGATTGAATCAAAATCTCCGAGAAAGGCGGCATACCGGCGCGCCAGATCCGCCGACATCACGCCCGTTGCGGCGCAAGCTGATGTGCGTCTTGCGGCTTCCTTCCTGCCAACCCCAGTTTGGTGGCGCGTCAGGCGAACAATATCCTTGAGGCAACTTATCAGTTCGGGACTGGCGGATGGAGGTGGATCGGCAAGAACCTCATCAACGTCGCCAACGTCCTTGAACAGGGCAGATGGCTACCCGCCATGGCCATTCGAGTTTATCTGGAAACTGTTCATGGCGTTGTTGGAACAGTTGGTTCGCTTCGTCCGTCAAGCCCGATAACTCGAGGGCTACCGCAAATCCGAACATTTTGCCTTCCGACAAAGGATCCAGATCGCGCGCGCGCCGGCCGTACGGAATGGAGTCGCGCGCTCTGCCGGCTCGATTTAGGAAGTGGGAATAAAGTCCATTGACGTTGGGCGTATTCGGCGCGCGCTTCAGTCCTTCCAGCCAGAGTTTTTCCTGTTCTGCCAGGCTCGCGCCGTTCATTGCGGCGACATCGACCCGTTCGATCTGCACTTCCATGAGATTTGGCGAAAGTTTTTCCGCGCGGCGTGCAGCTTCCGTCGCTTCTCGTTTCATGCCATCGGCATCGGCATCGGCGGCTGCGGCGTCGGGAATTGCCCGGATCAGCGCGTCAACTTCGCCGGCAAGCGCCCAGGCCGAGTTTGGCGTCAGCGCAACCAGCTTTCGCCAGCGCTCAAGATTTCCGGGAAGCTGGTAGCGCACACTCTCGCAGGCTTTGGGAAGTCGCATGACGATGCGCATGTCGTCTTTTGGCAAGCTTGAGCGTGTCTCCATGATGCAGGTCAAGCGATCGTTGAGGGGGGCTGACACCCGATTGGCAAGGCCGGCTGGATTGGCAATCGGGCCATCCACTGCGACTGCCGCAGACTGCGGTATGCGAGGGCGCGTCCTCGAGGCGGATCGAGACGGAGATTTTATCGCCAAGTCGCGTCGCTGAACCGGTGATGGCGTAGGTTGCGTGTAGTTGGAGAGCGCGGGCGGTTCGGTCTCTGACTGGAGTGCCTTCCGTGTCGGCGCTTGCGGCGACGTCGCGCTGCAAAGTCGCAAATGAACTGCGGATGCTGGTATCGGCCGCGGCCGTCACCGCATCGTTGTCATTTGCGGGCGCGTCGATGCCGAACAAGGCAATCCGTTCTTTCGCTGGCTTCTGATCCAGGGTCTGCGTCAATGCAATTCCCGCGGCGAGCAGCGCGGCGCAAGCGACGACACCAGCTGTGGTGAGCATCGCTTTCGGCCTCAGCCACAGCGGCCTTGACTCCGGGCGATCGAAGGGTAAGGCCGCAGGATGGATGTCGCCGGACTTCACCATGGCTGCGAGACTTGCAGCGAGATTTCGCAGCGTGGCCTCGATTTCCTCGAAGGCGTTTATCCAGTTGCGCGATGCGAGTTCGTAGAGGAATGCCCCGGTTGGCTGGATGTCCTCGAGCCGGACCGGCGCGACAAGTTTCTTGGATAGAGTTGCCGCGGCGAGTTCCTTCGCGACGTCCTCAGACTGTGCCGCGGCATGCGAAAATAGTAGTACGAAGATGCGGCTTTTTTCCAGCGCCTTTGCCGTGACCGCGCGCCAGTCGTCCCCAGCTTCGACCTGCGCGTCGTATCATGCATCAACGCCAGCGGCCTTGAGTTCGGCGTGAAGGCGCCTTGCCCAGTGCTCATCCACCCGCCTGTAACTGATGAATATCTCGCCGGCCATATCGATCCCCAACGCCCCCGGCGTCGGATCACTTATATCATCTGCCATGTCGGCAGACGATCCCAATCAGCTTTGGATTCTTCCAACGCAAATGGCCAGGATCGGCTGCGAAGTTCCGCCGGTTCACGCCACAGGTGACCAGCGGTAGGTGTTGAGCGAGGCCGCCGTCGGTAACAAACTGGCGGGGCGGCACGCGAAGGCCCATTGCAGCCGGTCCAAACCTTCACGCACACACAACCTGAACGCTGTGCTCGTCCGGCTGCTCCTTGCCATACAAGTCGTTCCACGGCGCTAGGTCACTCGCCCTTCGAGCCAGGATCCGATAGCGGCGGTCGCCGTGGGCAACAGGTCTGGGCGTTCAATGTAGTAGTGGTCGGCCCCGGTGATGTCGACATAGGTCTTGTCCGTGCTCGCGACAGCGTCGAACAGGCGGCGGGCGTGGCTGGGCGTGCAGGCCAGATCGGCGGTGTTATTGATCACCAGCACGGGCGCGTTGATGCGGGCCGCATTGAGAAGGCCGTTGGCGTTGCTGTCGTCGTAGCTCCACTGTGAGAGCCAGGACCGTAGCGTTGTGAAGCGCGCAAGGCCAACTGGGCCATCGTTGGCGATGCGGGGCTCGCCCAGGTAACAGGTGTGAGGACGGCGGTCGGAAGGATCCTGTGTGGCATCAGTCCAGCGCACGTCGCACATGGTGCCGTTGACGACGAAGGGCCGTTCCGCGTCTGGCTCGCCGGCAGCCCGCAAGGCTGCAAGCGTCGACTTTACACGAGCCGTGATGCGCTGGTTGCGGGCGATCTGCGCGGAGCGGAAGCGCGCGACGAACTCGGCGGAGTAGGGCGGCTGTTCGGAACAACCTGCGGCATAGATGTTCAGCGCGGGGTCGCGATCAAAGGGGCGGTTTTCGTCGAGGATCGACGGGTCCATCCATTCTGTGAGGGTCACGGAGCGGCTGATGTGGGCGGCCAGCAGCATGACGCCGTCGACGGGCTGCAGACCGGCGTTGACGAGATCGACAGGATCGCCCGCCGGCGTCTGCGCGATCGTTGGGTGTTCGGCCTGATCCTGGTAGAAGAGCGATAGCGATCCGCCGCCTGACCAGCCGGCAAGGATCACCTTCTCATAGCCGAAGCGTTTCTTGAGGTCAGCGATACAGGCGCCGAGATCGAGCACGCATTTCTCGAGGATCAGTGCAGTGTCGTTCCCGCGGTAGCGGGTATTACAATAGATGACGTGATGGCCGGCATGCGCCAGCGCGGTCACAAGCGGCAGGAAGGAGCCGCCGCCGATGGGATGGCTGAACAGGATGGCCGTGGTGGAGGCGACATCGTCCTGACGGATGCGCATGCATTCGACGAAAACCCGGCCAGTAGGCCCGCCATAGACCTCCTGGAGGAGGCTCTCCTCCTTGTAGAGATAGCCGTAGGGTTCGCGCACAAGGGGCATCGCATGTTTCCTGCTCAGCAGCGCCGCCGGGCGGCAACGAGAAAGAGACGATCAGCGACAGAGTACGGTGGAGACAGGCCAAGTCTATGCGCGCCGCCGGCTTGCCCAGGGCAATCGAGTGAAGAACTGAGTGACAACGGGATGAAGTCCTGAATCTGTCGTGATCCTCTGATTCGGAGGATGGCGATGGCTGGCGTGTTGGATGGCTGGCGTGTTGGAAGACTGTGGTGCGTTTGACGAGACGGTTGTCTTTCTGAAG
>JANMWT010000429.1:0-3327 GCA_031394145.1 Alphaproteobacteria bacterium | reverse complement strand
TGCAATTCTTCCGCGCCGCCCAGACCGAAGTCATCGGCGAAGCGGCGTTGAGCCAGCGTCTGGTCGCCGCATTGCGCGGCGAGCTTGGCAAGGTGGCGACGCCTGACATCGTCTCGGGCCAGCGCGCTCAGGTGATGCAGCGGATCAAGGCGACGCTCAACGCCAACATGGCGAGCTTCGGCGTCGAAGTCGTCGATGTTCGGATCCGGCGCGCCGATCTGCCCAAGCAGAACGCGGAACGCGTCTTCGAACGCATGAAGTCCGAGCTGCAGCAGAAGGCCAAGCTTTATCGCGCTGAGGGCGAGGAACAATACCTCACCATCGTGGGCGACGCCGACCGGCAAACCCAGGTGATTGTGGCGACGGCCAACGAACAGTCGCAGAAGACGCGCGGCGAGGGCGATGGCCAGCGTAACGCGATCTATGCGCAGGCCTATAACAAGGATCCTGAATTCTTCTCGTTCTACCGGTCGATGCAGGCCTATGAGAACGCGATCAAGGAGGGCACCCCGCTGGTGATTTCGCCGGATTCCGATTTCTTCAAATATTTCAACCAGGCGCCGAAATAAGCCCTGGTTGAAATAAGCCCTGGCGGAAACAAACCCTGGTGTCAGTGCGCGGGCGTTCTGGTCCAGCTGGACAGGAGCTCGCCGCGCTGGCGCAGGATCGCAGAAGATCTTCGGGACAGGAGAGGCTGCAGCCTCGATCCGGAGCGCAGCGGCCGTCTGAGGTCGCCCGGCGTATCCCGATGGCGCGCGTCGGCCTCGTTCGCCTAGAGACCTCCTTCGCCGCGAGAAAGCATGCCGGGCGGACGGTTGCGACCGCGCTCCGGCTCGTCCGGGCGCCCGCTGCGATCGGGCCGTCACACGCCGTTGTGACCGCGCTTTGCCATCCTGTTTCCCCAATCGAAGGGCTAACCTGACGCCCAGAGGCGGCGCGTTCTTGCGGAAAATTCCCGTCAGGGCCAGTGTGCGCCGAGTTAAAGACAGCCCTGACAGGGCAGGAGATTTGGTCGGATGCAGGCTCGTTTGTTCAGGCGCGTTGCGCTTGCAGGGTTGAGCGCGCTGGCCGTGGCTTCCGCCGCACCGGTGCTGGCCCAGCGGCCGGCGCAGGCCCAGGCGGTCGACCGGCCGGGCCTCTCGGGTCAGGATTTCGCAGTTCTCGCCAAACGGCTGATGCCTTCGGTGGTCAACATCTCGACCCGCCAGACGGTGGCGAAGGGCGGCGGCGTCCAGGCGTTCCCACCTGGGTCACCGCTGAACGAGTTCAATGATTTCTTCGGCCGCGGCGGCGGGGAAGGTTTCCGCCGTGAGGGCTCGCTCGGCTCCGGCTTCATCATCGATCCGGCAGGCTATGTCGTCACCAACAACCACGTCATCGAGAATTCGGACGAGATCGACGTCATCCTGTCGGATGGCACGACGATGCCCGCAAAGCTGATCGGGCGCGACACCGACGTTGACCTCGCCCTCCTCAAGATCGACGCCAAGGCGCCGCTGCAAGCCGTGCCATTCGCCAATTCCGATGAAGCCCAGGTCGGCGAATGGGTGATGGCGATCGGCAACCCGTTCGGCCTTGGCGGCACGGTGACGGCTGGCATCATCTCGGCGCGCAACCGCGATATCAGCGCCGGCTCGTTCGACGACTTCATCCAGACGGATGCTGCGATCAACCGCGGCAACTCGGGCGGCCCCTTGTTCAATCTGCGCGGCGAAGTGGTCGGCATCAACACGGCGATCTATTCGCCCGGCGACAGTGGCGGTTCGGTCGGCGTCGGCTTCTCGCTGCCAGCCAACCTCGCCAAATCGGTGATCGCCCAGCTGAAGCAATATGGCGCAACCAAGCGCGGCACGCTGGGCGCAACCATCCGCCCGGTCGATCAACAGATCGCCGAAAGCTACGGGCTCAAGCGTCCAGAGGGCGGGCTGGTCACGGCTATTCTCAAGGGCGGCGCCGCTGAGGCTGCCGGGCTCAAGGTCGGTGACCTGGTCACCTCCTTCAACAACCAGGAGATCAAGGAAAGTCGTGATCTGTCGCGGATCATCGGCGTCGCCCAGGTCGGCGCACAGATCAGCGTGCGCTATCTGCGCCAGGGCAAGAGCCTCACCACCACCGTCAAGCTGACGGCGGCGGTCGAGGAGAAGAAGGACAAGAACAAGGACAAGCCGACCAATGACGGAGCCAAGGCGCTGTCCAACCTGCTCGGCGTCAACTTCAAAGCGCTCGACGATGTCGATCGCCGGCGCCAGGGCATTCCAAATTCAGTGCGCGGCGTCATCGTGCAGGACATCCAGCGCAATTCGGACGCGGTGGGCAAGCTGCGCGTCGGGTCGGTGGTAACCGAGGTGAATTTCCAGCCTGTCTCTTCGCCCGAGCAGGCGATTGCGGCTGCCGAAGCGGCGGCGCGGGCCAACAAACCGGTTCTGCTGCAGGTCTGGGGGGCGGGTGAAATGAGCTTCGTGTCAGTGCGCACGCGCTAGCCTAGAGCCCGACGATTTCGTCGTCCCGATAGCCCTGGAAAAAGAGCGCCGCCGTGAGGTCGGTGTGTTCGATCCGCGCCTGAGTTTCGGCGGCGACAATCGGCTTGGCCTTGTAGGCGACGCCGAGCCCGGCCGCCTTGATCATCGCAAGATCATTGGCGCCGTCGCCCATGCCGATGGCGTCCGCCGGCGTCGCGTCAAGCGTGGCGGTTTCCTCATTGAGCGCGGCGAGCTTGGCTTGCCGGCCGAGGATGGGCCGGCCAACCGCGCCGGTTAGTCTTGCGCCATCATCGAGCAGCGTGTTGGCGCGCTCGGCGTCGAAACCGCACGCCGCTGCGACGCGCGAGGTGAAGAAGCTGAAGCCGCCCGACACCAGCACGCAGCGCGCGCCATGCCGCTTCATCGTCGAGACGAGCGCCTGGGCACCCGGGTTCAGGGTCACGCGCTCAGTATAGCATGCCTGCAGGGCCGAAAGCTGGAGGCCCCTCAGCATGGCGACGCGGGTCGCCAGCGCCGTCTCGAAATCGAGTTCCCCGCGCATGGCGCGCTCGGTGATCGCCGAGACTTCCGCCTTGAGCCCGGCAAAGTCAGCCAGCTCATCGAGACACTCCTGGCCGATGATCGTCGAATCCATGTCCGAGATCAGGAGCCGCTTGCGACGGCCGGTTTCCGGCGTGATTGCCCAGTCAGTCTTTTCAGCAGGGGTTGTTTCGACCAGATAATCGGCTAGATCCGATTGCGCTGCGGGGTCTATGGTCCGTTCGAACACGGACCATCTCTTGCCGCCCGCGTTCCTGACCGGACCATGCCCGCCGGGCGCCGCCTCGGCGATCCTGCCCGAGGCGCT
>JANMWT010000424.1:0-11649 GCA_031394145.1 Alphaproteobacteria bacterium | reverse complement strand
ACGAGGCGGTTCGCGCCTGGCAGAAGGCCAACGGTCAGCCTGCGTCACCGCCCTGGTCAAAGGCCCCGGCCTGGATGAGGACCTCGTCGCGAGAAGCCGTCATCTGGCGCCTCTCCAACCCGAAGGCATCGCCGTCGGTTCATCACGAGCAGTGGATCGCCGAGAAGAAATCCGCCGGCTGGAAGTACGGAAAGGCCAAGAACGGCGTGAAGAAGACCCACCCCTTGATGATCGACTATCGCCATCTGCCGGAGGTCGAGCAACGCAAGGATGCGCTGGTCGCAGCGGTGATCGACAGCCTGACCAAGGCGATCCGATAGTCGGATAGAAGGTCTTAGGCTTTCTTGTCTGGCTTGGGCGCCGTCATGCGCGCAATCTCGGCTGCGTTGAACCCGAGCTCCCCTAGCACCTCTGCCGTGTGCTGGCCCAGCGTCGGCGGTTCCAAGCGGATGCTCGCAGGCGTGCCGGTGAACTTGACCGGGTGTTCCATGGCGATATAGGGCCCAACCACCGGATGCTGACGCTCGTGGATGAAACCAGTGCCGCGCAGGTGAGGTTCATCGATCACGTCGAGGATCGAGTTGCACTTCATCGAGGGAATATCGGCCTCTTCAAGAAGCTGCAGCCACTCGGCCGTCGTCTTGGTGAGGGCGACTTCGGCGACCAGTTCATAAAGGGCGTTGATGTTGGCGGTGCGGGATTTGTAGGTGTTGAAACGCGGATCCGCCGTGAACACTTCGGGCCGTCCGCCGATCTCGAAGAACAGCGCCCATTGCGCATCCGAATACGGCAAGACGCCGATGAACCCGTCCTTGGTCTGATAGGGTTTGCGGTTCGGGCTCGATGATCGCGTATAGGCCACCTGCGCCAGAGGCGGAATGAAGGTGTGGCCAAACAGGTTCTCGACCATGTTGAAGGCGGTGAAGCTTTCGAACATCGGCGCCTCGATGAACTGGCCCTTGCCGGTCACCGCGCGCGAATAAAGACCGGCCAGCGTGGCGTAGGCGGCATGCAGGCCGCTCACCTTGTCGGCGACCAGCGCCGGCATGTATTTCGGCGGTCCGCCTTCGCGAATCGCCAGCAGGTCGGCGACGCCGGACGCCGCCTGGATCAGATCGTCATAGGCCGGCTTGCCGGCATGGACGCCGCCTGAGCCATAACCTGCGCAATGCACATAAAGGATGTCTTCGCGCAGCTTCTTCATGTCGTCATAGCCAAGGCCAAGACGGATCAGTCCGTCCATGCGGACATTGGTGAAGAACACGTCGGATGATTTCACAAGACGGCGGATCGCCTCGAGCCCGTCAGCGGTCTTTAGATCGAGCAGGATCGCGCGCTTGTTGCGGTTGAGACCCATGTAGATTGCGCCCATGCCGGGCGCCGGGGATGGACCCGCATGGCGCATGATGTCGCCGCCGCCATTCTCGACC
Source organism: Alphaproteobacteria bacterium (assembly GCA_031394145.1). GTDB lineage: Bacteria > Pseudomonadota > Alphaproteobacteria > Caulobacterales > Hyphomonadaceae > UBA7672. The sequence goes on along the minus strand of JANMWT010000424.1, from coordinate 10,219 downwards.
TTGATAACGTCTGCCCCCATGTCTCCGAGCAACTGGGTTGCATAAGGGCCAAGGACGACGGTCGAGAGATCAAGAATGGTCACACCCGAGAGCGGTCCGCTCGCCGGTGCTGTTTGTGGCGAAGTCAAAGCGGTTCTCCCTTGGCCGCTCTCCATCAACCGGCCTCCTGCCTGCCTACCCATGACGCGCCGCGCTTTGCAAGCCCATGCGATGGCAGGTAGCGATCAGTTGAAGGCCTAACCCTCTGTCGTTGATGATGGGACGATGGGTCCGATCGCTTCTTGAAGCCCGACAGCCGCGTCATAGCCCGCCCGATCGCCCGACTGCTGGAAGATCGCCGCCGCATCAATCAGGAGAGGTCGCGCATCGCTGGCTTGCCCTGACGCAATGAGACGCCTTGCTTGCGCCAGAAAATCAGTCGCGTTGCAGTGAAGGCTCATGGCGCAAGCCTAGGCGATTTGCGCGCCAAGAGCGACCGTGCGCTGTCTGGTTCTGGCGCCTCGCCATCCGCCGATTGCTTCGAGGGCGGGTTGATGCTCGTATGGTACCAAATAGTAGCAGGAGGACGCGCATGCGCCGACGCGAGGTATTAACCGGCCTGGGCGGCCTTGGCGTTCTGGGCGCTCTGGGCGTTCTGGGCGTTCTGGGCGTTCTGGCTGGTTGCATTAGTCCGGCGCCAGCCAGCGTCAAACCAGCAAGCAGCCTCTCGCCTTATGAGCCCGCGTTCTTCTATGCCTTCCCGCTCTACGAGATGGCGCGCACCGCTCAGACCCGCGCCGGCCCACTTGGCGGCCAGCTCAATCGCGTCGGTCATCGCGCCACACTCGCCGACCACACCTCGCGCCAGATCACCGCGCCCAACAACGACACGGTCTATTCTTCCGCTCAGTTGGAGCTGTTGGGCGGGCCGGTCGAAATCTTTTCGCCGAGCGACGCGAAGCGTTATTTCTCCATCGCCTTGATGGACGCCTTCACCGACAACTTCGCATATATCGGGACCCGCGCCACCAAGGGTGCGGGCGGCCGCTTCTGGGTGGTCGGACCGCAATGGGCCGGAACGGCGCCGGCCGGGGTTGAGGTGTTGCGGTCCAGCACCAACGACGCCTGGATGCTCGGCCGGATCCTCGTCGAGGGACCAGACGATTTGCCGGCGGCCGCAGCGCTGCAGCAACAGATAAAAGTCACGCCGACCTTCGCGGCGCCAGCCAGGTGCTTTTCTGTTCCAGCGACCCGGCTTGAAGATCCCGCCAACTTCCTCGGCGTCGTCAACGACATGCTGGCTCGCTCCCCTGGCGGGAAAGGCCAGACGGCGCGCGCAGCGCGCTTTGCGTCGATCGGCATCGGTGCAGCAGCCGGCGCGGTCTCGCCGGATGTCTTCGCCGCGTGGCGCGATTTTATTCCGGTTGGCCTCACCCGCTTGCGCGAGAAATTCCTGTTCCGCGACCTCACCGTCAATGGCTGGGGCTACCAGCCCAAGGGCGTCGGCAATTTCGGAACCGACGATTTCCTGCGTGCGTCAGTTGCGCTGGGCGGCCTGGCCGCGCTCGGCGAAGAAGAAGCGATGTATTTCCAGGCGATGCGGGATGGGGCGAATGCGCCGCTGTCGGGTGATCACGCCTATCGGTGGCGCGTTCCGGCTGGCGGGGTCCCAGCCGACGCCTTCTGGTCGCTGACCATGTATCAGGCTGAGCCTGATGGTCGGTTCTTCCTGGTCGAAAACCCGATCCGTCGCTTTTCGGTCGGTGACCGGACGCCAGGACTGGTGAAGAATGCGGATGGTTCAACCGATATTCTGATCCAGCGCAATGCACCGACCGGCCCAGCTGGCGCCAACTGGTTGCCGGAGCCAGCTGGCGAGATGCGGCTGTCGCTGCGCGCCTACCTGCCACGCAAAGTGCTGCGCGACCGGACATGGCGTTTCCCGCCGATCGAGCGCATCGCTTAACTCAAAGTTGACCTAGTGCGGCGAACAACAGCACGCCGAGGAGAACCACGCCAAGCGTGCCGCTCGGCGTGTCACGCCAGTTGCGGCTATGGCCCCAGCGCGGAAACGCGCCGAGGGCGAGGATCACCAGAACCAGAACCAGGAGAACGACACCTAGATTGGCGCGAGCGGGCAGATGACCATGAACCGGTTCCGCCAAAATCGGTTCGCGCACGAATAGGTTCGCGCATGACGAGGTCGGGCACGAGATGCCCGGTCTCAACGCGGTCGAGCGCGCTTGCGTTCCATCTCTAACCGACCAGGGCTTGGCCGTGGGTAAGATCAAACACGCTGCACCCGGCCGCCGGAACCACACCGGTGAGGCGAGCGCCAGAGGCGGTGAGATAGCCATCAAGATCGACGGTAAAATAGCCCGGGGGCTGTTCGATCCACCTGCCCGCGCCGAGTTTCAGCCGGCCGGTCTTTGCATTGAAATCGCCGCTCATCTCGTAGCGGCCGTGCGGCACAGCCGGGTTTTCCTTGAGCGGCCCGAAATCGAAGATGGCCTTCACCCGGCTGCGGTTCAGGCTCGCGACCGTAAGGGCGAGGGCCGACAGCCCCTGACCGCAGACATAGGTCCCGCGCCACTCGCCGAGGATGGACGCCGTCGCAGGCGGTTTGGCCTCCACCGGCAAGGCGATTCCAACCAGCGCGGCCAAGGCGAGGAGGTGTTTGATGCCTGATCCTGTCACTGGCGTTTCGGTCTCAGGAATGTCGTGGTTGCGTAGCGCACGCTGCGCAACCCTCACGGTTGACGCGTGAGCTTGAAATCGGTGCAGAGTTGCTTGACCATTGCGCCGCTGAGCATAGCGCCATCATCGCTCAGGCGGCCTTCGATGCGCTCGGCGCCGTCAGCAGAGCCGATTGACGTGATCGTAACCAGGCGTGCAGCCTGATTGACGGCGACGCGCGCTGGCCAGCTCAGCGCTCCGCCATCGCCCTTCGACATGACCGCCTCACCCGGCTTGGCGGCGTCGATCGTCATCTGCAGGGGAGACCCGATCTTGTAGCAGGTGATGGTCCCCGCCCACTTGCCGGACAGAGAGATTGACGAGGTTGAAGGCGACGGTGAAGGCGACGCCGAGGCAGCCGCTGGAGATATCGCTGGAGATGTCGCTGGAGCAGGAGCTCCGGCGCCTGTCGCAAGTTCAGGTGCAGATGCACCCGGGGCGGACGCTTTCGGCGAGCACGCGACAACCGATGCTGCGGCGATCGCCGCAGCAAAGACCTGCAGCCAGTTCATGTGGCGTCACCCGACCAGTTTTGCCTGCGTGTTCGCCACGATCTCCTCGCGCGTCACGCCCGCAGCAATCTCCACCACTTTGAGACCGCCGTCCACGACGTCGAACACGCCGAGATTGCTGATGATGCGGTTGACCACCTTTTTGCCGGTCAGCGGCAGCGTGCATTCCTTCAGCACCTTGGTCTCGCCGGCCTTGTTGGTGTGATCCATGATCACCACCACGCGCTTGACGCCGGCGACAAGATCCATGGCGCCGCCCATGCCTTTCACCAGCTTGCCGGGGATCATCCAGTTAGCCAGATCGCCCGTCTCCGAGACTTCCATGGCGCCGAGGATCGCAAGGTCGATATGACCGCCGCGGATCATGCCGAACGATTGCGAGGACGAAAAATAGCTGGTGCGGTCGAGTTCGGTGATCGTCTGCTTGCCGGCGTTGATGAGGTCGGGATCTTCCTCCCCCTCGAACGGGAACGGCCCCATGCCCAGCATGCCGTTCTCCGACTGGAGGGTAACGACGATGCCCGGCGGAATATGGTTGGCCACCAGCGTCGGAATGCCGATGCCAAGATTGACGTAGAAGCCGTCTTCGAGCTCCTGCGCCGCCCGGGCGGCCATCGCATCGCGATCCCATGCCATCTCGTCTTCTCCGTGTCAGGGCGCTTCAAAAGCCAGTTTCAAAAGCTTCTTCAGCTCCGCATCGATATCCTTGGTCGAGTTCAGGACCGCGCTCGCGGTGCAGCGGTCCGACCAGCCTTCATTTGGCTTGCGCAGCCCCAGCCGCTTGCTGGCTTTGGGGTCGAGCGCAAGACCGAGCCGCACGCCATCCTTGGTCGGCCGCGCCGCCGCGAACTGGTATTTGCGCGAGAACGCCGTGAACGTCTTGCGCTCGCCGACGATGGCGCCGTCGAACCTCGAGACCGCCGCGACCAGCGCATCGTGGATCTTCAAATCGCTCGGCGCTTTCCATAGCGCAGCGACCATCGCCTCGGGCGTGTCCCAGCCAGTCTGACCGGGGAAGGCAGCGTCCAGAACCGCTGCGGCGCGGTTGACGCCCAGCCCGTGCTTGTCCTTGAGCCATCTCACGCGCCCGGTGGTCCTGGTCTCCGGGCACTTCCGGGCGATGGCCGCCCACTGCTCCAGCGTCTTGCCGGTGTCGCGCACCAGGCCCTCGCGAACCGACGCGAACCATTTCTTCTGCTGTTCGGTGAGGCCCGCTTCCACAATCGCCCCTTAAACCGTGGCGCGCTTGCGAACGGTGCGCTGTTCGATGCGCTTTTCGAACTTGCCCAGCACGATCCGGTTCACGAAGATGCCCGGGAGATGGATGTTATCGGGCGGTATGGACCCGACCGGGACAATCTCCTCAACCTCAGCGACGCAGACCTTGCCGGCCGTCGCCATGTCGGGGCTGAAGTTCCGGGCGGTCTTCCGGAAGATCAGATTGCCCTGCGCGTCGCCCTTCCATGCCTTGATGATCGACAGATCCGACTTCAGTGCGGTTTCGAGGATATAGGTTGCACCCTCGAAGACACGATGCTCCTTGCCGTCGGCGACGATCGTGCCAACCCCGGTCTTGGTGTAGAAACCTGGAATGCCCGCGCCGCCGGCGCGGCAACGCTCGGCCAGCGTGCCCTGCGGATTGAACTCGAGCTCAAGTTCGCCCGAAAGATACTGGCGTTCGAACTCCTTGTTCTCGCCGACGTAGGAGGAGATCATCTTCTTCACCTGCCGGGTGTTGAGCAAGACGCCGAGGCCAAAGCCGTCAACCCCGGCATTGTTCGAAATCGCGGTGATGCCCTTGGTGCCGGCGCGCTTGATTTCGGCGATCAAGTTCTCCGGTATGCCGCAAAGACCAAAGCCACCCGCCATGATCGTCATGCCATCGAACAGGACGCCGTCGAGCGCCGCCTGCGCGTTCGGATAGACTTTGTTCGCCATGTCCGGCTCCTGCGTTTCAGGTTCTTCTCAGGCGACGACGGTCTGGTCGATGCGCCCAAATATGGAATGCCCGCGTTCGTCGAGCATTTCTATCTCAACCCGGTCGCCGGCTTCGAGAAATCGGGTTTTAGGGGCGCCGGCGGTGATGGTTTCGATCATTCTGAGTTCGGCGATGCACGAATAACCGACACCGCCGGCGCCAATCGCCTTGCCTGGGCCGCCATCCGGACCCTGGTTCGACACTGTGCCGGAGCCAAGGATCGATCCTGCCGTCATCGGCCGGGTCTTGGCGGCATGGCGGATCAGCGTCGGAAAGTCGAAGGTCATGTCGACCTCGGTGCGCGCCCGGCCAAATGCCTCGCCGTTGAGCCGCACCGTCAAGACGCCGCGCAGCCGGTCGCCGTCCCAGGCTTGACCTAGCTCATCAGGGGTTACGCAGACTGGGGAAAAGCTGCTGGAGGGCTTGCCCTGGAAGAAGCCGAAGCCCTTGGCCAGTTCGGCAGGTATGATGTTCCTGAGGCTGACATCGTTCGCGAGCATGACGAGGCGGACGGCCGACGCCGCCTGGGCGCGGTCCGCCCCGGCCGGCACGTCGCCCAGGATCAAGGCGACCTCCCCTTCCATGTCGCAGCCCCAGCTGGGATCGGCCAGCGGAATCGGATCCCGCGGCCCCAGGAAACTGTCGGAGCCGCCCTGGTAGATCAGTGGATCGGTCCAGAAGCTGGCGGGCATCTCCGCGCCTCGGGCGCGGCGCACCAGCTCGACATGGTTCACATAGGCGGAGGCGTCCGCCCATTGATAAGCCCGCGGCAGAGGCGAGGCGCAGTCATGCTCGTGGAAGCGGTTGGTGGGAACCGAACCGTGTTCGACCTGCTCGGCGAGTGATTCCAGTTTCGGAGCGATCCGCGCCCAGTCATCGAGCGCCGCCTGTAGCGTCGGCGCGATGTGATCGGCGGCGACGTATTGAGTGAGATCGCGGGAGACCACGACGAGCTTTCCGTCGCGGCCGTGTTTCAAGGAGGCAAGCTTCATCCCGCTTCTATGCCGTCAATTCGGCGCGGGAGCAAACACCGTGATGAACCGGCCAAGGGCGAAAGCAAGCGCCTTGCGTCGGAACCCGAACAACAGCGCAAGGCCGAAGACCAGGTTGGTGCAGGCGGCGATGAACAGGCCCCCGCCGTCATGATTGGGGTCGACGCCGAGGGGAGTGAACAGGTGAAAGTTCACCGCCCCGAGCATGACGAGGACGCCAGCTAGTGCGCCAAGCGCCTGGACATGATGCAGCCGCGGCAAGATGCCGATCAGCAGCAAGATCGACGCCAGCGTCTCGATCGAGCCAATCACATACTGGCTAAACAGGCCGGTGCGGCCAAACAGGCCCGGCGCGCCGATGCTCCCCGCCCAGCCATCGAGCAAACCAAAGATCTGCTGGGTTTTGGGATCATCGCTGAACTTGTAGAACAGGCTGTCGATGAAGATCACCGCCATGAAGATGGCGAGTGCATTCGGAAGATTGCGGAGAACCCATTTCATCTTATGCCCCAATGCGCCTCTGCCCGATGCGCCCCCTGTCCGGTGCGCCCCTGCCCGATGCGCCACGAAAATCGGCGCTCCCCCGTCCATACGATCAGCCTGCCGCGCTGGTTACATCGGCCGGTCGCATCGGCCAGTCGCATCGGTGCTTTTTCGTCGAGGTTTTTTCGTCGGTGGGTTGGACCGGCGCAGAACGGCGTCAGCGCGAGGTTATCTGGCAGTCCGCAAACGCCATTCGCCCGCGGGCAAACTTGATCACCGGGGCGGCGCCGGCGGGGTCGAGACGGGTGAAGGTCATCGCGCCATTGGTATAGACCCTGGCCGCACCGGCCGCACTCGGCGGTTCGAGAAGCGGCAGACTGGCGTTCGACTTGTCGGATGACCTAATCTTTGCCGCCTTGTCTCCGAAATCGACCTTGAACGTCTCCCCGCCGCAGGACATCTCCGTCCCAACCTTCTCGCACCCCCCAAGCGCCAGCAAACAAGCCAGCATCGCCAGTTCGATCGCCTTCATCTCGTCCTCCAGGGGCGTTGTACGGATACGCTTCCCAGCTCATCAACCTAGGCGGTTCACTTCCCTGGGCAAGCAATCAACTTGCCGCCGGTGGCCCCGGTGCCCCGGTGCCAGCCGCTGTGCCGGCGCGAGCCATTGACCCACCCGTACCGCCAGCCGCGTCACGCCAGCCGCGTCACGCCAGCCGCGTCAGGATATGCCGCGCCGCATTTGCCGCGCCAGAACTACCCGCGCCAAGTTGAGCCAAGCCGAGCTAAGGCGTCTTCCAGCTGTCGACATAGGCCGCGTTCTCGACGGCGCTTGCCGCCTCGCCAACCTCCAGAGGATCACGCGTGTCGATCATTACAGCGTACTCGTCGGTCATCGGCTTGTCCTGGACCAGCATCTTCTTCAACGCCTTGGGGTGGGGCCCGTGGGTGAAACCGGAAGGATGCAGCGTCATCATGCCGGCCTTGATGTTGTCGCGGCTGAAGAAGTCGCCTGCGTGGTAGAACAGAACCTCATCGAAATCGTCGTTGTTATGAAAGAACGGAACCTTGAGGGCGCCGGGGTCGGTCTCGAACGGGCGCGGGCAGAAGGTGCAGACGACGAAGCGGTCCGATAGAAAGGTGGAGTGAACAGAGGGTGGCAGGTGATAGCGGTGGCTCGCCACGGGCCGCAGGTCCTTCACATTGATCCGCACCGGCGCGAGGTCGCCATGCCAGCCCACAGCGTCAAGCGGATTGTAGGGATAGGTGACGATCGAGATCGCGCCGCGCTTCTTGATCTCGACCGGCCAGGGCATGGCGTTGGCTTTCTGATGGTCGCTGAACGCGTCGTCCATCTTCGGCGTCTCGAGCATGCCAGGATCGAACAAGGCGTGCGGACCCAAAAGGCCGCGATCTGGAAGCGTGAAGTGGGTGTTGGTCGCCTCGATCACCAGCATCTCGAGCGCGCTGGTCGGATCGGGCGCCATGGAAAACATGCCGCCGCGCGGCATGTAGATGTAATCGCCAGGGTTCACGACATAATGGCCCCAGTCGCAATAAAGATGGCCGGCGCCTTTGTGCACAAACAGGAGGGTGTCGCCGTCGGCGTTGCGCGACAGCTTGGGCATCAGTGTCGCGAGCTTCCAGTAGCGGACCTCGACCGACTTGTTCGAGAGGATCACCGGGGCATGCCAGGGCCCGCGTCCTTCGCCTGGCGCTGTTCGTGTGAGGTCAAACGCGCGCGGCCGCAGCGGGCCTTCAAAACTGGTCCAGCCGGTGGGTGGCTTGGGATGATGGAAGAAGGCGGCCGGACCGAAGAAGCCCTCCTTCGACATTTCGCGCTCGAACGTGCCATCCGGCATGTCGGCATGTGCCTGCTTCGAATGCTTGCCCTCGGCCCCTTTGACCGGGATCCACTTGCCTTTTGTCATGCCGGCTTCGCCTTGAGGGTCATGAGGGTCATGAGGGTTGCGCCTCCGGCTGGTTTTCCGGCGCGGCGTCACGAAAAGCCGGAATCGCACGGAGGGAGCGGTCGATGCGCAGAATGTTGGGGAATTGGCCGAGGTCAATCTGTGGGTAGCGGCGGGCGTTGGTCACTTGGGGAACCAGCACAATGTCGGCGAGGGTGACGGCCTCGCCAACGCAGACGTCGCCGCTGGATGGCAGCATCTGTTCGAGGACGGTGAAGCCGCGCACGATCCAGTGCACATACCAGCTTGCAATCGCTGCATCGTCGGCGCCGAATTGGGACCGCAGGCGGGCGAGCGTCGAGGTGTTGTTGAGAGGATGGATGTCGGCGACGACCTGATCCTTGAGGTCGAGCACATGGGCGCGCACCTTGGGCTCGCGCGGCAGCAGCGCCGGTTCAGGCCGGGTCTGGTCAAGATAGTCGATCATCGCCATCGACTGACCGATGCGGACCCCGTCGATTTCGAGAATGGGCACACGGCCAGAGGGATGACGGGCGATGTGGCCAGGCCCGAGGTTTTCATCCTTGAGCAGGTTCACGCCGACCGTCCGATAGGAAACGCCTTTCAGATTGAGGGCGATGCGCACCCGATAGGTCGCCGACGAGCGCCAATAGCCGAAGACAACCGTGTCGCTCATGGCTTCGCTCGGGGATGCGCTTGGGGATGCGCTCGTGTCGCATAATCCTGCATCAAAGGCCCAAAGTCGCTGGCCTCCGGATAGCGCTCGAAGCTGTGAATCGCCGCGGTCGTCGCCCAGGCGAGCTTCTCACTCACGCCGGTCTCGATGAACGGCGTTGTCCATGCCGCCACCTCGAAGAGGGTTGGGCGCACATTGACAAACGCCATCCCGGCCGGCCGCGTGAAGAGCCAGTTGAGGCAGTTGGGGCAATAAAAATAACCCGATGGGCCATGCAGGGCGCCCAGGACGGGCTCACCCTTGATCACCTCGAAACCCGCGCTCGGGATCAGTGCGGTAAGCGAAAAGGCGCTGGCGCTGAGCTTCTGGCAGCCAGAGCAGTGACAGGCAGCGATCATGATAGGCGCAAGGCTGATGCGCACGCGCACCTGACCGCACATGCAGCCGCCTTCAACCGGAAGAGCCGGCGCGCTCACGCCTTCTCCGTCAGGACGCCGCGTCGGATCTGATCGGCCTCGATGCTCTCGAACAGCGCCCGGAAATTGCCCTCGCCAAAGCCTTCATTGCCCTTGCGCTGGATCAGCTCGAAAAAGATCGGGCCGATGGCGTTGGTGGTGAAGATCTGCAGCAAGAGGCCCTGCCCCTCGGTCGGCGCCCCGTCGAGCAGGATTCGGCGGCTTTCGAGTTCGGGGAGCGGTTCGCCGTGGCCGGGCACGCGCGTGTCGACCTGCTCGTAATAGGTGTCGGGCGTGTCCTGGAACGGAATGCCGCGCGCGCGAAGGATATCGACCGCGGCGTAAATGTCGTCGCTGCCGAGCGCGATGTGCTGGATGCCCTCGCCCTTATACTCGCGCAGGAATTCCTCTATCTGGCTCTTGTCGTCCTGGCTCTCATTGAGCGGAATGCGGATCTTGCCGCACGGGCTGGTCATC
>JANMWT010000251.1:0-4135 GCA_031394145.1 Alphaproteobacteria bacterium | reverse complement strand
GCGCGGGCGCCGCTGTCGAGAGGCTAAGACCGCTCTTTCCAGGCAGGTCTGTTATCGGGCTCTCGGCGCGCCATATTCTTTCCGGCGGCGGCGCTTTTCACTGCATCACCCAGCAGCAGCCGGCCTGACAGGAAGGATTGGGGAGACGATCATGTCCCGCACCATCACGCTCGGCGTCCTGCAGGCAGCGCTCAGCGACGACATCGACGCAAACATCGCAAAGATCGCCAGCCTCGTCCGCCAGGCGGCGGGGAAGGGCGCGGATTTGATTCTGCCTTCCGAGCTCTTCGCCGGCCAGTACTTCTGCAAGACGCAGGATGAGCGCCATTTTGCGAGGGCCTTTGCCTGGAAGACCCATCCTGCGGTCCTCGCCATGGCCAAGCTGGCGAAGGAGCTGGGCGTGGTCATCCCCGTTTCAATCTACGAAAAGGCGGGACCGCATTATTACAATTCGGTGGTGGTCGTGGATGCCGATGGTGAGCTGCTCGGCGTCTATCGCAAGAGCCACATTCCGGATGGGCCGGGCTATCAGGAGAAATATTATTTCCGCCCCGGCGATACCGGCTTCAGGGTCTGGGAGACGAAAAAGGGGCGCATCGGAGTTGGCATCTGCTGGGACCAGTGGTTCCCGGAGGCTGCACGCGCCATGGCGCTCGCCGGCGCCGACGTCCTGCTTTATCCCACCGCCATCGGCGCCGAACCGCCGGAGACGGGCGAGCCGGATACCGCCGCCCGTTGGCGTCGGGCGATGTTGGGGCATGCCGTCTCCAACACGATCCCGGTGGCTGCCGCCAATCGCGTCGGCACGGAGGACGGCCAGACATTCTACGGCACATCCTTCATCTGCGATGAGGCCGGCGAGATTCTCGCCGATCTCGATCGCACCGAGGAGGGCGTCGCCGTTGCAAGGATCGACCTTGACCATGTCGACCGCGCTCGCGCCGCCTGGGGTTTCTTCCGCGACCGGCGGCCGGAGTTATACGGCGCGCTGGTGAAATTGCCGTCCGCGGACGTCTGAGCATTTTCGATTACGGCGATCTTGGCGGATCCGCGCCGATGGCGGCGATGTCCCCCAGTTCCTCGACGACGTCGCGGGCGATCTCCTGGGCCATCGCATGCTCGGTGCGAAGGCGGGCGCGTTCGCGCAACTCCTCGGAAAAGGCGCTGGCGAAAATGCCGGTGGGCAGGGCGACGACGCCAACTCCAGCGAGCGCAATTAACGATGCTGCAACCTTGCCCCACGCGGTTACCGGATAGATGTCGCCATAGCCGACGGTTGTCAGCGTCGCGACCGCCCACCAGATCGAGCGAGGGATGGAGGCGAACTGTTCACGGCCCTTTCCCACACCTTCGATGAAGTAGAGCGTGACGGCGGCGACGAACACGAGCGCCATGGCGAGAGCGAGCGCTGTCATCAGCTGACCGGACGCGCGCCGGAAAGCGGCGGCGAGAATCTCGAAGGCCGGAATGAAGCGGGCGATTTTGAGCAGCCGCACCAGGCGCAGCACCCGAAGGAACATCAGCATTTCAGGGTTGCCGTCGTGCGGAATGGTCAACCACAGCAATTCGGGCAGGAAGGCGGCAAGATCGGCAAGGGCGTAAACCGAACCAGCATAGCGCAACCTGCCGAGAACGCCGCTGTGGCGCCCGTCCCAGCCGACCACCCAGAGCCGCACCACATATTCGATCGCAAACGCGACCAGCACGATGATGTTGAGCCTTTCGATCCAGGTCCGCAAAGTGCCGGTTATGGTCGGCTCGGTCTCCAGCGCGAACAGCACGAACGACACCAGCACGAGCGCGACGATGAAGGTATTTGTGCTCGACAAGCCGGGCCGAGTGCGGGCATGTGGCTCTATCTCGATATAGAGCCGATACCGCAAACCTGCCTGCACCGCGACCTGTTGAGCGACCATTGAGATATCTCCCCGAGCCGATTCGTAACATGACCTCCCCGCTTCTGGCGATTGCGACATGACCCGGGCGCTGGTCTTCGACAGCGGCGTTGGCGGCCTCACCATCGCTGCGGAACTGCGCAAGGCGGCGCCCGCATGGACGGTGGATTACGCGGCCGACAGCGGTTTCTTCCCCTATGGGGTGAAGACCGACGATGAGCTTCGCGCGCGTCTGCCGGAGCTGTGCGCCGCTCTGGTCAGGATCGCCCGTCCAGACGTGCTGGTCATCGCCTGCAACACGGCCTCGACCCTGTCGCTTGGCGACATCCGGGCGCGGGTGAGTATTCCGGTGGTCGGCACGGTTCCGGCGATCAAGCCGGCGGCCGACCTGACCAGGACCGGCGTCATCGGCGTGCTGGCGACGCCTGGCACGGTGCGCCGGGCCTATCTCGATGATCTCGAGGCCAAATTCGCCGCTGGCAAGACGGTGATCCGCCGCGGCTCGGCCGGACTGGTCGACATCGCCGAGCGCGCCGTGCGAGGCCAGCCGGTGGATGAAGAGGCGGTCCTCTATGCCGTGAAGCCGATGTTCGATCCCCCGGATGGCCCCAACATCGATGTGGTGGTCCTCGCCTGCACGCATTTCCCGTTGATCCGGGATGCGATCGCCGCCGCATGCCCGCCGGGGGTGACGCTGATCGACACCGGCGAGGCGGTGGCGCGGCAAGCTCTGCGGGTTGCGCCGGCGGGCAGCCTTGCGCCGGTGGGGCCAGCCATCGCCTATGTCACGGGCGGGGTCGCCAACCAGCAGGCGATGGCGCCGGCGTTCGCGCGGTTCGGCTTTGATGAGGTGAGGGTGGTCGACCTCTGAGCTCGGAGGTAAGCTCTATGGGTGGGAAGCTGGGAATCGCAGCATGACCGAGCCTGATCCCAAGCCCAAACTCATCAATCTCGCGCTTCAGGGCGGCGGCGCGCATGGGGCGTTCTCCTGGGGCGTTCTCGACGCTCTCTTGGAAGACAAGCGCATCGCGATCGAGGCGATCACGGGCGCGTCCGCCGGCGCCATGAATGCTGTGGCGCTGGCAGCCGGGCTGGTCGATGGCGATCGCGATGAGGCTCGCCAGACGTTGCGCAATTTCTGGGAAGGGGTGTTGCGCAACGCCGGTCACAGCCCCCTCAAGCGATCGCCGATCGAGGCGATGTTCGCGCCGTGGAGCCTTGATACCTCGCCGGCCTACTTGATGTTCGACCTCCTGACGCGGGTGGCCAGCCCCTATGATTTCAACCCCCTCAACCTCAACCCGCTGCGCGACCTGCTGGTCGAGCTGGTCGACTTCGACAAGGTGCGGAAGTCGAAGCTGAAATTGTTTATCTCCGCCACCAATGTCGAAACCGGTCGAGCCGAGGTGTGGGAGAAGGGAGAGCTGACCGCCGATCATGTCATGGCCTCGGCGTGCCTGCCCTGGTTGTTTCAGGCGGTCGAGATCAACGGCGTGCCTTACTGGGATGGCGGTTTCACCGGTAATCCCGCGCTCTGGCCATTGTTCGAACAGTGCACGACGGACGATCTCGTGCTGGTCCAGATCAATCCCATCCGGCGTCCTGGAACGCCGCGCACAGCGCGAGACATCATCGATCGCATCAACGAGATCACCTTCAACTCGCCGCTGCTGCACGATTTGCGGGCGGTGGACTTCGTGACGCGGCTGATCGATGCGGGCAGGCTAGAAGGCACCAGTTATCGTCGCGTGCTGACGCATATCATCGGCGACGAGGCCGAGCTCTCAAAACTCGGCGGGTCGTCCAAGTTCGACATCGAGCCCGGGCTGATCAATGCGCTGTTCGAGCACGGGCGCAGCGCCGCCCAGACATGGCTGAAGGCGCATACCCGAGATCTCGGCGTCCGATCGACTGTGAATGTGCGCAAACTCTTTCAAGGCGAAGACGATGCGCTTGATGGTTCACAATTGAAGCTGACGAAACGAAAGGTCAAACCGGCGGACGAGAGCCCCGCCAAAGGGTCGCGATGATCGACGCGGGCCTGACGACAGCCCGAACGCTGGCCCGAACGCTGGCCGGAAACTAGAAGAAGTCGAGCTCTTCTGGATCGCCGCCAGCCCAGGCGTGCTGGATCTCGATGGCGAGGAACATGCCGCCGATGGCCAGTACGCTCAGGCCATCGCGCAGAGCCCACTGGCGCGCGCATTCGGCCGCCTCCACGCCCCGCGCGTGGACGCCGT
>JANMWT010000397.1:0-10345 GCA_031394145.1 Alphaproteobacteria bacterium | reverse complement strand
CGCCGCGCCGCGTGAGCCCACTTTCGCCGCCTCGATCGCCGGCGGCCAGGGCGAGGAATTTTTTTTGGGCCCCTGGGACTTTTCGCCCAACATGAACGCCAGAGAACAGCACCCCCATGCCCGGTTCAGGGGAGCGATGATTAAGTCCGCTCAACGCCGGCAGATACGGGGATCTGCCGCGCCGGACTCGAAAGGAGCCCAGCCATGAAACGCCTTCTGATGACCTCCATCGCCACTCTGATGCTCGCCGGGTCGTTCAGCCTGCCCGCAGTCGCTCAGTCGCGCGGCGATTTCTCATCGCACCAGGGGGGCCATAGCGATCAGGGCGATCAGGGTGATCGCGGCGATCGTGGCGCTCGCCCCGGCCAGACGAATGGTTCGACCCAGCTGCAAGGCCAGCCGGGCGAGAACCGCGGCGTGCGCCCGGGTCAGCCTCAGACCCAGCAGTACCAGAGCCAGCCCTATCAGGGCCAGCAAGCGCAGAGCCAGTATCGTGGTGCGGATCACAACCGCGACGACAACCGCAACTACGCTGACAACCGCGGCCACGATCGGCGCTACGACAACCGCAGCGGCCAGCGTTACGACGCCCGCCGCGACTGGCGCGACACGCAGCGTTGGGACCGCTATGACTGGCGCCGCGGCGAGCGGCTTGGCGACTGGAACCGTCGTTATTACGAGGTCGACTATCGCGACTACCGCGATGACCGGCTCTACAACCCGCCCTACGGCTATCGCTGGGTTCGCGACGACAATGGCGACTTCCTGCTTGCCGCCCTCGCCGGTGGGTTGATCGCCGCCTTCATCGCCAACAACTAGGCGGCGGTAACGATCAAGTTATTGCCGACAGGACTGCAGCCCCGGAGCCCGCTCCGGGGCTGTTTCGTGAGAATCATCGCATCACCGCCGCGTTTCAACGGCTGTCATTAAGCAAACCCTAACATCCATGTTGAACCATCAGCCACCGGTCTCACGGGAGGGGATGATGGCTCGGCCAGGATCATTCGGACGACGCCAGGCGCCGCAAGCGAGCCTTCGCGCGCCTGCCCCGGCGCCCGTGCGATCGCCGCCGGCCGACAGCATTTTCGCGCGCGCCAATGCCGAAGCCAACGCAGCCGCGCGCGCCGCCATGCTGCCGCCTTTGCCAGTCGACTCGCCCGTCGACGACGAGCTCGCCGAATGGAAAGCAACGCGCAAGCGCGCTCTCAAACTGCCATGGCGACAAGTCTCGCTCATCGCCTCGTTGTGCTTTGGCGTCGCGTCGTTCGTTCTACCCGATAGCGTCAACGATGCGGTGAACTGGCTGCTCTATGGGCTCATGGCGATCAGCTTCTTTGTCGGCGTCACCGGCAAGAAGGCGAAGAAGACGTTGAAAGCCTGACCCGGCGCCAGATGCAGAAACGCCGCCGCAGCCTGACTGCGACGGCGTCCTTCGATGTCCCTCGAAGGGTCTGGAAGGCCGATGGGCGCTAGCGGATCTTGACGGTGATCGAGCCCTGGTCGCTGGTGATGTCGAAGCTGTCGCCGGATTTTTTGCCGTCCGGGTATTCCGTGCACTGGTTGTCGATCATACCCGGAATGGTCAGGCACAGTTTTTTGCCGTCGGCTTTCCAGGTGCCGGCGAACTGACCGCCAGCGCCGCTGAAGGTCCCGTCCGCCACGAAGTCGATGTCGAAATCCATGCCCTGAACCGACATGGTCACGCCCTTGGTGGTCACCGCCTTAATGGTGTCCGAGGCGGGGGCGGCGGTTTGCGCGATCGCCGGCGCAACGAGCAGGCCAGCCGCGAGAGCGAGGGCGATAAGTCGCATGATTGTCCTCCCATACAGTGAGGCCGGTTCCATAACACTGACGAGTTTCCGAGGCGAGGGGCAAATCGCAGGCCCCGCAGTGCAGGGCAATCGGTGATTGTCGCTTTGTTGGCGTCGTCTCTTTGCTGGCTAGGCGTTCCGGAGCCGTCATAAATGCTTTAGCTGGAAGCCTGATGACGTTCCGCGCCGCCTGCCTGACCCTGTTTCCGGAGGCCTTTCCCGGGATCCTCGACGTCTCGATTATCGGGACGGCGAGAGAGAAAGGCCTATGGTCGCTGGAGGTCGTCGACATCCGCCAGTTCGGAGTGGGCAAACATCGCGCCGTCGACGACACGCCCGCCGGCGGCGGGGCCGGCATGGTTTTGCGGGCCGACGTGGCCGCAGCGGCCATCGACAGCCTCGCGCCGGACGGTCGGCCACGGGTCTATCTGTCGCCGCGCGGCAAGCCCTTGACCCAGGCCCGGGTGCGCGAGCTGGCCGCGGGCCCGGGCGTCATCCTGCTCTGCGGCCGGTTCGAGGGCCTCGATGAACGGGTCATCCAGGCGCGGGATCTCGAAGAGGTCTCGCTGGGTGATTTCGTGCTGGCGGGAGGCGAGGTTGCCGCTCAGGCCCTGCTTGAGGCCTGCATCCGCTTGCTCCCGGGAGTGGCTGGAAACGCCGCCTCGCTGGAGGAGGAAAGCTTCGAAACCGGGCTGCTGGAACACCCGCATTTTACCCGGCCTCAGGCCTGGGAGGGCCGTGAAATCCCGGCAATTTTGACCTCTGGGGACCACAAAAAGGTCCGGGAATGGCGACGAAACCAGGCCGAGGAGTTGACGAAAGCCAGAAGACCGGATTTATACGCCGCTTCCCGGGTCCGGTCTCGCAACGAGACCGGTTCGACATCCGCGCGCAAACCGCTGCGCGACCAAGAGAATTAAGCCCATGGCCGCCAACATCATCGAGACACTCGAT
The DNA here is from genome assembly GCA_031394145.1 of Alphaproteobacteria bacterium. GTDB lineage: Bacteria > Pseudomonadota > Alphaproteobacteria > Caulobacterales > Hyphomonadaceae > UBA7672. Next base: position 7,580 of record JANMWT010000397.1, on the reverse strand, counting down.
CGCGAGGAAATCGCCCGCGTCGACGCTGGCAAGTCGATCCCAGCTTTTGGCCCAGGCGATACGCTGCGGGTAAATGTGAAGATCTCCGAAGGCGACCGCGAACGGGTCCAGGCTTTCGAGGGCGTCTGCATCGCCCGCGCCGGCGGCGGCGTGAACGAGACCTTTACCGTGCGCAAACTGTCCTTTGGCGAAGGCGTCGAGCGGGTCTTCCCGCTGCACTCGCCGGTCGTCGATTCGATCGAAGTGAAGCGCAAGGGCAAGGTTCGCCGCGCCAAGCTCTATTACCTCCGCGGCCTCACCGGCAAACGCGCGCGCATCGCCGAGCGCACCACCGGTCGCAGCGATGATGCAGGCGAAGCCGGCGAAAGCTGATCGCTTCCCTGCCGAACCCGATGGTTTGAAAAGCCGCCAGACCCTAGGGTCCGGCGGCTTTGTTTCTTCGGAGTCTGCAAAGTGGCGCTTTCGATCGGTTTCCTGGTGTTTCCAGGCCTGACGCAGCTCGACATGACCGGACCTTTGCAGGTGCTTGGCCGACTGCCGAACACGACCTGCCACATCATTGCGAAGACCCCAGCGCCGGTGAAGTCGGACGGCGCGCTGATCATCCCGCCGACAACAACATTTGCTGACTGCCCGAAGCTCGACATGATCTGCATTCCCGGCGGCTTCGGCGTGCCCGATGCAATCCGCGACGCGGCGACGGTGGCGTTCGTGAAGGCGCGCGGCGCCGAGGCGGAATGGGTCACCTCTGTCTGCACCGGCGCGTTTCTGCTGGGCGCGGCAGGGCTGCTGAAGGGCAAGCGGGCGACGACCCACTGGGCCTATCGCGACCTGCTGCCGCTGGTCGGAGCCTCGCCCAGCGGGGCCCGGGTGATCCGGGATGGCAATGTCTTCACCGGCGGCGGCGTGACGGCGGGCATCGATTTCGCGTTGACCATCGCTGCAGAACTGGCCAGCCCTGGCGCCGCCCAGTCGATCCAGCTGGCGCTGGAATATGATCCGGCGCCGCCGTTCGACGCCGGCAGTCCGAAATTTGCGCCTGAGCCTGTCAAGCAGCGTCTCGACGCCGCCTATGCGCCGTCTCGCGACGCCATGCGCGCCGCCCTGACGTAAGACTAGCGCCGCCCGACATAAAGACGGCCCGCCACAAGGACGGGCCGTTTCGAAGCTGGAGGCAAGCAACGCTAGTGCGTGTCCTTCAAATCCCACTGGTAGGCGATGGTGTAGTCGCACATCGCGGCGGGCCGGCCGGCATTCACCGCCGGTTTGAAGCGAGCATTGTCCACCCATTTCAACGCGGCGTTATCAAGGGTTGCATGTCCACTTGAGCTCACCAGCTTCGCGCTGGTGACGCGGCCCACTTCACTGACGCAGAGCGACAGGGTGGTTGTCCCTTGTTCGAGCGCCCGGATCGAAGAGATCGGGTAGGGTGGTTTGGCCCCCGCCATAAGTTTCGGCGAGGTATCCGGCGGGCCCGGAGGCGCGGGCGGCGCCACGATTTCGGCCGGCATGGGCGCCGCGATAATCGGCGCCTCCGCCACGACCGGGATATCCGGGACGATCAGAACCGGGGCGGGGACGTCGACCTTGACCTCTTTGGGCGGCGTCGGAATTGGCTTGGCCGGCGGCGGCTTGGCGGCCTGGAGCAGCATGACGGTCATCGCCTTCTGCACCGGTGCGAAGATCTTCTGGTTGCCGACGCTGATCAGCGCCCAGGCCGCAAGACCGGTGGCGAGCGCAGCGACCGATACGCCGACGAGCCGCGAGCTGGTGCGGGGTTGCTGAACTGCGTACATGAACGCCTCCTATGTGGGCTGCCGCTTCTGGCGGCAGGTCCGGTGGTGCAAGGTTCACGTCGAGGACAACTCGATCGAAGTCTTGGTGTAATCTAGAATAGCGCCAGAAATGCGGTTCCATCCTCTTGCTTTCGCCACAAGTGAGACGGGATTTCACGATTGTTTTTCAGGTCTATTCTTGCCTTTGACGACGTGAAGGCCCGGATGGTCTGGGCTCCGGTAGTCAACGCCCGGACTTGAACTTGCGTTCCGGCAAAGATTCAGTGTCAGAGGGCAGGCCTCGACCACGATTGGGCGGCTTTCGTATCGGCAGGGTGTCGAGCCGACGCTTGAACTTGAAGCCCGACCCGGCAAGGACGCCGGCATGACCAAAGCCCATCGCCTGGTGCAGGCGAAGACTGCGCCGCGAGGACGGTCGGGATGACCTCGCCCTCCACCTGGGTGACGTCCTGCGCTGGTCGCCGCTCAAGCCGATCGAGCACCACGTCGCTTGCCGGGCGGCAGAGCTGCACGCCCTTGGGCGTCGCCACCAAGGGCCGCGGCGCCAGCATCGGCGAGGCAATCATCGCCTCAATTAGGGTGGTCTTTGATGAACTTCTGCCCAAGCAGCGCGGGATCGATGGCTTGCGCCGCTTTCCACCGCAGCGCTGCTTGCGGCGCGAGGCCGGCGGCAGCGAACAAGGTCAGAAACTGGGGTCGGGTCCGGCCGGTTGTCCGATCGTCGACGAGCTCGGGCTCGTATCCTTGAGCCCTGAGCAGCGCGAGCCTATCGGGCGAGCCTAGCGCGCGGGACGTCGCAACCGGAGTGGAGAAAGATGACGACAGGAAAGCGGATCCCCGTCATCGGCGTTCAGGTCACCCGCTCGACCATCAGCTTCTTGATCTCGGCGATCGCCTTGGCGGGATTGAGACCCTTCGGGCAGACCTGCGCGCAGTTCATGATGGTGTGGCAGCGATAGAGCTTGAACGGGTCTTCGAGATCATTGAGCCGTTCGCCGGTCGCCTCGTCGCGGCTGTCGATGATCCAGCGATAGGCCTGAAGCAGCGCCGCGGGCCCGAGGAATTTATCGCCATTCCACCAATAGCTCGGGCAGGCTGTCGAGCATGCTGCGCACATGATGCACTCATAGAGGCCGTCCAGTTTCTTTCGGTCGTCCTCGCTCTGTTTCCATTCCTTCTGCGGTTCGGGCGTCGTCGTCTTGAGGAAGGGCTGCACGTAGGTGTGCTGCGCGTAGAAGGTGGTGAGGTCGGGCACGAGATCCTTGACCACCGGCAGGTGGGGCAGGGGCGAGATGGTGCACGACCCGGAAATCTCGTCATGGCCCTTGGTGCAGGCGATGGTGTTGCGCCCGCCGATATTCATCGAGCACGAACCGCAGACGCCCTCGCGACAGGAGCGACGGAAGGACAGCGTCGGGTCGATCTCGTTCTTGATGTAGATGAGCGCATCGAGAACCATCGGCCCGAACTTGGCGGTGTCGACGGTGTAGGTGTCCCAGGTCGGGTTCTGGCCCGTCGCCGGGTCGTAGCGGTAGATCTTGAAGGTCTTGAGCTTCTTGGCGCCCGTCGCCTTGGGCCACGTCTTGCCGGTTTTGATCTTGGAGTTCTGGGGAAGCGTCAGTTCGACCATGAGCCCGATAATCCCTGCGGCGAAGTTGGCGGCAATCTAGCGGGCGTCGCGGGAAATGGAAGCGGCGCGGGGTCGCAATTTCGTCGCAGATTCCGATGTCTAGCGGATGCCAATCAGACGAAGCAGGCGCGACAGCCAGCCGCGCGGGGGCGGCTGCGTCGCTCGCGCGACGCTGGCGCGGCTGAGATCCAGCATTTCGGTGACCTGGCCAGCCCGAAGCGCCTCGACCAGGGCGATGGGACCGCGATCCCGCGCGGCGTCCAGTTCGTCGCGATAGATCGGTGTCGGCGACACGAAGCGGATAATTTCGCCGCTGGCCAGCTTCAGCGTCTCGAATCCATCCGCCGGCAGACGCGGAGCGGTAAAGGCGAACGCCGCCATTTCCGAACCCTCGAAAATCGGTTCGGGGTCATCGGAGAACGCCACCGTCTCGCCCGGTTCGACGGTGATCGGCTGGAGGTGAACCAGCTTGGCGAACTGCCGCACCGTGTTGGCGGCGATGTTCATCATCTCCCGGTCCGCCTTCGGATCACCCCGCTGCGGCGCGGCCAGAACGAATTCGACGCGCTTGGTCACGCCCTGATCGGCATAGGACTTGGCCGGTAGCGGACGAAACGCGCAGCCGAAGGAAGCGACATAGGCAAATCGCCGTTCGCCCTTGGGCGGGACGACCAGCACATCCACCGGCGGCCCGTGTTCCTTGGACTTGCCCTTCCAGCCATCGGTGTCGCTGAACGCCGTCTGATGCTCGCCGAGGTGTCGGGCGAGATGCAAGCCCATCTCGTCCAGCATCTCGTCACTGGACAGGCCAAAATCTGTTTGCGGGCCCCACACGTTCTGGATCATCGCCAAGTTCTGGGCGAGGCCGCCGTCGAGGTCAACCACACGGGCCTGAGCCGGACTAGGCGATCGCTTGATTGAAGATCAGCGCGCGAACGAAACGAACCGGCGGCGAGCCATGGCTCAATGCCGTGTCGTGATAGCTCTTCAGGTTGAAGCCGCCGCCTTTGGCCTCCGCTTCCTTGCGCATCGCCCAGTGGCCGGTCATGCCGACGAAATAACTCGACAGTTGACCGGAACTGACGCGCGCGCGCGTCCACTTGCCGTTGGCCTCGCGTTCCTCCTGGAAGCCCTCCCGGGTCATGAAGTCCATCGCCTTGGCCTTGTCCCAGCCGTCGACATGCACCCCCTGGTCGAGAATGGCGTTGGTCGTCGAGCGCAGGCGCATCTTGAGGTTGGTGAGCCGGCGCAGCGGGTCGTCGGCCCCAAAGCCCTGCTCGATCATCATGTCCTGCGCATAGCAGGCCCAGCCTTCGATGAACGATCCCGAGGCCAGCACGGCGCGCAGCACGCTCGGGTTCTTGTTGGCGTGCCAGATCTGGACGTAGTGGCCCGGCATCGCCTCGTGAACCGAGAGCTCGTAGAGCATCTTGGCGTTGTACTCGCTCAAGAAGGAATGGGTCTGCTTGTCGGTCCAGTCTTTCGGGATCGGCGAGATATTGAAGAAGGTGTCGAGTTTCCGATCGAGCGGCCCAGGCGAATCGCAATTGGCGACCGCGACGCCCTGCTCGAATTTTGGCATCACCTGCACTTTCACCGGCGCATCGGGCAAGGTGATGATGCCGTGGTCGCGGACATAGGCGGTTGCCTCATCGAGCGTGCGCTTGGCCTCTTCGAACAGCTTGTCGCGTGGCGGTTGCAGCTTGGCGGCAATCGCAAAGGCTGCAGCGATGGCGGCCAGTTTCTGCTTGTCGTCGAGCGAAGCGGGCAGAGGTTTTGCTCCGGGCTGGGCGGCCAGCACGCCCCTGGCGATCTCCAGCATCTCCTCGCGGATCGCCGCAGCGTTGGTCTCTGCGCGCTGGCGCAACGCCTCTCGCGCGGTCGTCTCGTTGATCGAGAAGCGCAGCTTGGCGTCGTATCGGGCGCCCAGCTTGTAATCGCCCTTGGCCTTGGGGGTCAGCTCCCGATCGATCCAGGTTTGATGCGCGCTCACCGCAGCCTTGGCTTTTTCGGCCGCCGCCATCAGACACTTGCGGTCGGCAGGCCCAAGCTTGTCGGCGGCGGGCAGGATCAGCTCATCGATGATCGCGAGGGCGCCGCCATTCTGGCCCGAATAGGTCGCCGCGTGGATCTCCGGCACGGCCTCTGCGACGAGCGTTTTGCGCACCTGCGCAAGAAACTCCGGCAGCTTTTCCATCCTCGAGGCGGCCGAGATCAACCGCTGTTCGATCGGCGCGAACTCGCGGGCCATCAGGCCATAAAGCGCGCCGCTGCCGGTATTGCTGTAGATCAGCGGATCCCAGCTCCAGTCCCGGTTCTGGTCAAGTGCGAAGCTTTCCGCCTCCAGCGCCTCACTCAGCATCGCCGCGTCGACTTGATTGTCGCGCGAAAGCTTGGCGCGATCGATGGTTGACAGCGCCGACGTGGTTTCCTTGACAATGCCGGCGCGGGCGGCGCGCCCGGTCTCACTGATGTCGTCGAACTCGGTGTCGTAACGATGCTCCCCGGTGACCGTCGCATTGGCGGGGTTGGCCTTGAAGACGGCGTCCATCCAAGCCACGGACAATCGCGCAAAATTTGCGTCGGCCTCGGACGGCCCCGCAGGCGTTGCTGACACGGCGGCGTCCTTCTTGCCTGGGGAGCACCCGACCAGCGGCGCCAACGCGACGGAAGAGGCGAGCGCCAGCGCGCTGCGGCGTGAGATCGGTAGCATGATGCGTGCCTCCCCGACTTCGAGGCGCGACCTTGCGACTTTCGCGATCCGGCGGTCAAGCCGGTTGGCCGGCTTCTCGCTGCGGCGCGAGATCCCTCAGGGCGGAGCTCAGGGCCGAGCTCAGGGCCGAGCTAGGCGAATGCCTCGCGAAGCTGCATCCTCGGGTCAGATAACAGGGTGAGGAAATCCAGATGTCGATCGATTTTGAAATCCCCGCGGACGCCAAGGCGGTGCGCGAGCGTGTCCGGCAATGGGTGCAGGATGAATGCGCCCCGGCCGAAAAACGCCTGCTGGCGGGCGGCGATTACAAGACCATTCTCGCCGAGCTGCGCAAGAAGGCCCGGGCTCAGGGCCTCTGGTGCCCCTTCATTCCCAAGGAGCATGGCGGCATGGGTCTTGGTCCCCTCGCCAATGCGCTGGTGCAGATGGAGCTCGGCGAAAGCTATCTCGGGGCGCTCTCCATGAATACCCAGGGACCTGACGACGCCACCATGTTGACGCTGCTGGAGCACGGCACGCCCCATCAAAAGGAGAAATTCCTCAAGCCGCTGCTCAACGGCGAAAAGCGCATCTGCTATTCGATGACCGAGAAGGCCGCCGGCGCCGACGCCACCGGCATGCAAACCCGTGCGACGCGCAAGGGCAATGACGCCTGGGTGCTCAATGGCGAGAAGTGGTTCTCCTCCGCCGCCAGCGCCGCCGATATCGCGCTGGTAATGGCCAAGACCAATCCGGACGCGCCGCGCCACAAGCAGTTCTCGACCTTCCTCGTCGAACTGCCCAACCCCGGCTACATCATCAAACGCGACATCGCGACCATGGCGGTCGAAAGTGAACTCTCAGCCGTGCTCGGTCACACCCATTCGGAGATCGAGATCAAAAACCTCGAAGTGCCGGCGGAAAACCTGCTGGGCGGGGAGGGCGAGGGCTTCTCGATGGGCCAGCACCGGCTGGCCTATGGCCGACTGCGTCATGGCATGCACAACGTCTCGATGGCCCAGCGTGCGCTTGATCTTGCAACCGCGCATGTGACCAAACGCATGACGTTCGGCAAGAAGCTCGACGAACGCCAGGCGGTGCAATTCATGCTCGCCGAATGCGCCAGCCAGCTCTACATCGCGCGCCTGATGCTGCTCCACATCGCCTACAAGGCCGAACGCAAACTCGACATCCGGCAGGAAAACGGCATCGCCAAGGTCTATCTGGCCAACATGGTGCACAAGGTGGTCGACACCGCGATCCAGTTGCACGGCGCTCTGGGCTACAGCCGCGATACGCCGCTGGCGGCCTGGTACACCCACATCCGCTCGCAACGTCTGGTCGACGGGCCAGACGAGGTGCATCGCTGGACCACTGGCCGCAACGTGATCAAGGCGTTCAAGGAAACCGGAACCACGGCTGGGGCCTGCGGTGGCGACCTGCTTTAGGCGGGTCTACTGAG
>JANMWT010000300.1:0-2551 GCA_031394145.1 Alphaproteobacteria bacterium | reverse complement strand
GTTCGCCATGACCGAGTTGATCGCGCGGATCGATGCGATTGCGCGTCGGCCCCATCTTGCCGAGGCACAGACCAAGATTCGGGTCGGTGAACTCGAGATCGATTTGCTGAAGCGAAATGCGACGCGCAATGGCCAGGTCATCGAACTTCAGCCGCAGGAATTCAAGCTTTTGGAGTACCTGGTACGGCACGCTGGTAGTGTCGTGACGCGGACGATGCTGCTGGAGAATGTCTGGTCGTTTCACTTCGACCCGCAGACCAATATCATTGAAGGCCACGTCAGCCGGCTGCGCGCCAAGATAGACCGCGGCTTCGGCTCCGAGATTATCAAGACCGTTCGCGGCGCTGGATACATGATCGATGCTGCGCCCTAGAGTCCTGACCAGCGGCGTGTTTCGGCTGGCTCTTCTCTTTGGGGCGGTCTTCGCGCTTGGGGCGATATCGCTGGTGGTGGCGTTCAACGTCGCGGTGAGCGGCTACGCCAGCCACGCGACAGCCGCGGCGCTAATCGACGAGAGCACCATCTTGCGTAGCGAAGTCAGTGCTAGGGGGCGAGACGCGCTGCGCCAACTGATCGACACTCGCCAACGCGTCGCCTACGCGCACCCGTTCAGATATCTCCTGCTCGATCCCCAAGGTCGACGGATCGCGGGCGATTTGCCGACTATGGCGGCTCGCCAGGGATGGGGCCAGGTAAGCGTCCCTGAGCCGGCCGAGCCGAATGAACCATCCGACGGACAGGATAGGGTGCGCTTCTATGGCGTGCGGCTGGCGGACGGATCGGTCTTGTCAGTGGGCCGCAGCACCTCCGACCTAGACGAGTTGTCTGACAGACTGCGGCTGGTAACGCTTTGGAGTGGCGTCGTCATCGTGCTCGTTGCGCTTGGCGGAGGCGCGCTAATCGCTTCCACATTCTTGCAAAGACTGGATCGGGTGAACGGTTCCCTGCAGAGGATTATGAGCGGTCGCCTGGACGAGCGTGTTCCGTCTATCGGCATGGGGGACGAATTCGACCGGCTGACGGCCAATCTGAACCTTATGCTCAACCGATCCGAGGCTCTGATGGCCGGCCTGCGACAAGTCTCCACTGACATAGCACACGACCTTCGCACGCCCTTGAGCCGGCTAAGACAGCATCTGGACGCGATGCGTGGGCTGACAGATCCGAGAGCCCTCGAGGAGGGGATCGACGGTGCCCTAGCTCAGGTCGATGAGGTGCTCTCGACCTTCCACGCCTTGCTACGCATCGGACAGATCGAGGCTGGCGCTGGCCGGTCAAGATTCCAGCGTGTAGACCTATCAGCTGTCGCCGAGCGCGTCTGTCTAGCGTATGAAACGGCGGTCGAAGACGCCGGGAAGTCGCTGAGCGCGCAGATCATGCCGCGCCTAGTTGTCAACGGCGATCCCCAGCTACTGACGCAGCTTTTGGCCAACCTCATCGAGAACGCCTTGAGACATTCTGGCGAAGGCGCACAGATAAGCATCGGCCTGTCGCGGGTCGATAGTTCGGTACGTGCCAGCGTCGCGGACAACGGCCCTGGCGTGCCACCCGACGAACGCGAACGCGTCCTACAGCGTTTCTATCGTCTCGATTCAAGCCGTAGTACGGCAGGCTCCGGTCTGGGGCTCGCATTAGTCGCTGCGATCGTCGACCTCCATGGCGCCGACCTTAGCCTCCTCGACAACCGTCCGGGCCTTTGTGTCGAGGTCACGTTCAAAGCGGCTCGCAACGACGAAGCCGTACCGTAGTATCTCAGTGTGACGGCTTGCTCCCCAAGGTAATCGAGTAGCCCTGACGGCACTGTCAGGGCAAACGTTCCGGGGTAAGCTTCGCCCCGCCGCTGCTGGCCAAGAACTCGGCCGACGCGGGCTATTCGCACTAGCCCTCTGCTGAGGCCCTGACTGCCGCATCTACAGCGGCGGTGACCTGAGCAACCGAGTTTCGCCGCACACAGATTGTCGATTCAGGATCCGGCGGACGACAGATGAGAGGTGAGAGGCAAGCAGCACCGCACGGAGTCTTCGGGCGGACAACATTGTGATCTTCTCCCACTGGGCCCCACCGTAACGGGTCCTGTAGGCCGAAAATCGCCACCGTGGGCGTGCCAGCGGACGCGGCGAGGTGCAAAGGTCCGGTGTCGTTGCCGACGTAGAGCCTGCTGCGCGCGAACAGACTGAGCAGTTGCCCGTGTGTCAATCCACCGCACAGGTTGATCGGCTTGGAGCAGGATGTTGCGATCACGCGATCACAGATCTCGGCCTCGTCAGGCCCGCCGATGAGCACACTTTGAAGATGATGCCTGCGCCAAGCGTGATCAATGACGGCTGCAAAGGCTTCCGCCGGCCACCTGCGGCTCTCGACGCGGGCGCCGGGATGAACAACTACAAATTCGCTGGGCTCATATTGCCTCGCGGTGAGACAGAGCGACACGTGGACGTCATCCTCTTTAGACCCCCTTAACCGCGGCACGCGCTCCAACACCGGGAGCCCAAGCGGCTCAAGCAGGCCGAGATATCTGTCGACGTAGTGATCGTCAGGGCCGTCCAGTCTG
>JANMWT010000256.1:0-5686 GCA_031394145.1 Alphaproteobacteria bacterium | reverse complement strand
GCCCAGGGGCGCCATGACAAGGGTGGATGCGACGCGCAGCACGATCTCGCGACGCCCCCCAGGCCCGGGTCCGCCGGCCTGTCCCTTATTCAAGGTTTCAGACGCCAAGGCCGCCGAATCGCCTGTCGCGACGCCTGAATGCGTCAATTGCCTGCTCCATGCACGCGCGATTGAAGTCGGGCCACCATATGTCCATGAACATTAATTCCGAATAGGCCCCGCTCCAGAGCAAAAAATTGCTCAGACGCAGCTCGCCGCTTGTGCGGATCAGCAGGTCAGGGTCCGGCGATTCCGCGGTCCACAGCAAGGAAGAGACCAGCTTCTCGTCAATCTCGTCGGGCTTCAGACTGCCGGCTTCGACCGACCGGGCGATCTCCCGCATGGCTGCGACAATTTCGCCGCGCCCGCCATAATTGAAGGCGATGTTGAGGGTGAGCCGGGTGTTGGCCTTGGTGAGGTCCATCGCCTCATCGATCAGGCTCAGGATGTCGTCCGACAGCCCTTCGCGTGCGCCGACGATCCGGATGCGGACCCCGTCGCGATGCAATCGCGCCAGGTCGCGGCGGACAAACATGCGCAGCAGGTCGAATAACGCATCGATCTCGGCCTGCGGCCGGTTCCAGTTCTCGGTTGAGAAGGAGAATACGGTGAGATGGCTGAGGCCGAGGTCACGGGCCGCCTCGACAGCCCGTCTCAGCGCCTCAACCCCTTCCTTGTGTCCCATTGCGCGGGGCAACCCGCGCGCCTTCGCCCAGCGGCCATTGCCATCCATGATGATGGCAATATGGCGCGGCGGCGCGCGAAGATCGGCGACCGCGGCGTGACCAGGAGAGGCGCTTGGCTCGCTCACACCTGCATGATCTCTTGTTCTTTGTGCGCCAGCGCCTCGTCGATCATGCCGACATACTTGTCGGTTAGCTTCTGGACGTCGCCTGACTTGCCCTTGAGCTGGTCCTCGTTGATCTCGCCCTTCTTCTCCAGCGTCTTCAGCAGGTCCATGCCATCGCGGCGGACGTTGCGCACGGCGATGCGAGCGGCCTCCGAAAACTTGCCCGCGAGCTTGGCCAGCTCCTTGCGGCGCTCCTCGCTGAGCGGCGGGATCGGAATGCGAAGGGTTTGACCGTCCATGATCGGATTGAGGCCGATCGGCGATTCACGGATAGCGCGGTCAACCGCACCAACCTGGCTCTTGTCCCAGACGTTGACGGCGAGCATCCGCGCTTCAGGCGCGCTCACCGAGGCGACCTGGTTGAGCGGCATCATCGAACCATAGGCTGAGACCTGGATTGTATCGAGCAGGTGGACCGAGGCGCGGCCGGTTCGCAGACCCGTGAACTCGGTCTTGAGGGAGGCCAGCGCGCCTTCCATGCGCTTCTCGATGGATTTGAGATCGAATGGTTCGGCCATCGGATGGCTCTCCTTCTGACAGTTCTACTTCTTCCGGCCGATCACGGTGCTGATGCCGCGGCCGGTCAGAACCTGCGCGAGCTGGCCTTTCTCATGAATGCGGAAGACGACAATCGGGATCTTGTTTTCCTTCATCAGGCTGATCGCGGTTGCATCCATCACGCCGAGTTCCTTCGACAGCACCTCCATGTAATCGAGGGTGTCGAAGCGGGTCGCCGTCGCATCGCGCTTGGGATCGGCGGTGTAGACGCCATCGACCTGCGTGCCCTTGAACATGGCGTCGCAATTCATTTCGGCGGCGCGCAGCGCGGCGCCGGTGTCGGTGGTGAAGAACGGGTTGCCGGTCCCGGCGGCGAAGATCACGACGCGGCCCTTTTCCATGTGGCGGATGGCGCGACGGCGGATGAAGGGCTCGCAGATCGACTGCATCGGCACGGCCGACTGCACACGGGTCGGGATGCCGATGTTCTCGAGCGCGTTCTGCATCGCCAGAGCGTTCATGATCGTCGCCAGCATGCCCATCTGGTCGGCCTGGGCGCGCTCCATACCGGCAGCGGCGCCCGTAGCGCCGCGCCAGATATTGCCGCCGCCGATCACCAGGCACATCTCGGCCCCAAGGGCGATGGCGGACTTAACCTCCTCGGCGAATTTGAGACAGGCTTTGACGTCGATCCCGAAACCCTGTTCCCCCATCAGCGCCTCTCCCGAAATCTTGAGCAGGACGCGCTTGTATTTGAGGGACGGATCGCTGGTCATGCACCCACCAATGGTCAGGCGCCCCAGCGGTTGGTCCGCCGGGGCGCTTGAGTTTACGCGCGAATCTGCGGGTTTCGCAAAGCGAAACTCAGCAGGCTATTTCTTGCCCATCGAGGCGACTTCGGCAGCGAAGTCCTCCGGCGGCTTCTCGATGCCCTCGCCCACCTCGAACTTGGCGAAACCCTTGAGTTTGATCTCGCCGCCCAGCTCCTTGGCGTGCTTTTCGATGAATTTCCCAACCGTCGTATCCGGGTCCATCACGAAGGCCTGCTCGACCAGCACCGATTCCTGATAGAATTTGCGCATCCGGCCTTCGACCATCTTCTCGATGACGTTGGCGGGCTTGCCGGATTCGCGCGCCTGCTCGGAGAGGATGGCCTTTTCCTTTTCGACCACTTTCGGGTCGAGGTCAGCCACCGTCGCCGAGAGCGGCTTGGCCGCGGCGACATGCATCGCGATTTTGCGGCCGAGATCGTTGAGGCGCGACTTGTCGGCGGACGATTCAAGCGCCACCAGCACGCCGATCTTGCCGAGGCCTTCGGAGACCGAGTTGTGGACATAGCTTGCCACCACGCCGTCCGAGACCGACAGCGCCGTGGCGCGGCGCAGGGTCATGTTCTCGCCGATCTTGGCGACGAGGTTGACCAGCATCTCGCCAACCGTGCCCGAGCCGACCGGAGCGGGCGCGTGCTGGGTCTTTGTCGCATCGCCCTGGTTCTTGAGCGCAATCCCGGCGATGCCGCGGACGGCCGCCTGGAATTCCTCGTTGCGGGCGACGAAGTCGGTCTCCGAGTTGACCTCAACCAGCGCCGCCGACTTGCCGTCGGAGGCGATGCCGACCAGGCCTTCGGCGGCGACGCGGCCGGCCTTCTTCTCAGCCTTGGTGATGCCTTTGGCGCGCAGATAGTCAGACGCCGCAGCGAGCCAGGCGGCGTCGTTCTCGAACGATCCGGCAGTTTCGGCGAGCGCACGTTTGCAGTCCATGAGGCCCGCGCCCGTCATTTCCCGCAGCTGCTTCACAAGCGCGGCGCTGATGTCGGCCATGGTCGGTTCTCCTGATCCTTTTGGACCTTCGCCGCCCTGGACGGGGTCCGGGCGGCTACTTGGTCGTCAGTCTGTTTCGAAAGTCCGGACGCATGAAGATAGCGCCGGGACGCGATCGTACAACGCGGGCTGGCAGCAGACGCCTAGGCGGCGCCGGCGGCTTCCTGCTCGCGACCCGAAGCTTCGAGCGCCGGTTCGCGAACGGTTTCGCTGGCGCCGAGATCCTGGCCAGACGACATCGCTGATTCCGACAGGCCATCGAGCACCGCATCGGCGATGAGGCTGCAATAGAGCTGAATGGCGCGGCTGGCGTCGTCATTGCCAGGGATCGGGAAGTTGACCTCGTCCGGGTTGCAGTTCGAATCGATGATCGCGACGACCGGGATGTTGAGCTTGCGGGCTTCCTGGACGGCGATCGCTTCCTTGTTGGTGTCGATCACGAACATGATGTCCGGCAGGCCGCCCATATTGCGGATGCCGCCCAGCACGCGCTGCAGTTTTTCCTGCTCGCGGGTGAGGCGCAGAAGCTCTTTCTTGGTGAGACCGGTCGCTTCCCCAGCCGCCAGCATCTCGTCGAGTTCGCGCAGCCGCTTGATCGACTGGGAGACCGTCGCCCAGTTGGTCAGCGTACCGCCGAGCCAGCGGTCGTTCATGTAGTACTGGGCGCAGCGACCGGCCGCCTCGGCGATGGCCTCGGCCGCCTGGCGTTTGGTGCCGACGAACAGCACGCGGCCGCCCTTGGCCGATACTTCACGCACCTTGACCAGAGCCTGATGCAGCAAGGGCACGGTCTGCGAGAGATCCAGGATGTGGATCCCCGAGCGATCGCCGAAAATGTAGGGTTTCATCTTCGGGTTCCAGCGATGGACCTGGTGACCGAAGTGGACGCCAGCTTCCAAGAGCTGACGCATAGAAAATTCTGGCAAAGCCAATGTACGTCTCCTGTCCGGTTGGCCGCCGCGGACAGAAGGGCTCTTAACCCCACCGGATATGTGGTCCGCGTGTCGGAATGCGCCGGTATATACGCGGTTTTTCCCGAAGTGCAACCCGACCGGCCGGCCCGAGCACCCCTGCCCTGCCTCGGGGCGGGCTTCAGCCCGCGGCCGGGCGGACCTGGTCGACGCCGGGGGCGGACTTGAAGGCTGACATCGCCCCGAAATCAATGGGGTAAGTCCCATCCAGGGCGATCGTGACCAGCCTTGCGTCGTCCAGCGGGATCTCAATCAGGATGGTCCCGAGATTGGCTGACCGGGTCTTGCGCAGGCCAAGGGCGATGCTGGCGATCTGGTCGAGCCGGGCATCCTGGCTGATCCGCACGCACAATGCCTGGTGCGAGCCCAGGCTCGCCTGGTTGAGCGGTCGGACGCTCTCGATCGAGAACCGGATGTCCTCGTCCATCCGGCGGACCTTCACCCGGGCCATGATCTTGAGCCCGACTTCGAGTTGCTCGCGGGAGGCCTGCAGCACCTCGGGAGGCACCGTCACCTCAAACTCGCCCGAGGGATCCGAGAGCGTGATGAAGGCGAACTTGCCGCCGGTGCGGGCGGGCTTCTCGACCCGGGCGCGGATGACGCCGATCATGTCGAAGGAGAGGCGTTCACGACCGGCCGTCTCGCGGTCGGAGGCCAGCACGATGCGTTCGCGGACCTCGGGCGTCAGGAGATCGTCGAGCGGGTGACCGCTGAGGAAGAAGCCGACGGCGGCGAGTTCATGATCGAGGCGCTCGGCTTCGCTCCATGGAATGGCGGCCGGCAAACGCGCCCGCGGGGTCTGCTCGTCGCCGAACAGACCGCTCTGGTTGCTGGTGCGCGCTTCTTCCGCCGCCGCAGCGAGCGCCGACAGCGCGCCTGCCGCAGCGAAAGCTTTCGCCCGGTTGGGTTCCAGCGCCTGGAAGGCGCCGGCCCTGGCCAGCGCCTCGAAGCAGCGGCGATTGACCAGCCTGGCGTCGACGCGCTCGGAAAAATCCTGCAGGTCCTTGAACGATCCCGACAGGCGCGCCTGCTCGACTGACTGCATCGCCGGCTTGCCGACGCCCTTGATGGCGCCGAGCGCATAGCAGATCACCTGGCTGCGCACGTCGAAATCGCCGTTCGACGTGGCGACGTCGGGCAGCGCCACTTTCACGCCCATGCGGCGCGCGTCCTGGAAGAAGGCGGCGAGCTTGTCGGTGTTATGAATGTCGAGGCTCATCGATGCGGCCAGGAATTCCACCGGATGGTTCGCCTTCAGATAGGCGGTCTGGTAGGCGATGACGGCGTAAGCGGCGGCGTGTGACTTGTTGAAACCATACCCGGCGAACTCGTTGACCAGTTCGAAGATGTATTCCGCGCGGCCTTCGGTGACGCCCTTCTTGGCGGCGCCGTCGAGAAAGCGCTGCTTCTGTTTCGCCATCTCCTCGGGCTTCTTCTTGCCCATCGCCCGGCGCAGCAGATCGGCCTCGCCCAGCGAATAGCCGGCCATGGTGCGGGCGATCTGCATC
>JANMWT010000246.1:0-9361 GCA_031394145.1 Alphaproteobacteria bacterium | reverse complement strand
GCCGCTGGCGCTGCGCCGGCGCCCGCTCCGGCCGCGCCGGCAAAGCCAAACTAGGCGGCATGAGCCAGCGCCCGCCGCTTCCGCCTCCGCCCGCGTTCGGCGCGCCCATGGCGCCGATCCATCCCAGCCCCGACACGCTGGCGCTTCTGGCGCTGCGCCGTTCGACGCCGGTGGCGGCGTTGAGCGAGCCGGCGCCGTCGGCGGACGAGCTTGCCGACTTGCTTCGGCTTGCGATGCGCGTCCCCGATCACCGCAAGCTTGAGCCCTGGCGTCTCCTGACCATCGAGGGCGCTGCGCGGGCCAAGCTCGGTGAGGTTTTCGCCGTCGCACTGACGAACTCAGCCCGCGCGGCGTCGGCGGCGATGCTGGCCGAGGCGCGCAACCTGCCGATGCGTGCCCCGCTGATCGTGACCGTGATTTCCTCGCCCCGGGACGATCCCAAGCAGACGCCGGCCTGGGAGCAGGAACTTTCCGCCGGCGCGCTCTGCCAGAATCTGCTGATCGCCGCATCCGCCATGGGCTGGGCGGCAAGCTGGATCACGGAATGGCCGGCCTATGACGCGACGGTCGGCAAGGCGTTCGGCATGACCGCCGGCGAGCGCATCGCCGGCTTCATTTATCTTGGCACGGCGAAGGCGGATCCGGTCGAACGGGCGCGACCCGAGGCGAGCAAGAAAGTCGAGCGCTGGGATTGATCTGCTGGCTGGAAAAATCCTCGCGGCGGTTCTGAAGATAATTCTCGTGGTCGCGAACTGCGGTCGGCTGCTAGGCTGACGGACGGTTCCGACATGGAGGATGTTCATGCGCCTCGCCCACTTTGCGCTTTCCCTCGCCCTCACCGCCTCTCTGGCTTGCGCGCCGCTGGCCTGCGCCTCGAAGCTGGCCGACAAGGCTCTGGCTGATCCCACCCGCGCTCAGGCCGATCGCGACGCCGACAAGTTGCGGCTGCCCGGCGAGACGCTCGACTTCGCGGGTGTGAAGCCCGGCATGAAGATCGGCGAGCTCTTCCCCGGCGGCGGCTATTTCACCCGGTTGCTCAGCGACATCGTCGGGCCAACTGGCACGGTCTAAATGCTGGAGACGACGCGCTGGAAAGGCGGCGTCGAAGCCGACCAGAAGGTGCTCGCCGATCCGGGTCGCAAGAACGTCGTGCTCGATGCAACGCCGTTCGGCGAGTTCAAGCTCCCGGAAAAGATCGACCTGTTCTGGATCACCCAGAACTATCACGACCTGGACATCGCCGAGTACGGCAAGGTCGACCTTGCTGTCTTCAATCGGAAAGTCTTCGACGCGCTGAAACCCGGCGGCGTTTATTTCATCCTCGACCAGGCCGCCAATCCCGGGGCCAGCGAAGCCGAGATCGCCAAACTGCATCGCATCGATAAGGCGCAGATCATCAAGGAAGTGACGGCGGCCGGTTTCAAGCTGGTCTCGGAGGGCAGGTTTCTGAATCGCGCCAGCGATGATCACACCAAGCCGATCTTCGAGCTCAAGGGCATGACGGACCAGTACGCGCTGACCTTCGTAAGGCCCTAGCGAAGCGCGTGCGCTAGCCCCTGCCCCGATAGGGCTGGACGCCGGTCTCAGGGACCCAGAGCCCCTCGGGCGCAGCGCCGGTCTGCCAGAAGACGTCGATCGGCATGCCGCCTCGCGGATACCAATAGCCGGCGATGCGCAGCCATTTTGGCGACAAGGTCGCAACCAGGCGTTTGCCGATCGCGAGGGTGCAGTCCTCGTGGAAGGCGCCATGGTTGCGGAAGGAGCCAAGATAGAGCTTCAGGCTCTTGCTCTCCACGAGCCATGCCTTGGGCGCGTAGTCGATCACCAGGTGCGCAAAGTCGGGCTGGCCGGTGACCGGACAGAGCGAGGTGAACTCAGGTGCGGTGAAGCGCGCAAGATAGAGCGAATCAGCATGCGGATTGGCGACCCGCTCCAGCACCGCAGCTTCCGGCGAGGCAGGAAATGCCGCTTTGGCGCCCAGTTGAGTGAGCGTGGCGGCGTCAAACTTGGGAGGACGAGGTTTGGTCACGCCGCTTGATCGCGCTGACACAGCATTTTCGCAATAGGCGCGATATTCCACTCGCCGGGGGCGGCCAGGATTACCGAAATGGTAAAAATTGCCCGTCTTCACTCGCCTGGCTGGCGATCCAGACCCCCTCGCCCGGCCGATTCCGCCCAATTATTGGGCAGGCAGATTGTGCACTGCCGCAAAACTGACACGGCCGCCCAAAGACCCGACACCGGAGCGGTTATGCGCTTCCGGTGTGTCTTCCTCTCCGACCATGGTCTGCCCGAAAGCGGCGCTGCAACCTGTGGCGCCGGTTCGCACTCGCCGCGTCCGCAGGACGTATCCACAACGAGGGGAAAAGGGTCTCCATTATGCGTAACCTCTTGATCATCGGAGCATTTGCGGCTTGCGCCAGCGCTGCTCCGGCCTTCGCCCAGGAAGCCGCCGCGCCAACGCCGGCGGTGACCTTCACGGGCAACGTTGCCGTCACCAGCGACTACGTCTTCCGCGGCATCTCACAGTCGAATAGCGACATGGCGTTGCAGGGCGGCTTCGACATCACAACGGCTGCCGGCTGGTATGTCGGTACCTGGCTGTCGTCGATCGACTTCAACGACGCGTCCGACGCCAACCTCGAGACCGATATCTATGCCGGCTACACCGCCGCCATCGGCAAAACCGGCCTCACCTACAACGTTGGCCTTTACGGCTATCTCTACCCGGATGTGACCAGCAAAGAGAAGTTCAACTACTATGAGGTTTACGCTGGCCTGAGCTACGCCGTCGGCAAGTTCACCATTGCCGGCCAGGTCAACTACTCGCCGAACTTCTTCGCCGATTCAGGCGATGCGATCTACACAACCGTGACCGGCGCTTACACCGTCAACGACGTGTTCTCGGTGTCCGGCGGGGTCGGCTATCAAACCATCAACGACGCGGCCAAGTTTGGCACGAACGATTACACGACCTGGAACGTCGGCGGCACCATCGCCCTGCCAGGCGCCTTCAAGGGCACGTCGCTCGACGTCCGCTATTCGGACACCGACGACAAAGGCTTTGGCTCGCTCGACAACTCACGCGTCATCGTCACACTGAAGCGCGTTATGTAGCCATCGGCCTTCCTTACCGGCGTGAAATTCGCGCCGGACGCAGCAGATCGAGCCGCCGCGGCTTTCGCGGCGGCTCTTTTTTTTGCAGGCGAGACGGGAAACCCTCGCCGCCAGCGGTATTCAGCCCCTGCCCGACCCGTTAGGCTTGTCCCTGTTCGGAGGACAATCGCCCGACCGGAGGACAAAGCCTGGAATGACCACGGTCGAAGCCCTGCAGCCCGCCATCATCTATCTCGGCGCGGGGCTTGCGTCGGCGTTCGCATCGCAAGCGGCCCGGCTGAGCCCGATCGTCGGCTATCTGGTCGCCGGGCTGATCATCGGGCCCTCGGGATTTCGGCTCGTCCACGAGAACGAGACCACCACTTTCCTCGCCGAACTCGGCGTCGTCTTCCTGCTCTTCGATATCGGCCTGCACTTCTCCCTGCGCGAGGTCCGGACACGGCGCGGCGACATCCTGCTCCTCGCGCCGCTGCAGATCGGCATGTGCGGGCTTGCCTTCGCCATGATGGCCTTGGCTCTCGGGTTCGACGCCCCGGTGGCGCTGGTGATCGGCGCTTCCCTCGCCCTGTCCTCGACCGCCGTCGTCGCGCGCATCCTCGCCGACCGCAATCTGCCGGGCTGCCCGATGGGCCGGTCGGCGACGGCAGTGCTGGTGGCGCAGGACGTGGCCGCCATCTTCCTGCTGGTTTTCGCCGCCTCGCTCGGCGAGACGGCCGACGTGATGGGCCTGTCGATGGCGATCTCGATCGGCAAGGCGGTGCTGGCTCTCGCGGTGGCGCTGCTCGCCGGGCGCTTTGTCATCCGTCCGCTGTTCCGCTCGCTCGCTGCGACCAACAATCAAGAAGCCTTCACCGTCGTCGCTCTGTTCATCGTTCTGGCCGCCAGCGCTGGCACGGCGCGCATCGGCCTGTCGCTGACGCTTGGCGCCTTCCTTGCCGGCATGGCGATCTCGGATACGCCGTACCGCCATGTCGTGCAGAGCGAGGTGAAGCCGTTCCAGGGACTGTTGCTCGGCCTGTTCTTCATGAGCGTCGGCATGGGCGTGAACCTGCCGGCGATGGCGGCGATCTGGCCCGCCGTGCTGCTGACCGCGCTGGTCATCGTCATCCTCAAGACGGTGATGACCTTCGCCGCCGCGCGTCTCAACCGCTGGGCGGCGCCCGGGGCGACCCAGCTTGGCTTCCTGTTGAGCCAGGGTTCGGAGTTCACCCTGGTGCTCGTCGCCCTGCCCGCCGTCCACAAGGCGATGCCGCCGGCCTGGGGCGATGTCATCGTGGCGGCGGTCGCCCTGACCCTTGTCGCCGCGCCGATCTGGACGGCGCTGGGTCTGCATATCGCGCGGCTGCTGGCCGAGCGCTCGAAGGCCGATCCGGTGACGCCCGAAGACGCCGATGAGAGCCTGGTCCTGGTCTTCGGCATGACCGAGGAAGGGCGCTTCGCCGTCGACGCCCTGCGCGACCACGACATTCCCCATATCGCCATCGACAGCGACCCCGAGCGGTTCGTGTCGGCTGCGTCCGACGGCTATCAGGTGATCTATGGCGATCCGCGCGACCACCGGCTGATGGAAACGCTGGGTGCAGCTCACGCCCGCGCCGTGGTGCTGGGCGCGCCGCGCTTCGCCGATCCCGCGGCCGCGCTGGCCGACGGGCGCGCCAGCCCTCTGCCGGCCAAACGCTTCGTTGCGGTCAACACACTTGCCGATCGCGAGGCGCACGCCCGGCTTGGCATGCGCGCCTACATGGCGCTGGCCGAGCCGCGCGGCGTCGAGCTGGCCACCGACCTGCTGAGCGAACTCGGCGTCGCGCGCCCCGCTATCGCAGCTTGGCTCGCCGACCAGGCTGATCGCCGCGGCTTGATCGAAGACGAGGCGCCGGCGGTCGAGGTCGCCTGACGCGAAATACTTGCGCGAAACTCTGGCGCGAAACCGCTCAATTCTGGCATAAGCCTTCGCACCTCAGCAGGAGAGCGGCATGAAAATCGGCGTTCCGATGGAAATCAAGGTCCAGGAATACCGCGTCGGCCTGACGCCCGAGAGCGTCCACGAGCTGACCCGCGCCGGCCATCAGGTGGTCGTGCAGACAGGCGCCGGCCTTGGCTCAGGCGCGCCGGATGCGGCGTATGAAAAGGCCGGCGCGAAAATTCTTCCCGACGCGCCCGCCGTATTCGGCGAAGCCGAGATGATCGTGAAGGTGAAGGAGCCGCAGCCTGGCGAATGCGCGATGCTGACCCCGCGCCACACACTGTTCACCTATCTCCACCTCGCCGCCGACAAGCCGCAGGCCGAAGCGCTGATCAAATCCGGCGCGATCTGCATCGCCTACGAGACCGTCACCAACCGCGCGGGGCGCCTGCCGCTGCTGCAGCCGATGAGCCAGGTCGCAGGACGAATGTCGATCACCGTCGGCGGCTACGCGATGATGCGCACCAAGCGCGGCCGCGGCCTGCTGCTCGGCGGCGTCCCCGGCGTGCCGCCCGCCAATGTTGTGATCCTCGGCGGCGGCGTCGCCGGCACCCATGCCGCGGAGATGGCGATCGGCGCGCGCGCGCAGGTGACGGTGTTCGACCGTTACATGCCGCGCCTCGAGGAACTCGACGTGCAGTTTGCCGGCGCCATCCACACCGCCTTCTCGACGCCGGCGGCGGTCGAGGCGGCGGTCGAGCAGGCCGACCTTGTAATTGGAGCGGTGCTGATCCCGGGCGCCTCGGCGCCCAAGCTGGTGAGCCGCGCACAGCTCAAGGACATGAAGCCCGGCGCTGTGCTGGTCGACATCGCCATCGACCAGGGCGGCTGTTTCGAGACCTCACGGCCGACGACGCACGACGATCCGATCTACGAGATCGACGGCATCCTGCACTATTGCGTCGCCAACATGCCTGGCGCGGTGCCGCGCACCTCGACCTACGCGCTCAACAACGTGACGCTGCCTTTTGCGCTCGATCTGGCCAACAAGGGAACCAAGGCGGCGCTGAGCGCCGATCCCTATCTTGCTGAGGGACTCAATGTCGCCGAGGGCAAGATCGCTCATGCAGCGGTGGCGCACGATCTCAACCTGCCCTTCGCTTCGCCAGCGTGGCTCAAGGCCTAGGCCTCGCCCCTGTGGCTCTTCGAGTTGTCGGGATCTTCGCTGCGGTGGGCGCGACCGATGGCGTCATGAAGGTTGGCATCGAGCTTGCCGCCATCAAGGATCACCTTGTTGAAATGCACCTCGTGCACCGCGCTCGCCGGCACGACGAAATCGCCGGAATTCTCGATGAAGATGGTGAGCGGCGAGACGCGCCTCACGGCGCCGACCGCAACCTCGCCATCGTGCAGGAAGACAGCAAAGCCTTCCCTGATCTTTTCGGACATTTCGGTCTCCGGGGCCGTGGGGCTGGGACAGTGCAAAGAGCTTTAGGCCCTGCAGAGCCCGAATGCACGCGCGAACCTACTCCGCCGCAACCTTGCCGACAGTTCCTGCATCCTTAAGGCGCGCATTGATCCAGCCGCGCACCCGCGCATTGGCGCGCGCCGCCATCGAGGTGAAGAACCGGTTGAACGCATGTGGCGCATCAGGCGCGATGATCGCCGCAGCATTGCCGTTCGCCTCGCTCCAGCGCGCCGTCATCAGCCGGGTGTCGTCGATCAACGGGTCGATGTCGCCGCAGATCAGCAGCGCCGGCGGCAAGCCGGACAGATCCGCATAAAGCGGCGAGATTTCAGGGTCACGCAACCCGGCTTCATCGCGACCGGGCGCGAGCTTGCCAAGACCGCCGCGCATCGAAGGTCCGTGCAGCACCAGCGCATCGCGCGACGCCTGACGCACGCTCGGGCTCGAGGACAAGTCATAGACGCCATAGAACAGGATGACGCCTTTCAGACGGGCGAAGTCCGACCGGCGCCGTTTCATCGCCAACACGGCGCAGGCGGCAAGATGACCACCGGCAGATTCTCCGCCGATAAAGAGGTCCCCGGCGCCAAATTCCGTTTCGGCGCGCTCGAACGCCCAGTCGGCCGCGGCGGCGCAATTGGCCATGATCTCCGGCAGTTTCGCTTCGGGCATCAGCGGATAGTCCACGCTGACGACGACAAGGTTGCAGTCCTTCGCAATCCGGGCATTCACCGGATCGTCCATGGCCGCGTTGCCGATCGACCAGCCGCCGCCATGATAGTCGAGATAAACGCCGCGGGTCGGGCCGCCGGCCGTGATGATCCGCAAATTCAACGTCTGACCCTTCCAGCCAACCCGGCGGCTCGCGACAGAGACGCCGGAGACGGCAAGCGGCGTCAGGGTCTGGGCGGCGCGCATCAACGACTGGATGGCAAGCTTGGCGAGCCGATTGGGTGCACGGAAGCGCGGCACATACATAAGCCGCCGATTGAACCGGCGCGCCTCGGACAGGTCCGCCGCTGAAAACTCCAGAGCGGGATCGGGCGGCGTGGGCGGCTCGGGCGTCCTCGGCGGCATGGGCACTCCTGCGGCGATCAGAAAACCTAGGGCGAGGCGCCCCAAGCGGCAATCTCGCCCGCAGCCAAGCCAGCGCCCGTGATCAACACAAAGCCGGGAACTTTCGTGAGACGGCCCTCGGAAGGCGGCTAGGGAGGCGGCTTCAGCCGCCGAAGAATTTGCCGAACATACCCTTGGCGAGCTTGGCGCCTTCTTCCTTGACCGTGTCCACGGCCATGTCCTTGCCCTTGGAGAGCAGCTTGGCGAGCATGGCTTCGAGCACTTCCTTGCCAAGCCCCGTTTCCTTGGCCGCAGCGTTGATGGCGTCGTCCGTGTTGCCGGTAAAGTTGTTGGCCAGCGCGGTGGCGGCCTTCATCGACAAGTCCTTGGAAAGGCCCAGCGGCGCGCCGATCTCACCGATCGATTCTTCGCCGACCATCGCGATAACCTTGCCGAGATCGATGTTCATGACCCAACTCCTTCACTGACGTGTCCGGCCGGCCGTTTAACAAGAAACGTGGTGCGATTCCACGGCAGTAATGCACAGTTCCCCGGCTCGACCTTGCCCACGAAGCCGCCTAGCATCCGCGCGATCACGCCAACCGGGGCCGGGCGCACAGGAGACGCGATTGATGATCCGCGCCGCCCTCGCTTGCGGTCTGGCCGCGACCCTCGCCGCCTGCGCCACGTCCCCCCGAACGCCTGCGCCAATCAAGCCGTCCGGACCAGCGCGGCCCTTGATCCCGCCGGTAGAATTCCAATTACAGCCCGCGCGCTTTGCCGACATTCCCGGATGGGCCGCGGCCGACTTCGCTCCAGCCCTCACCGCCTTCAAGCGCCAGTGCGACGCCTGGCGCAATCGCACGCCGGATGCCCCGCTCTCGGGCGGTCGCTATGGCGGCCCGGTCGGCGTCTGGCTGCCGACCTGCGATGTCGCGCTCGGCGTCCTGCCAGGTCAGGAGCGCTGGTTCTTCGAAAACTACTTCACGCCACAGCTGGTGGTCGGCGCAGGCGACATGCGCCTCACCTCGTATTTCGAGCCGGTCATAGAAGCGAGCCGGACGCCGCAATATCCATTCACCGAGCCCCTGCTGCGCCGGCCGACGGACATGCTGACGGTCGATCTCGGCGCCTTCGCTGAAGCCTACAACAACGAGGCGCTGCGCGGCGCACCCCGCTCACTCACCGGCAAACAGATCGGCGACAAAATCGAACCTTACCCAAAGCGCGAGGCGATTGCCCCGGCGCCCGGCCAGGTCTTCGCCTACGCGCATCCAGCGGACGTCTACAATTTGCAGGTCCAGGGTTCAGGCCGGTTGCATTTCCAGGACGGCGCGCAGGAGCGGGCGCAATATGCCGCGCAGAACGGCTATAAATGGAACTCGGCGCTGGGTGCGCTCAAAGCCTCCGGGCAGCTCGCCGCGCCGACCTGGGCCGGCTTCCGCGAATGGCTGGACGCCAATCCCTCCGCCGCCCGCGGCGCGCTCAATGCTGACCCGTCCTATGTCTTCTTCGAAGAGCAGCCGATCGCCGACGCGAGCGCCGGTCCGCGCGGCGGGGCGGGCGTACCGCTGACCGCGATGGGCTCGCTTGCCGTTGATCCTGCCTATCATCCCTATGGCGCGGTGATTTTCGTTGACGGCGTCTATGAAGGCTACGCCTTTGAGCGCCTGTTTGTGGCGCAGGACACGGGCGGCGCCATTCGCAAGGGCCCGATGCGCGGCGATGTCTTTGCAGGTTCAGGACCCGAGGCGGGCGTCTGGGCCGAGAAGATGAACGGTCCGGCGCGCTGGTGGACGCTGTTGCCGCGCGCCTTC
>JANMWT010000191.1:0-3780 GCA_031394145.1 Alphaproteobacteria bacterium | reverse complement strand
GTTCCATTTCACCGCAGCGCCGGACAGCTTGAACCGCCAGTGGGGTTTGCGGCCCTCCGCTTCCAGCGCCTTGCGATCGGTTTCGGTGAGATCGAGAGCGGCGCGGTCGTAGACAGGCGGCTTGCCGCGGGCAAGCGCGATCTTGCGCCGGCGTTCGAGCTCGTCGGCAGTTTCATAGCAGGCATAGAGGAGACCTTTCGCCTTCAACTGTTCAGCGACCGCACGGTAGCGATCAAACCGTTCAGACTGCTTGAAGGTCTCGTCCCAAGCCAGACCCAGCCAGGTCAGGTCTTCGCGGATCTGATCTTCGTTGGCCTTTGTCGAGCGCTCGGTGTCGGTGTCGTCGATGCGCAACACAAATGCCCCGCCTTGGCCCTTGGCGAACAGCCAGTTGATCAGGCAGGTGCGGACATTGCCGACATGCAGCTTGCCCGTGGGCGAGGGCGCAAAACGAACTTTTGGCGTCATGGTCGGAACAGACCCAGCAGGTGTTTGAGACGGTTGGAATCAGCGGTCCGGTTTAGCGATCCCGGCCCTGTTGGCAAGAACAGCCGGTGTCAGATCAGGCGAACGCCCTGCTCAGCTAGCAGCGCCAGCGGCGTCGCCTCGAACACCCGTGCGCCATAGTCGATCGAGAACCCGGCGAGGCGCGACAGGACATTGATCCCGACGATCATCGCTGGCGCGGTCGTCAGGTCCCAGATCTCGAAGATCGGCGCATCGGCCGCTACGCCGCCTGCGTCTCTCAGGGTTACGCCGCCAAAACGAATGTCGGGCAGGCCAAGATAGGTTCCGGTCAAGACTTGCCCGGTGACGCCGACGACTGTCGCGTGTCCCACGCGCTGGATACGCGGGAAAGTCTTCACCAGCGCCGCCTCGAGCGATCGATTGATGATGCAGTTGTCCGCCCCGGTATCCAGCATCATCCGTACGTTGATCTTGCCGATATGACCGTCGATCTCCGCCAGCCGGCCGTTGCGCACGCGCATGTTGCCCGCCGCAGTCGTCCTCGTCCCGAAGACCGCATTGCGCTGCGAGGCCTGAACCAGCACACGCCTGCGTTGCAGCTCGAAGGCAAGACGACGGCCGGCGAACACATCGGCCCCCAGAATGCCATCCTGTCTCGGGAGGGCGGCGTCGGGAATGACGGCGATGCGCAGGTCGGACGCGTTCACGACGCCGGTGACGAGCCGGGCGATCGTGGCGACCGGCATCTCGGCGCTGCCGGTGGTTCCGTTGACCGTGGCCATGCCGGTGAACGGGGCGCCGATCTCGAGTGCGCGGCGCATGGTCAGGACGGTTATGTTGGCTCCGGTGTCGACCAGAAACTCGAACGGGCCCTTGCCATTCAGCATCACCTTGGCGGTCGGTCGGCCATAGACATCGACCCACGCATCCAGCGGCGTGATCGCACCATCGTCTTTGGCCTCGCCGCCAAGGCGTGTGCCGGTGGTCTGCGCCGAGGCCGGCCCGGCCAGCGCCAGGCCAAGCCCGATCCCCAGCCCGCCCAGCAGGACAGACCTGCGCAGGAGCGCACGATGGGTCATGGGCCGTTTCCTCGCGCCCTTGTGGTCATGGGCGGAGCATGATCTCGGCAGAGCTTGTGAGCAAGCCTAGGCTGCGGCAGCCACGAAGGCGCCTGTTTCCACCAGTTCAGCCAGCGCCGCGGCCCGAGCGCCGACGCCGCCGGTGACCGGCGAAACGTTGCGGCCCTGGATCGCCGCGAGGAAAGCCTCGTCAGCGGCGCCAAGCGGATCAGGCAGCACGGCGGAAACATCCGCGCGGATATCGAACGGCGTGGTGTTCGCCACTTCCCGGGTGATCAGGTCGATTTCGACCCGGCCCGATGGGTAGTCGATCTTCATCAGGCGTTTGCGCGTCGGCGAGCAGCGCGACGCGGTGAGCCGGGCCAAGCCATTGGGGAACACCAGGTCAGCTGACGCTTCATCGAGATAGCGGGTATGCATGGTGCGGCCATAGGCGGTCGCCGTGTGGGCTTCGCCGCCGAAGAGCTCAGCCGCAAGATCGAGGTCGTGGATCATCAGATCGAAGACCACGCTGACGTCTTCGCAGCGACCGTCGGCAGCACGCGGTCCCATGCGCACCGCTTCGATCCGCTTGGGACGCTCCGGCGTCGAGAACAGGCCCATGGCTTCGAACACCAGGCGTTCCTGGTGGCCGACCTGGAGGATGAGATTGCGCTCGAGCGCCAGCTTGGCGAGGTCGCGCGCTTCGGCGCCGCGAAGAGCCAGAGGCTTCTCGACCAGAACATGCTTGCCGGCGGCGAGCGCCTGGCGCGCCAGCATGGCGTGCGTCGATGCCGGGGTGGCGATGACGATCGCATCGACCGCGGCGAACATCACGTCGATTGAGGCGAAGACTTCACCCTGGCCGACCTTGGCGACCAGCGCCTGGGCCGTCTCGAACCGCTTGTCGATGACGCCGACGAGCACCGCGTGTTTGGAAGCTGCAAATTTCTGAGCGTGGTAACCGCCAAATACGCCGGCGCCGATAATGCCGATCCGCACCTTGCCGTTTCCGGCCCTAGGCGACACGGCTGCAAAGTGACCGGTCCTGCCTTCGTGGTTACGCTGTACCAAACTGACCTCCGACACGCCCCGTCGTGTGCAGCAGCAGATAACCGAAGAAGGTAAACCCGCAATCAGACCGGGCATCAAACAAGGTTACGGGATTTTACAATGCCCCCGCTGGGCCAAGGCCCGGAAAAGGTGGATTATCCCGTGCGGACGGGCGATACGACGAGAAAGAACACCAGGAGAGGCCTAAGATGCCATCTGTAACATCGCGTGAGTGGCGCCTGAAAGCGCGGCCTGTGGGCGCTCCGACACAGCAGAATTTCGAAATGGGGACCGTCCAGGCGCCCGAGCCGGGCGAGGGCCAGATCCAGGTCAGGAACCACTGGATGACCGTCGACCCCTATATGCGGGGGCGAATGAACGACGTCCGCAGCTACTCTCCACCCTTCGAACTGGGTGTGGCGATGACCGGCGGCGCGCTCGGCCAGGTGATCGCCTCGCGCAACCCGGCCTACAAGGAGGGCGACCTGGTTACTTCGATGGCGGGCTGGCGCGAGGCCTGGACCGCCGTTCCGAACACGGTCGGTGCGACCAAACTGCCGCCCACCAACCTGCCGCCGCAAGTCTACATGGGGGCGCTCGGAATGACCGGCCTCACGGCTTATGCTGGCCTGCTGAAGCTGGCAGAGCCCAAACCGGGTGAAACCGTCTTCGTGTCCGGCGCGGCGGGCGCGGTCGGCTCGATTGTCGTCCAAATCGCCAAGATCAAGGGCTGTCATGTCGCGGCCTCGGCTGGCGGCAAGGCTAAGTGCGACTGGGTCAAATCGCTCGGAGCGGACGCCGTGATCGACTACAAAGCGATCGGCTCAGGCGCCGAGCTGTCGGAGGCCCTGCGCGCCGCTGCCCCCAACGGCGTCGATGTCTATTTCGACAATGTCGCGGTGATCACCTCACGGCTGCGATCGACTGCGCTAACCTCCATGCCCGCATGCCGATCTGCGGCATGATCTCGGTCTACAACAACACCAAACCCGCGCCAGGCCCGCACAACATGCCGATGATCATCGGCAAGCGGCTGAAAATCTGGGGGTTCCTGGTTTCCGACCATTTCGACCAGCATCAGGCCTTCCTCACTGACATGTCGGAGTGGATGAAGGCAGGGAAGATCAATTACGAGGAAACCGTCCTGACCGGCATCGAGAAGGCGCCCGACGCCTTCCTGGCGCTGTTCACCGGCGGGAAC
>JANMWT010000135.1:0-2954 GCA_031394145.1 Alphaproteobacteria bacterium | reverse complement strand
CCATGGTCGCGACGCGGACGGGCCTGGTGCTGGATCCATATTTCTCCGCCTCCAAGATCGCTTGGATTCTTGATGCGGTTCCAGGAGCGCGATCACGCGCCAAGCGCGGCGAACTGGCGGCCGGCACGATCGACAGCTTCCTGATCTGGCGGCTGACCGGAGGTCGCGTCCACGCAACCGATGCGACCAACGCCTCGCGGACCTCGCTCTACGACATTCGCGCCGGACGATGGGATCCGGAGCTTTGTGAGCTGTTCGACGTCCCCATGAACCTGTTGCCGGACGTCAAGGATTCGGCGGCCGATTTCGGCTCAACTGACCTGTTCGGCCCGAGCTTGCCAATTCGCGGCGTCGCGGGCGATCAGCAAGCGGCGCTGGTCGGCCAGGCCTGTTTTACGGCAGGCGAAGTAAAGTCGACCTACGGCACCGGCGGCTTTCTCATTCTCAATACCGGGCGAGACCTGAAGATCTCGCGCTCGCGCCTGCTCGGCGCTATCGCCTATCAGATTGCGGGTGTCCGCACCTACGCGCTGGAGGGCTCAATCCTTTCGGCTGGTTCGACGATCCAATGGCTGCGTGACGAGTTGAAAATTGTCCGCGATGGCGCTCACGCCGGCGAACTGGCGCAAACGGTCGAGGATACGCAAGGCGTCTATCTTGTGCCGGCCTTCGTCGGGCTTGGCGCGCCACACTGGGATTCGGATGCGCGCGGCGCGCTTTTGGGCCTGACCCGTGGAACCAAGGTTGCTCATATCGCCCGCGCCGCACTCGAAGCGGTCGCTTATCAAACGGCGGAGCTTCTTGCGGCAATGGCGCAGGACGGCGCAGCGCCCAGCCGCCTAAGGGTCGATGGCGGCATGTCGCGCAATGACTGGCTCATGCAGTTCATGGCGGACACGCTGGGTATCGAGGTGGTGCGGCCGAAGAACACGGAAACCACCGCCCTGGGAGCGGCAATGCTCGCGGGCCTTGGGGTCGGGCTTTTCAGTTCGCTTGAGGAAGGCGCCTCGATCTGGAAACTCGATCGAAAATTCGAGCCCTCGATCGAGGCCCAGGAACGGACGCAACGGCTCAACCAGTGGAGCGCGGCGGTGGCGCGCGTCCTCACGCGCTAGGCGCTCTCGCACTAGACGCTGAGGGGCGTTGACGGCGCCGGCATTATGGTAAGACCCTTCTGGCGACCGGCAAAGGATCGACAGGTTTGGCTCAGCGCATCGAAATGGTTGAAGTGGCCGCCCGGGACGGGCTCCAAAACGAGCCCGGCTTCTTTCCGACCATCGACAAGATCGAGTTGATCGAGCGCGCGATTGCCGCTGGCTCGAAGCGGATCGAGGTTGCGAGTTTCGTTCACCCCGGACGCGTGCCTCAGATGGCCGACGCCGAGGCGGTCTGCGCCGGGCTCAAGCTGCGAGCGCCGAGCGAGGTCACCTATGTTGGCCTGGTGCTGAACAAGCGTGGAGCGCTGCGGGCGCTGGAAACACAGGTCCATGAACTTGGCGCCGTGATCTCGGCCAGCGATGGGTTTGGAACCCGCAACCAGGGCCGAACGGCAACCGAGACGGCCGATGACGCGATCGAGATCATCCGGCTTGCAAAAGAACATGGTCGTTCGGCGCAGGCGGTCATCTCGGTTGCCTTCGGCTGCCCGTTCGACGGAGAGATCTCGCCCTCGCAGGTCGCCGAGCTGGCGCGACGCGTGGCGCAGGCGGGTCCGCGCGAGATCGGGCTCGGCGATACGATCGGCGTCGCGGTGCCCGCCCAGGTCAAATCGGTCGTGGCGGCGGTGAAGGCGGCCGCCCCGGGCATCCCGGTGCGTCTGCATTTCCATGATACGCGCAACACCGCTGTGGCCAACGCCTGGGCAGGCGTCGAGGCGGGCGCTGCAACCCTTGATGCGTCAATCGCCGGTGTTGGCGGGTGCCCCTTCGCTCCCAACGCCACGGGCAATGTCGCAACCGAGGATATGCAGTACATGCTGCAGCGCTCGGGCATAGATACGGGCCTCAGTCTCGATCGATTGATCGACACGGCAAGATGGCTGAGCGCCAAGATGGGGCGCACCCTGCCTGGACTGGTCAGTCGCGCTGGCGGCTTTCCGAAATGAGCGGCGCGCTTGCCGGACTGCGCGTCATCGAGATGGGCTCGCTGATCGCGGGACCCTTCTGCGGCCAGCTGATGGGCGACATGGGCGCCGAGATCATCAAGCTCGAGCCGCCGGGTGAAGGCGATCCGATGCGCCAATGGGGTCAAGGACCAAAGCCGGCCTGGTGGCAGGTGATCGCGCGCAACAAGAAATCGGTGTCGCTCGATCTGCGCCAGGCGCGCGGACAGGCGATCGCCAGACAGCTGATCGCCAAGGCCGACATCCTGATCGAAAACTTCCGGCCTGGAACACTGGAGAAGTGGGGACTGGCGCCGGAGGGGCTCCATGAGGCAAATCCGGGCCTGATCATCGTGCGGGTGTCAGGCTATGGCCAGAACGGTCCTTACGCCGACCGCGCCGGATTTGGCGGCGTCGGTGAAGCCATGGGGGGCTGGCGTTATCTGGTTGGAGAGCCGGATCGCCCGCCCTCGCGCATGGGCGTTTCGATTGGCGATACGCTTGCCGCGAGTTACGGCTGCATGGGCGCACTCGCAGCGCTGCATCATCGGGACAAGACCGGCAAAGGACAGGTGGTCGATTCCGCCCTCTACGAAGCCGTGCTGCAGGTCACCGAATCGTTGCTGGCGGATTACGGGACGGGTGGGTTCATGCGCGGACGATCAGGATCGATCCTGCCGCGGATTGCACCGTCCAATATCTATCCCTGCAAGGACGGCGACATCGTCATCGGCGCCAACCAGGACAAGGTCTTCTTCCGGCTGTGCGAGGCGATGGGTCGGCCGGAATTGGCCGAAGACCCGCGCTACCGAACGCATCATGCGCGCGGAGACCGGCAGGCCGAACTTGATGG
>JANMWT010000105.1:0-2015 GCA_031394145.1 Alphaproteobacteria bacterium | reverse complement strand
CGCAATCCCCTCATCCGCCCTTCGGGCACCTTCTCCCCACGGGAGAAGGCGATGGAGCCGCTTACGGCAGTAACTCTTGAGAGCTGCTTACACGTTCGATCCGTAGACCCAACTATCAAGGATTGCTTGACGGTTCGATTTCCTCGCCACTAAGGGCGCGCGTCATGACCCAATACACCTTCCCGCCCTCGCCCTACGGCTCCGGCTTTGCCGAGGACACGGTGGAAGACGCCACGCTCGCGCTGTTCGCCTCGCTCGGTTACGCCACCGCCCATGGCCCCGACATGGCGCCGGACGCGGCCAAGTCCGAGCGCCGGAGTTACGACGATGTTTTCCTGCGCGCGCGTCTGGAGGCCGCCGTCGAAAAACTCAATCCGCACATCCCGCCCGAAATCCGCGCCGAAGCCCTGAAGGCCGTTTACGACGCCGAAACCCCCTCGCTGATCGAAGAGAACCGCCGCCTGCACCGGCTGATTGCCGAGGGCGTCGATGTGGAATTTTATGGCGAGGACGGCGTGATCAAGGGCGACAAGGTGCGCCTGGTCGCGCTCGATGATGTCTCCGCCAACGACTGGCTTGCCGTCAACCAGGTGACGGTGATCGAGAACCGGCATCAGCGCCGCGCCGATGTGGTGGTCTACGTCAACGGCCTGCCGCTGGGCGTCGTGGAACTCAAGAACGCGGCCGACGAGAACGCCACGCTGGAAGACGCCTTCCAGCAGATCGAGACGTATAAGGCCGAAATCCCCGCGCTGTTCCGCACCAACGCGCTGCTGGTGATCTCGGATGGTCTTTATGCCCGCATCGGATCGCTGACCGCCGACCGCGAGCGCTATATGCCGTGGCGCACTATCACGGGGGCGGCGGACGATTTCACCCGCGAGGGGCCGCGCGAGTTCGAGACTTTCATCAAGGGCGTGTTCGCGCCCGCCGTAGTGCTCGCCCTGCTGAGCGAATTCACCGTGTTCGGCGATAAGGGCAAGGGACCGTTCAAGATCATCGCCGGCTATCATCAGTTGCATGGCGCGAGGAAGGCGCTGACGCAGGCCATTGCCGCCACCCGTCCCGACGGCGACCGCAAGATCGGCGTCATCTGGCACACGCAAGGCTCGGGCAAAAGCCTGCTAATGGCATTCTTTGCTGGCCTTGCTGTGCGCGAACCCTTGCTAGCCAACCCGACACTGGTTGTGCTGACGGATCGCAACGATCTCGACGACCAGCTGTTCGGCACCTTTTCTCTGTGTAAGGATCTGTTGCGTCAGACGCCAGAGCAGGCAAGCGACCGCGAGGATCTACGCAGGCGGCTGGACCGGGCCGCGGGCGGCGTGATTTTCACCACCATCCAGAAATTCATGCCGCCAGAGGGCGCCGAGCAGATGGCCGCGCTGACCCAGCGCCGCAATGTCATCGTGATCGCTGATGAAGCGCACCGCAGCCAATATGGTTTTGATGCCCGGCTGAACCGGCAAACCGGCCAGCGCCGCTACGGCTATGCGCATTACATCCGCGAGGCGCTGCCGAACGCGTCCTTCATCGGCTTCACCGGCACGCCGATCGAGGCTGATGATGTGAACACGCCGGCGATCTTCGGCGACTATATCGACATCTACGACATCAGCCGCGCCGTGGAAGATCACGCGACGGTGCCGATCTATTACGAGAGCCGGCTCGCCCGTATCGAGCTGGCCGAGGAGGAGAAGCCCCGGATCGACGCGGCCATCGAGGAGATCGTCGAGGACGACGAACTGTCGTTGCAGGAGCAGCAGAAGGCGACCTGGAGCACGGTCGAACGGCTGGTCGGGTCGGACAAGCGGCTGGGGCTGATCGCCAAGGATCTGGTGGATCATCTCGACGCGCGCATCGAAGGCATGGCGGGTGGCAAGGCCATGGCGGTGTGCATGAGCCGGCGCATCTGCGTCGATCTCTACAAGCACATTATCGCGCTGCGGCCGGAGTGGCATTCGGACGATCTGGACAAGGGCGCGATCAAGATCGTGATGACCGGGAGCGCGGCC
>JANMWT010000038.1:0-3787 GCA_031394145.1 Alphaproteobacteria bacterium | reverse complement strand
GTGAACGCTCGCGGTGCGCATCTCAGCTCTTGCGCGAGGTCTCGACGATGCGCGTTGTCGACTGACCCTCGACCAGCTGAGCCCGGACAATCCGCCCGCCCTTGCTGCGGACGATGTCGGCGCCAACGATCTCATTCTCGGCATAATCCGCGCCCTTGATCAGCACATCCGGCTGGAGGGCCGTGATGATTTCAAGCGGCGTGTCTTCTTCGAACAGCACCACCGCATCGACGCCCTTGACCGCCGCCATCACCGCGGCGCGCGCCGCCTCAGACTGAACCGGACGCGTGGGCCCCTTGAGGCGCTTCACCGAAGCGTCGGTGTTGAGCCCGACGATCAGCCGGTCGCACGCAGCGGAAGCCTGACGCAGCAGCGAGATGTGGCCGGGGTGGAGAAGGTCGAAGCAGCCATTGGTGAAGCCGACACCGAGCCGCTCGGTCGCCCAACGTGCGCGCAGCGCAACGGCGTCGCGAAGCGAGATGGCGCCCGTCAGGCCAGCGCCGATGCGTCCGCCGCTCAGTTCGACCAGGAGTTCACTCTGGCTCGCTGTCGCCGTGCCGCGTTTGGCGACGACAACCCCCGCGGCAAGATTGGCGATGGCGACCGCATCTTCCGCCGCCAGGCCCGCTGCAAGGCCGAGCGCCACGGCGGCGGCGACCGTGTCGCCGGCGCCGGAGACGTCGAACACTTCGCGCGCCCGGGTCGGCAGGTGCAGAGGGGCCAAGCCTGGTCGATAGAGCGACATGCCCTTTTCCGACCGGGTCAGCAGGATCGCTGCGCCCGTCGCGGTCATCGCGACATTGGCGGCGGCGAGGCATTCTGCGTCACTGCCGCAGGGCAGGCGGCTAGCGGCGGAGAGCTCTTTGCGGTTGGGCGTGATGTAGTCGGCGCCTTCATAGGCGCTCCAGTCGGTGCGCTTGGGATCGATCAGCACGACTGAGCCTGCCGCCTTCGCGGCGGCGAGGATGGCGGCCAGGACGCGGTCGCTCAGCGCGCCCTTGGCATAGTCGGAGATCACCGTGGCGCGCGATTGTCCTGCCAGGCGCGTGACCGCCGCGATCAGCGCGGTCTCGGCGGCCAGGCTCAAGTCGTACAGCTTCTCGCGGTCGACGCGCACGATCTGATGCTGGCCGCCCATATAGCGGGTCTTGATCGTCGTCGGCCGGCCCGGATCGGCGACCAGATAGGGCGCGACCGTCTCGCCCATCGCCGCCAGAAGCTGGTTGAGGGTAGCAGCTGCAGGATCCTCGCCGGTGGCGCCGACCAGGGCTGCATGCCCCCCCAGCGCGCCGATATTGGCGGCGACGTTGGCCGCCCCACCGGCCGTCCAGCGTTCGGCGTCGACCCGGATGATCGGCACCGGCGCCTCGTCGGATACCCGCGAGACGCTTCCTGAAACGTAATGGTCAACCATGACATCGCCGACCACCAGCACGCGGCCGGCGGACAATTGTGCGATCTGTTGCGCGATCTGGTCGGGGCGAGAGGTCACAAGATCATCCCAGGTGTTACGTCATCTTCTATCCATGGCGGCGGCGATCGTCAGCCCCATGCCTTGATCTTCCAGCCTAGAGGCACGCCAAGCCGCGGGATGCTTGTGCCGCATATCAGGTCAAGTCCAGTCAGCCGCCTGGCTTTCCTCAGCGGCGCAGAAGCGCGATGATAGGGATTGGTGCGCAAGTCTTGTTTTGCCGCTGGAACTGAGTAGAGAACACGCCAACAAAAAGACGAAACCGATTTCGCTTCACTTATCGTTCGCTTCACTTGGAGAAAAGCTCAGCTCGGAATGCTTCGCAGGCCTTTGGCTTGCGGACGGGTTGGGTGAGGGATAGCTGCAATATGGCTCTCGAGCACATATCGGCGCTCATACTCGACGACAATGCGCACATGCGGGGGCTGGTGCGCGTCATCCTGACGGGCTTTGGCGTCCGTCGGATCGAGGAAGCGGCCGATTGTTCAGCAGCGATGCGTGTGATCAACGGCGGCGACATCGACATGGCCTTCGTCGACATGAAGCTGGCGGGACAGAGCGGTCTTGAATTCTGCCGCAGTGTCCGCAACTCGGCCGACAGCCCGGACATCTATCTGCCGCTGATCATGATCACCGCCTATTCCGAGCGAAACCGGGTGCTCGATGCGATCAACGCCGGCGTCGACGAGTTCCTGGTCAAGCCGATCCGCGCCGTCGACGTCGCCAACCGGGTGAACGCGATCATCGAGCGGCGTCGGCCCTTCGTGAAATGCGGCGTCTATTTCGGCCCCGATCGACGGCGCCGGGATGACCCGCGCTACCGAGGCCCGTTGCGCCGGGCAGGCGATCCCTCGACCGTCGACATCTGAATTCTGCTTTCCGCAGCGGTGACTTGGGCGGGGCCATGCGCCGAACGCCCGTCCGCCGGTCGGTCATGCCCGCAACGCTCATGATTTGGGCGAAGCGGTTGCCGCCGCCCCCCGGGCTAGCTAACCTCTTGTTCACCAACGATCGGCTTCCCTCCCGGGACCAGCTGATTTGCGAGAGGGAAGACGTGGATGGCGAACGGATCGAAGCGGGGCCTCGGGCAACTGTTCGCACGAAAATCAGTCGAGCAGATGCACGCCGAGCACGCCCAGAGCGAGCTCAAGAAGTCGCTTGGCGCCCTCAATCTCGTGCTGCTGGGCATCGGCTGCATCATCGGCACCGGCATCTTCGTGCTGACCGGCCGGGCCGCCGCCGAGTTCGCCGGTCCGGGCATCATGATCTCCTTCGTGATCACCGGCTTCCTCTGCGCCCTGGTGGCGCTCTGCTATTCTGAACTTGCCGCCGCGATCCCGGTGTCCGGCTCGGCCTATTCCTACACCTACGCGTCGCTGGGCGAGTTCGTCGCCTGGATCATGGGGGTGCTGCTGCTGCTCGAATACGGCGTTGCAGCCTCGACCGTCGCGGTTGGCTGGTCAGGCTATGTCACCAGCCTCCTTCACGACCTTGGCGTTGATATTCCCGCGGCGCTGACCGCTGCGCCGGGGGTCGACGTGAAAGATCTGGTGACCGGAGAGATGGTCAAGGGCATCATCAACCTGCCGGCGCTGATCGGGATTGTTGCGGTCACCTGCCTCCTGGCGTTCGGCGTCTCGGAATCGGCTTCGGTCAACAATGTCGTCGTCGCCATCAAGGTGACCGTGGTCATCGCCTTCATCGTGATCGGCGCCTTCTTTGTGGACCCGGCCAACTGGTCGCCGCTGATTCCGCCTCAGGTGCCTGCCCCGCCGCCCGGGTCGGACATGTCGATCGGCGGGCAGATCTGGACGGCGCTCGGCAATGTCGTCACCGGGCACAGTCGCGATTCGGCCTTTGGCGTTGGCGGGCTGATTGCCGCCGCGTCGACCATCTTCTTCGCTTATATTGGCTTCGAGGCGGTCTCGACCGCTGGCGCAGAATCGAAAAACCCGGCGCGCGACATGCCCATCGGCATCCTCGGTTCGTTGCTGGTCTGCACGATCCTCTACATCCTCACCTGCGCCGTGCTGGTCGGGGTGATGCCTTACACCGAGCTCAGCAAGGATGACCCAGCCCCGATCGCGACGGCGGTCAATCACATCACGGCTCACAGCCAGGTCGATCTGAGGTGGTTCGCCCTGGTGGTGAAGGTCGGCGCCTTCGCCGGTCTGTCGTCGGTGATGCTGGTGCTGCTCTATGGCCAGACCCGCATCTTTTACACCATGGCGCGCGATGGCCTGGTGCCGCCCATCTTCGCGAGAGTGAACCCGAAGACCAAGACGCCGATCGTCAACACGATCCTGGTCGGCATCG
>JANMWT010000022.1:0-35042 GCA_031394145.1 Alphaproteobacteria bacterium | reverse complement strand
TCTTTCCGGCGCGGGCGAGGCGCGCCATTGTCCTCCTGCTTGACTGTGGGAGGACACATGCCGCGCACACCCCTTTTCGCCGGCGCCGCTCGCGCGCTTGCCCGCGCCCGCATCCAGTTGCCGGATGCTCCGGAACTTGGTCCGCGCGCTGTCAGCCGCAGGGCCGCTCTGTTGATGCTGACGGCAGGCGCCGCTGCCGCCTGCACGCCAAAAGCCGAAGACGCCTCGTCTGCTGCGCCCGCCACGGTGATCGTCGGCGGCGGGACGGCGGGGCTGACGGTGGCCTGGCGGCTCGCCGCCGCCGGCCGTCAGGTCGCGCTCTATGAATCAAGTGGTCGCACCGGCGGACGGATGTTCACCCAGCGCGACTTCACGCCAGAAGGCCTGTTCTGCGAACTCGGCGGCGAATTGGTCGATAGCGACCACGCCGTGCTGATCAATCTCTGCAAGGAGCTCGGCATCGAGATCCAGCGCCTGCGCCCGGAAGGCGCCGAGCCGAGCGATGTCTATGATTTCGGCGGCAAGGTGCGGACGCTCTCCGACCTGCTCGACCCGGTGGCGCAGACCGGGGCTTTTCTTCCCGTCGCGGCGCGCCTGGCGGTCGACCATGCCGCCCTGCTCGATGCGCAAGGCCAATGGACGCCGCGCGGCCTCGACCTCGACCGCCTGCCGCTGTCGACCTACCTCGACAGTCTCAAAGGATCGGTCGAGCCATGGGTGCTCGCCTTTCTTTCCTGCGCCTATGTCGGGGAATACGGCCTGCCGCTCGACCAGCAGTCATCGCTCAACCTGATCGACTTTATCGGGCTCGACACCGCAAAGCGTTTTTCCGTGTTTGGCGAAAGCGATGAATCCCACCGCATCGCTGGCGGGTCTTCGAGCCTCCCGGAAGCCCTGACCGCCCGTCTCATGAGCAAGCCGCTGTCGGCCCGCGCCTCCCTCAACCTGCGCTGCGAACTCGTCCGCATCACCCGCGACGCCGCCGGCTTCAAGCTGACCTTCAAGACCCCGGATGGCGCCAAGATTGTCGCAGCTCGCCGTGTCGTCCTCACCCTCCCCTTCACGCGTCTGCGCACGGTCGAGGGCCTCGGCGGGCTCGGCCTTCCGGCCGCCAAGATGAAGGCGATCAACGAGCTGGGCTATGGCGCCAACGCCAAGCTGATGGTGGCGACGCGATCGCGCCCCTGGGCCGAGGCGGGCCTCTTCGGGATCAATGCTCCGCTCAGCGGCTCGGTCTACACTGATCGTGGCTTCCAGCAGATCTGGGAGACCAGCGTCGGCCAACCTGGCAAGGGCGGGGTGATCACCAATTTCCTCGCCGACGCCCATGCCAGGGGCGAGGAAACGCCGACGCTTGCCGCACTCGTGGCCGGCCTCAAAGCGCTGTCGCCTGAACTGGCCGCGACGCTCAATCCGGACTTGCGCGCCAGCTTCTTCTGGCCGCGCCATCCCCATACGCTGGCAAGCTATTCGGCCGCCAAGGTCGGTCAGTACGCCGGCATGATCGAAAACGCCGCCGCCAGCGAACTCAACGGTAACCTGCTGTTCGGCGGTGAACACACCAGTGTCGACTTCAACGGGTTCATGAATGGCGCGGTCGATTCCGGCGAACGCGTTGCGCGCGCGCTGCTTGCCGGAGTTTAATCCCGGAACCATTTGGTCCGGATGGGGTTAGTCCTGCCGAAATAGGCCGAAATAGGCCGAAATAAAAGGACCAACGCCATGAATGCTATCCTTTTAGGCGCCGCCGCGCTGGCAGCACTCGCGGCCATGTATGCGTCCCCGATGGCTTCCCAGTCCCTCAAGGATCGTGGGTCGATGACTCACACCATCCAGGTCGACCGCCAGACCGGGGAAACCACCACGATCGACATGATCGCGTTTGGGGATTGATGGCGACGCCAGTTGGACCGCCAGTTGGGCCGGTGGTCGGGCCGGTGGTCGGCATCGAACCGTCGGAATCGAACGGGGGCTTCCGAGAATTGAATAAGAGGATTTGGCCGCGTCGCGTGCTTCGCGCTCCGGCGCCTGGATTGGGCCAGCCGGCGTTCTAGCGAACCACGATCCCCCGCTCACCCACACGAAGTGTCGGGTCGATCGCCTCGCGCCACATCTTCTCAACGTGAGCATCGTCGGCAAATCGTGGCCAGTCCTCGACGGCGCCGCGCACATCGTCGATGATCGATTTGGCTTTTCTTGCTCTTATGTTGGCCGTTGCGCCACATGCGATCAGATCATCCATCGTGTAGCCATCGCGCTTTCCGTTGGTCGACATCTGATGTCGCGCCGTCCAGGCGCCGTCCGGATTGAAACTCCAGGTGATGTCAAACGCCGGTGAGAGGCGCCAGCCCCCCGATTTGTCCATCAGGAAGGCGATGTTCTTGACGTGGTCGTCCTGGTTGCGCGCAAGGATATTGAAGACCATGCGTCGAAATTGCTCGACGATGCTCTCGGTCGGCAATCCAAGGCGCCGCATCGTCAGCAGCGCCTGTTCATAGGAGTTGGCGTTCTGGTCGTTGAAATCGAAATGCGCGAGCGCTGCTAGCGACTGCATGTGAAGTTTGCCGCCCCCAGCCTGACGATCAAATCTCTTGCTCATGAAATGACGCCGGCCGTTTTCCTCAAACAATCGGCAGTGTGCGGTAGCGATACCCGCCGCGGCAGCCATGCTTGCATAGGCGAACTCGACGGCGCCGTAGCCTTCAGGATCGGCCAGCTCTTTGTCCTGGTTATTGGTCACACCGTCGAACTTGAGCAGCCAATAATCGAAGCCGTCTCCAGCATCGATCTGTCCCGATCGAACCTCGTTGGTTGTCTCATTCCAGGCGATGACCGCCTTGGCTCGCGCGCCACCCGCTGAGGTGCCGACCCGCAGAATGTCGCGCAGCGCATCTGACTTGGCGGCGTCGCCAAACGACGCCTGCAAATTGTTGCGGTTGGCCAGGACCTCCGAAGCAAGGTCAACCAGAGCGTCGATCCTAATCGGCGTCGCCTTGCGAGACTGAGGTCCGATGGCTGGCGCAAATTCGAGAGCGCCCATGCCTCGCGCGCCGGTATAGCAAAGGCGCTCGACGGCGTTGAAACTCTCGGGGAGCCGACCCTGGGTTGCGAGCCAGGCGTCGATCAGGATGTTGCCGTACCGATCCGGCAGGGCGTCAGCCAGCAGCCCTGGCAGACCGTGAAAGCTGCGCGGATTGAGACCGGGAAATGAAAACACCTCGTCGCTCAGGGGCATCATCAGCGGCGCCACTTGTATGCCGCTGACGATAAAATCGGGGTCGTACGCAAAGGTGGCGACCTCGGCGCCCTCCTCGAGTGAAACGGCGCCAATCCTTGTGCCCCACAGCCGCACCGCGGCGACCGAGGTCATCTGTCTTCGCCCCATTTCCACCTTGCAGCGTCGGGTGCGGGCCTCGCCTTTGGACGCGCACGTTGCCGGGCGGCGCCGCGCCGCTCGAGGAGGCCTATGGGATTGGGCGACGTCTCGGGCAAAAGCCGTTCAAGACCATCGAGCTTGCCAAGCGCGCGCAGGCACCGGATGAAATTCGAAAGCTGTGTGGGCGCACCGTCTTCCAAGCGTTCGATCGTTCGCTTTGAAACGCCCATCGTTTGGGCGAATTGCGCCTGGGTTGTCCGCCTGGCGAGGCGGGCTTCGGCGATCCGCCGGCCGACCTCTTCCAAAACGGCGGCATCCGTCGTTAGGTTTGTAATTTTCATGACTCGCCACTTTCGGCGACTTATATGGTATATCAATGATAATTCGTCAATGATGACGAATTGCCAATTTTCAATATAGTCTCTGTAAATCGTCACAGATGGCGAACTAAACCAGTAGGTATATTTCAGTCGCCAATTTCGACGCGTTACGCACTCAGGTCGGGACCCACGCGCTTGAGCGAAGCGTTAGGACCTCGCAAAGGCGAGGATCGGACCAACATGGTGGTTGTCGCTCTCTCCTAAGCGGTCGACCGTCATTGCTCATCCCACAGTGGCTTGGGATTGCCGTTTTGCAGGTCGGCGATCAGCCGCTGTCGTTCCACGACCAGAGCGTCCGGGGTGAGCGCCTGGTCCTCAAGCGCCATGCTGTGATTCACTGAGGCCAGTTGACGATCAGCGGCCTTCGCGGCCTGCTCGCGCACCATCTCTTCGAGCGGCTTGTTGGGGACCAGCGCGTAGATGAGCGTACAGTCCAGCGCCTCTGCGGCGCGCCCCAAGGTATTGAGCGTCACGGCGCCCTCGGCCTCGCTCTGTTCGAGCCGAGAAATTCGCGACTGGGAGGTTCCAAGCCGGGCGGCAAACTGGGTGGTGGTCATGCCAAGCGCTTCGCGCACGGCCTTGATCCAACCGCGGGGCGGACGCGCGGCGTCGATGTCTTGGCGAAGCTTGCCAAAACGCTTGTCGAGATTGCGGCGTGCGAGCGCCGTGGGATGCATGGAAACCTGCGGGTTATGCGATACGAACCTATACCCTATAGGTTCTTGTATTGTCATAATTAGTGATCTTTAGGTTCTAATGTTGTCTTTATAGAACCTAACGGTTCTACGGCGTCCCGCTCACCGCGTGGTCTGCGGCGATTGCCCCAAATCATCGGAAGCGGATGGGTGGGCAACTACGAAGTCCCTGAGCGCCACCTAAACAATTCGCAGGCGCCCGTTGCCAAAACCGAAGTTTGTAACTAGTTTTAGTTACAAGAGGAGGCTGGATGGCCGCGATCGACAAGCTCATAGAGCGCTTCAAAGCGACCCCAGCTGACTTCACTTGGGATGAGCTGACTAAACTGCTCAGCCATTTCGGGTATGAGGTGAAGAAGGGCAAGGGATCGCGGCGCAAGTTCACAAGCGAGAAGCTGCCGGCGATCAGCTTACATCAGCCTCATCCGAAGAACGTTGTGAAGAAGTACGCACTTCGAGAGGTGCGTGAGATGTTAGAAGGTGAGGGTCTGCTGAAATGACGCAACTCGATTACAACGGTTATGTCGGGACTGCCGATCTGAGCGTGGACGACGGTGTGTTTCACGGCAAGCTCGCACACATCCGCGATCTCGTGACTTATGAGGGCGAGACAGCGGAGGGGCTCGTGAAGGCCTTTCATGAGGCAGTCGACGATTATTTGGCTGATTGCAAAGAAGAGGGCCGCGAGCCCGACAAACCCTACAAGGGGCAATTCCAGGTTCGCACTAAGCCAGACCTTCATCGCGCGCTCGCGCGGATGGCAATCAAACACGGCGTAACGCTCAATGAGATGATTACGACTGCACTGGAGACAGTGGTCGAACGAGACAAACAGGACGCGGCCTAACTTAGGCAGTCAAGGCAGGCGGGTAACAAACGCTGAAACAGATGATGCGGTTTCACGGTTACCGCTGGCAGTTACCCCAGCGGTTTTTTGGATTGGGACAGAAGGTCAAAAAGCTTGGTGGTGCGGGCGGTCGGGGTCGAACCGACACTTCCGAAGAAACCAGATTTTGAGTCTGGCGCGTCTGCCAATTCCGCCACGCCCGCACACTTGCTAGTTCAAGGAGCGGCAGCTCCTTTGCAGTAAACATCTACAGACCAAGCTGCGAATTGGACCACGATCAGGACCAATCTAGGCAAGCTCAGAGCTTTGTCGTTCCACCCAAAATCCTGCGCGCTTGAGCTGGCTGGCTGCGATTTGCGTTTGATGCCTGAAAGGCTGGACGGCGTCCACTGTTCGGTTCCGCCGCCCCCAAATGCGGCACGGAATTTGTCGGTTGGCGAGTGGCGGCTGGCCCTCCTAGTCGAGGCGCAACGAATTGCGCGGTCCTCGGCTATATTCGCCCAAATGCCCATATTTGCGGTTCAGCGAATAACCGTCATTCGTCGCTGGAACGGGTTCCTACCCCATCCCTTCGGCAAGAAAACAGGCGACACCCCCCTGGGAAACGGGCGCGGTCTTCTGAATCAATCCTGGACCAATTGCTGAAGCGGGCTGGATTTGGCTGGGGCGAGCTCGAGAAGAAAGCCCGAAAAAGCCGACTAAAATCGCACTATTTTCGGCCTGAGAAAATCCACCGAAACCGCGCCATCTGAGGTCTGGTCCTGGCGCGGTCCCAACTCCGCAACGCCCGTGCCGGAACGTGGCGGTCAGCGCACCTTAACCGGTTAACCGTATTTCTTCCAGATCGCCGTCTCGCCCATCCTCGCAATAAATTCGGCATGCGCGGCGGCTTCTTCCGGCGAGAGCCGAGAGGCCAGGGGCGAGGGACGCGGCGGCCTTGGGGCTGCCGCGGCCGATGAGGCCAGCGCCTTGCCGGATGTCGAGGCTGCAAAATCGAACGCCCGTTCGCGCCCGCCCCTCAGTTCAAGATAGGCGCGAGCGAGAAGCTGGGCGTCGAGCAGCGCGCCGTGAAGGTCTCTGCCCTCAAGCGAGATGTTGAACCGCTTGCAAACCGCGTCGAGCGACGCCGGCGAACCCGGG
The DNA here is from genome assembly GCA_031394145.1 of Alphaproteobacteria bacterium. Lineage (GTDB taxonomy): Bacteria > Pseudomonadota > Alphaproteobacteria > Caulobacterales > Hyphomonadaceae > UBA7672. The sequence continues at coordinate 28,604 of JANMWT010000022.1, read as the reverse complement.
CGATGCTCGCGCGCCAGAACCAGCGTGTCGATGAAGCGCTCCTTCGGCAGCTCGGGTCGACCAAGACGGCTGAGTTCGGCATTGAGAAAGCCGCGGTCGAATTCGGCGTTGTGAGCAACCACGGGGTCTTCGCCGAGAAACGCCATCAGCCGGTCGACGACGTCGGGATGGGAAAAGGCCGGCTTGCCGCGCAGCGTGTCGTTGGTGATGCCGGTGATCCGGACGGTGGCTTCGCTGACCGGTCGGCCGGGATTGATGTAGATCTGGAACTCCCGCCCGGTGGGCAGGAGGTTCACGAGTTCGATGCAGCCGACTTCGACGATCCGGTCGCCGTTGTTGGGCTCGAGGCCGGTGGTTTCGGTGTCGAAGACGACTTCGCGCATGCCTCGGTCCCGCTTCCCTCGCTCGCCGGCGGATCGCCGCCGACGGCGCCTGCATACCGCGTCCGGCCCGAAGATCGCAACGCGGCGATGACAGCGTCCACCTGGGCCTCGGCATAGGCAAAGCCAAGTCCCGTGTTGATGACGAAATCGGCGCGCCGACGTTTCTCCGAATCGGGCGTCTGGCGCGCCAGTATCGCCTCGAACTCGGCCGCCGTCATCCCGCGCGCCAACACCCGGGCGCGCTGGACCGCCGCCGGGGCGGTGACCACCAGGACCGCATCGGCGCGAGCCTCGCCGCCGGTCTCAAACAAAAGTGGCACATCAAGCACGACGATATCGGCGCCAGAGGCCTTGGCCGTTTCCAGGAAGCTCTTCTGCATGCCGCCAACGATCGGATGAACGATCGATTCAAGCTTCTTCATCGCATCCGGGCGGTTCAAGACCTTGCCGCGCAGAAGAGCGCGATCAACGCTTCCATCGGCGCGCATGACCCCGGGAAAATGCCATTCGAGCGGGGCGGCAGCCTCCCCTCCCGGGCCATAGGCGGCGTGGACGGCCGCGTCGGCGTCATAGACCAGCAGCCCGCGTGCGGCGAACATCGCCGCCGTCGCCGACTTGCCCATGCCGATCGATCCGGTCAGCGCCAGCTTGATCATGTGCGCACCGCGACGATGGCGCGACACGCCTTGAGCGCGCCTTCGGCATCCGGCGCGATATCGAACCAGAGGCGGAACGCCGCTTCGGCCTGGCCGACCAGCATGCGAAGCCCGTCATGGACGCTCCAGCCGGCAGCGCTTGCAGCCGCCAGCGTGTCGCGCGCGGGCCGGCCATAGGACATGTCGAGGAAGGGCCGGCCGCGTCCTGCCGGCAGGGCGGGCAGCGTCTCGCCATCATGACCGAGGCTGGCGGAATTGATCACCAGATCCGCTTCGCTCGCCAGTTGGGTGAGCCTGTCCATTCCCCAGATCTCCGCAGTGGGGGCGAGGTCTGCGCCAAGTCTTTGGGCGTTGGCGTTTGACCGGTTCACAATCGCAAGGTTGGCGCCGCGGGCGCCAAGCGCAACCACCGCGGCGCGCGCAGCCCCGCCTGCGCCGATCAGCACCACGCGCCGGCCCGACAGACGAGACGCGCCGGCAGCCGCGAGTGCCAGCGAAAACCCTTCAACATCCGTGTTGTGAGCCGACCACTCGCCGTCGGCGTCGCGCACCAGCGTGTTGGCCGCGCCAACCCCTTTCGCCTCAGGCGAGGCGGCCCTCGCCGCGGCAAGCGCCGCCGTCTTGTGCGGAAGCGTGACATTGAGGCCAGAGAAGCCGGCGCGCGCCAGCGCGCGCAGGTCCGATGCGGGCTCGGCCGACTTCAGATGAAGGGCGACATAGACGGCGTCGAGCCGCGCTTCGGCGATCCAGCGGTTATGAATCAAGGGCGAGAGCGAGTGGGCGATGGGATCGCCAACAACGCCGTAGAGCCGGGTGGCGGGCGTGAGCGTCATGCTGGCAGGGTCCCGCGATCGCGCAACCAGCCGAGCAGCGGCAACAACGGCAAACCGATGATCGAGAAATGATCACCCTCGATGCGGTCGAACAGCTGCGCCCCCCGGCCCTCGATCTCATAGGACCCGACGCTCGATAAGGCCGCCTCGCCGATGTCGGCCAGATAAGCGTCAAGAAAGGCGTCGCTGAAATTGCGCATGCGAAGCCTTGGCTGAGCCAGATGACGCCACACCGGCGCGCCTTCGATACAGGCGACAATCGCGGTCTGCAGGATGTGGGTCTTGCCGCGCAAACGGATGAGATGGCTCCGCGCCTCGGCCATTGAGGACGCCTTGTCCATCGCCTCGCCGTCGACTTCCAGCATCTGGTCGGCGCCGATCACCACGCCCTGATGGTTTGCCGAGACCTTCATCGCCTTGGTCTCGGCGAGGAGATCGGCCTGTTTGGCGGTGGGGACGCCTTCGGCGCGCAAGCTGTCGCGGATCGAGGCTTCATCGACATTGGCGAGGATCTGATCGAAGGCTAGCCCGGCGCCTTTCAGCACGGCCGCGCGGCCCGCGCTTTTCGAAGCGAGGATCAATCGGTGCTCGGAAGGAAGCGCACCGTTCACCGCTGATGTTCCTGGATGATGTTGAGGATGGCGGCCGCGGTCTCCTCAACCGAACGCCGGCTGACATCAATGGTCGGCCATTTCATTCGTACGAACAGGCGATTGGCCTGGGTGATCTCTTCGCGCACCGCATCCTCATCGGCATAGACGGTGTCGGCCTGCTCGTTCAGCGACAACAGACGATGACGGCGGATCTGGACCAGTCGGTCGGGTGAAATTTTCAATCCGACGACCAGGGGCGCTTTCGGCCCGAGCACGATGTCGGGAAGCTCAACCCCGGGAACCAGCGGAATGTTTGCCGCTTTGACGCCGCGGTTGCCGAGATAGACGCAGGTTGGCGTCTTCGACGTCCGGCTGACGCCGATCAGCACCACGTCGGCATTGCCAAGATTGCCGGTCCCCTGCCCGTCATCATGCTGGAGGGCAAAGTTGATCGTCTCGATGCGCTGAAAATACTCAGCGTCGAGATGGTACTGCCCCGCGACCTTGTGGGCCGATTTGAGCAAGAGGTAGCGGCTCAGCACATCCACAGCCGGATCGATGACCGGCAGGGTCGGCGAACCGAGTTCGCGGCATCGCTCCTCCAGCCGGGAGCGCAGGCTCTCATCGGTGATGGTATAAAAGACGAGGCCGGGCGCGCCCTCGATCTCCTTGAGGACGCGTTCAAGCTGCCTCGGGGATCGCACCAGGTAGTAGTTGTGTTCGAGCGGCGAGACGTTGTCGAACTGGGCGCAGGCGGCGCGCATCACCGCATTCAGCGTTTCGCCGGTCGAATCCGACACCAGATGGACGTTGAAATAGGTCTCGAAGGTCATCGCGCTGTTTCGGTTCGCCGCCCGTCTGGCCTCATGATCATAGGCGCATAAGTCCCATTAGCGCTGGGAGCGGATTGTGGACAAGGCAGAAGGCTCTCGCCCTCCAATATCGAGTCACACGCTTATAGACAGGTGAAATGCCTGAACGAATTCAATCGATTCAGCCCAGTGGAATCCCTGCGGCGGGACTCGACTCTGGTTAACCTGTTGTTAAGGAAGGCGTTAACCCTTGCTTAACCCGCCGCGCCCTGTCGGAACGTAACCAGATCCCCTGTGGGCAGAGGTGTGACTCGTGCGGGGATGACGCGTTGCCGTCGCTTATCAACGGTCTAAACACCATCAGAGTCTCTCTAAGAAAGAGAATCTAAGAAAGAAGAGACCTGAGTGAATCTGGGTGATGCGTGAGTTCTGAGACAAAGACGCTGCTGAGGGTGCTCAACGGGGAGCGGGTCGATCCGGTTCCTGTCTGGATGATGCGTCAGGCGGGACGCCATCTGCCGGAGTATCTTGGGTTAAGATCGCAGGCGAAGGACTTCCTGCATTTTTGTTATTCCCCTGCCCTCGCTGCGGAAGCGACGCTGCAGCCGATCCGCCGCTATGGCATGGATGGGGCGATCCTGTTCGCCGACATCCTGCTGATCCTCGATGCGATGGGCCGCAACGTCCGGTTCATCGAGCATGAGGGACCGCGCGTCGATCCTGCGACCCGCGCGTCCGAACTGGGTCAGGTGTCGGCCGAGCGGATGATGGCCAAACTCGCGCCAGTCGGCGAAACGGTCGAACGGGTGAAATCCCAGCTTGGACCGGAAACCACGCTGATCGGTTTTGCCGGCAGTCCGTGGACGGTTGCGATCTACGCCATCGACGGCAAGGGTGGCGCGGATAAATCAGGTCCGCGCCTGTTTGGCTATCAGCATCCGGGTGAACTCGACGGCATGCTCGCCCAGCTGGTCGAGACCAGCGCGCACTATCTGGCGATGCAGGCGAAGGCGGGCGCCGATGCGTTGATGTTGTTCGAAAGCTGGGCGGAGGGTCTGCCGAACGACGCCTTCGAGCGCTGGGTGATTGAACCAACCGCGGCTCTGATTAGACGCGTGCGCGAACTGGGCGTCACCGTGCCGATTCTCGGCTTCCCTCGCGGCGCTGGCGGGCTTGCCATCGACTACGCGACGCGCACCGGCGTCACCGCGATCGGGCTCGATACCGCCCAGCCGCTTTATCGGGCGAGCCAACTCCTGCCCAAAGGCATGGCGGTTCAGGGCAATCTCGATCCGCTGCGCCTGCTGAGCGGCGGGCCTGATCTTGATGTCCGCGTGCGCGAGATCGTCGACCAGCTCAAGGACCGGCCGCATATCTTCAACCTTGGCCACGGCGTGCTTCCCGAAACGCCGATCGCCAACGTCGAGCGCGTCCTCGCGGTTCTGCGAGGCCGCGCCTAGATGGGCCAGCGCATCGCGATCGTGCTGTTCAATCTGGGCGGGCCCGACGGCCCGGCCGACGTGCAGCCCTTTTTGCAGAACTTGTTCAGCGACCCGGCGATCATCCGCTCGCCGGCGCCGGTGCGGTGGTTTCTGGCGCGCCTGATTTCGATGTCGCGGAAGGCGTCGGCCATCGCCAATTACGCCAAGATGGGCGGCGGCTCGCCGCTCAAGGCCGAGACCCAGAAACAGGCCGACGCACTCGACGCCGAGCTTGCCAGGCGCGGGCTCGAAGCGAAGAGCTTCCTGGCCATGCGCTACTGGAAGCCGTTCGCGCGCGAGGCGGTTGAGGCGGTCAAGGCCTGGCGCGCCGATCGCATCGTGCTGCTGCCGCTCTATCCGCAGTTCTCGACAACCACCACGGCGTCCTCGCTGAAATCATGGCGGGACGCGGGCGGCGCGCCGGCGCCAAGCGTGTGCTGTTATCCCACCACGCCGAAATTCATCGCAGCGCACGCGCGAAAAATTCTTCTTGCCTGGGAAGCGGCCGGCAAGCCCGCCAATGTTCGCCTGCTGCTATCGGCGCACGGCCTGCCCGAAATGATCGTCAAGGCGGGCGATCCTTATCAGTGGCAGGTCGAACAGACGGTCAGAGCGCTGCGTCCGCTTTTGCCAACCGACTGGGAGAGTGAGATCTGCTACCAGTCGCGGGTTGGCCGGCTGGTCTGGATCGGCCCGCCGACCGAGGAGGCGGTGACGCGCGCAGCGCGCGAGGGCAAGGTGATTGTCGTCTCGCCGATCGCGTTCGTCTCCGAACACATCGAAACGCTGGTCGAACTCGACGAGGATTACCGCCACGTGGCGCAAGCGGCGGGCGCGAAAAGCTATCTCCGGGCCCCTGCCCTCGGCATCGAAGAGGGCTTCATCGAGACGCTGGCCGACCTGGCGGTTCAGGCCCTCGCGGATCAGGACCTCTCGCCGCGCTCGCATTGCGGCGGGCGCATCTGTCCGGCAAGCTGGCGCGATTGCCCCAACCGGCGGCCGGCGGCGGCGGCGGCCGACGCCGTCTGATCTGACCTTGAAGGCTTCGACCCATGTATGACTGGCTGCGCGCCATCCACATCATCGCCGTGATCGCCTGGATGGGCGGAATGCTGATCTATCCCCGCCTTCTGGTCTACCGGCTGGAGGGTGAGGGCGATGAGCGGCTCGAGAAGATGATGGACGCGGCGGCCAACCGGACCCGGACCATCATCATCAACCCGGCGATGATCCTGGCCTGGCTTCTGGGCATTGGCCTCGCCTCGTCCAATTTCAACTATTATTCGGTCCAGCCCTGGTTCTGGGCCAAGATCGTGCTGGTTGTCGCCCTCTCGGGCCTGCACGGCTATTTCATCGGTCTGGGCAGGAAAATCGGCCGGGGCGAGCGGCCGATCGAGACCAAAAAGCTTCGCATGCTCAACGAGCTTCCCATGGTTATCGCCATTCTGGCCGTGATCATGGTTGTGGTGCAGCCTTTTGCCCGCTAGCCCGCTAGCCCGAGCCCACGAACCAGAGCCCACGAACCAGAGCCCGCTAACCCGCCCTCACCTTGGGGAGGGGCCGCCTGGCCGGGCCAGCCTCAATCAGCTTGACCATTCAGGGATTTTACTGTCTTTGGACGGTGCCTGCCCGTTCGCGGCCGGCGTTCCATTCCCCTAGTTGTCAGTCGAGACCGAGCGCGAGACGTAGCGCGATCTCCGAAGGACAACCCCAACCGAAACGACGAGTTAGATGTCCGACGACGTGACCGAAGCGCGCGAAAGTGTGAAGCTCAACGACCTCAAGAAGAAACCGCCGGGCGAGCTCCTCGCCATGGCCGAGGACCTCGAGGTTGAGGGCGCATCGCTGCTTTCCAAGTCCGAACTCCTGTTCGGCATCCTCAAGGAACTGGCCGAGCGCGACGTCGAGATCGTCGGTATCGGCGTGGTCGAGGTCCTGCCCGACGGGTTTGGCTTCCTGCGGTCGCCGCAGTCCAACTACCTGCCCGGCCCGGACGATATCTACATTTCGCCCCAGCAGATCCGGAAACTCGGCCTGCGCACCGGCGATACGGTCGAGGGCCAGATCCGCGGGCCGCGCGACGGCGAGCGCTATTTTGCCTTGGTTCGCGTCTCCTCGATCAATTTCGAGGACCCCGAGCGCGCCCGTCACAAGGTGCCGTTCGACAACCTGACGCCGCTTTATCCGGACAAGCGCCTGATCATGGAGCCGCAGGATCCGACCAAGAAGGACCGTTCCGGTCGCGTCATCGACATCGTCGCGCCGATTGGAAAAGGCCAGCGCGCGCTGATCGTCGCCCCGCCGCGCACCGGCAAGACCGTGCTCCTTCAGAACATTGCCCAGTCAGTCGCCGAGAACCAGCCAGAGTGTTACCTGATCGTGCTTCTGATCGACGAGCGTCCGGAAGAAGTCACCGACATGCAGCGCTCGGTGAAGGGCGAGGTCATCTCCTCGACCTTCGATGAGCCCGCCTCGCGCCACGTCGCCGTCGCCGAGATGGTGATCGAGAAAGCCAAGCGTCTTGCCGAACACGGTCGCGACGTCGTCATCCTGCTCGATTCGATCACCCGTCTCGGACGCGCCTACAACACCGTCGTCCCCTCCTCCGGCAAGGTCTTGACCGGCGGCGTCGACGCCAATGCGCTGCAGCGTCCCAAGCGCTTCTTCGGCGCGGCGCGCAACCTCGAAGAAGGCGGTTCGCTGACCATCATCGCCACGGCGCTGATCGACACCGGCAGCCGGATGGACGAGGTCATCTTCGAAGAGTTCAAGGGCACCGGCAACTCCGAGATCATTCTCGACCGCAAAGTCGCCGACAAGCGGGTCTTCCCCGCCATCGACATAATCAAGTCGGGCACCCGCAAGGAAGAGCTGCTCACCAACGCCAAGGATCTGCAGAAGGTTTATGTTCTGCGCCGCATCCTTAATCCGATGGGGGCCCAGGACGCGATCGAGTTCCTGCTCGAAAAGCTGCGCCAGACCAAAAACAACGGCGAATTCTTCCAGTCGATGAACAACTAAAGAAGCGCCGTCCTGGTCTTGAGACAAGAAACCCCGCCTTCCTCTGGAAGGCGGGGTTTTTGTTCGCCCTACTCCATGATGATCGCCGGCGGCGGACGCGTTTCACCCTCATCCTCGCGTCGCCACACAATCCGCGGTGGCGGCGGCGGCGTCCGATCCTGAACCGCATCGCTCGGCGCCCGCTTTCCCCGTTTGCGACCTGCGGCTTCGATCCTGCCGGCGTCTGACCCGGGCAGGGTCCGGTCTCGCAAGCACAGCCGCAGCCTGATCACCCCGTCCGTGTCGTCCGCCGCTCGCTCCCAGTTTTCCTGCGCCGGCGCCGCCGCCGAGTTGCCGCCAGTGATCCAACTATTTTCCGCTCCTTGGTTCGCTTCATAGACCCTCGCCTCGTTGCCGCTCATGCTTGGTCCCTTCCGTTCGCCGCATTGACACTTTGCCGGCAGATGGTTACTCGAACACCAACAAACCAAGTTATCTAGGTACCAAGTTACCATGGCTGACAAAAATTCCATCGAGCGCGTGCAGACCGGCGTGCGTCTGTCGGCGCCGGTGCTGAAAGTTCTCAAGGGCTTGGCGGAGTATAAGAACATGAGCCTCGGCGATCTTGTCGAAGGCATTGTGCTGCATGCCTTCGACAACAAGACGCCGTTCTCGAAGGAGACGCTTGGCGTCATCACCAAGCTCAAGAATGTCTACGGCCTCGACATGACATCGGCTGACGCCCATCCGTTCAGCGAACCCGGCAAGGGTGCGCGGCGATCGTGAGCAGCGCTGCTCCGCGCTCTCAATCGGATGCGGAAATTGCGCGCATCGGCGCCGGTCTCATCGATGGCGCCCTGCCTGGCGCCGAGTGGAGACACGCGGCGCACGGGGCTTCCGCCCAGTGGCTGATCGTGGCGCGGACGGACCTTCATCCGCCACGCGACATGCCCGGTCTGATCCGCGCCGACAACCAATCCCTCGGCAAGCGGACTACCGACACGTCGGGCTACCATGAGACGATCACGCAAGCCTCGCTGCGCGCAGCCTGGCATGCCGTCGCGCTCGCGCCGGTCGGCGCGCCGCTGTTTGAGATCTGCAACCGATTGCTGGCGTCAGACCGCGGTCGGCCAGACTGGCTCCTGCGCTACCGGTCAAAGCCGGTCCTTTATTCGCTTGAGGCGCGCCGCACCTGGGTCGGACCCGACCAGGAGACCCTGCCCTACCCGCCCTACCCGTCGCGGGTCGGCCCTCGGGTCATGCCGATCATCTGAGCGCTGCTCTGAACCCGGATCGCCGAGATCCCGATTTACTCGCCGCGGCGAGCCGGTAGACAGAGGCCATGGACATCTCGCGTCTTTTCGTCACCGAAATCTACCGCGCCAGCCTTACCGCGGATCGCAGCGGTCGTGCGCTGAACGCCGACCTTGACCAGGCCGCAACCATGCTGGCGCAGGAAGACGCGGCGGGCCGGGCCTGGTGTCGCGAAAACGCCTATGGCGGCTATACGTCATACGCCTCGCTCGACGATCTGCCACGCCGCGCCTCCTGCTTCGAGACGCTGGCGAAGCAGGTGCAGAAACACGTCGAAGCCTTCGCCGGCCAACTCGAGCTTGATCTGCGCGGCCGGAAACTGGCGCTCGACAATATCTGGGTGAACCTCCTCGATCCCGGCGGCGCCCACTCCGGCCACATCCATCCCCACTGCGTGGTGTCGGGAACCTATTATGTCCGGGCGCCGGACGGCGCCTCCTCCATCCGGTTCGAGGATCCGAGGCTCGCCATGATGATGGCGGCGCCCCTCCCTCGGACTGACGCCGCGCAAGAGCACCAGCGTTTCGTCCACGTCCAACCGGCGGCCGGCGATCTTTTCATCTGGGAAAGTTGGCTGCGCCACGAAGTTCCGCCTAACCGCTCCGCCACGCCGAGGGTCAGCGTCAGCTTCAATTATCGCTGGGACTGATCTGCCGGATCACGCGGTCGCGAGCGAGGCGGGTCTGGCGATCTTTGGCGGCAAAAATACCGGGCGCCCGGCTTTTTTCGACGGGCGGTCCAATCGACCTACGTTTAGGTTACGAGTGATTTGCATCCGCAAGGGAGACGGGCGAATGCAGACTGACATGTGTGCGCATGCGTGATGCGCATCGCCGCTTTTCTGATTCGACCCTCGCGCTCAGCGTGCGCGAGGGGCTGAGCGGTTTTCCCGACCCCGATGTCGAGCTCAGCCATCCCTTCCGCCAGCGTCCGGCGCGCCATTTCATTGTTACACACGGCCGATCGGGCTCCTCGCTGCTGGCCGCGCTCCTCGATGATTGCGGCGCCGATTTCGGCGCCGCGTCGTCTCATGGCGGGGACACCTTCAAGCAGCATTGGGCAAGCAGCATTGGGCAAGCAGCATTGGGAAAGTCGCACGCTCAAGCGCGCCATCCGCTGCGCCAACAACGCCAACCGCGCGGTCGAACTCGCCATGGATGGCGGCCGACGCATCGCCTACCGGTTCTGGCGCGCGCGCCAAACACCATTTGCGCGGCGGTCTGAAGCGAACGCCTTATTCAAAGAACCGCGGGAACACCACGATCCTGCCCCTGGTCGAGCAATTAGGCTGGCGGCCGGTGTTGATCATCTCGTACCGCTCGCCAGCCGAAGTGGCGATGAGCGACATGCTGCAGTTGAAGAACGCCGCCTCGACTTTTCTTCCGATGATCATGAAGGTCTATGTCGACAGCCTTTATTCGCTGCAGCGTTATGGCGGCGTGGTTATCGACCACGCCGAGTTGGTCGATCCGCGCTCGGAGGGCTGGGCTCACGGTCTTTCGGCGATCACCGGCTTTGCCCCCTCTCGGCTGCTCGACGCCCGCAACCGGCCGCTCCAGCCGGCCCGCCCCCGGCCCACGCCGAATGTCTGGGCGCCGCCCGAACTTGAAAGCATCGCCGCCATGCTGGGCGAGCGGCGCAACCGTCCCCTCCCCTGCCCTCCCCTGCCCGGCTCGGCTCTGCGCGGCTCGGCTCGGCTCGGCCCCGCGCGTCGCGAATTCGTTAATCGGGAGTTAACCTCCGGCGGTCGCGCCGCGCGGCGCTCAAGGGAGCGACCGGGCGCTGCGAGCTCGGCCGGTTCTCAGATGCAAGTTCTCAGATGCCGCTTCTCAGATGCCACTTCTCAGATGCCGGGCGAAGAAATCCAACGTCCTCTGGTTGGCGGTCCTTGCATCAGCCGCATTCCAGTTCTTGCCGCCCTCGCGTGCGAAGGCGTGGTCGCGTCCAGGATAAGCGTAGATCTGAAAGAGCGGCGGCTTCAGCGCTGCTTTGACCTTCGCCTGGCTCTCCTTGTTCACGAAGCCGTCCTCCTCCGCGATGTGGAGCAGCACCGGTGTCTTCACCTTCTCCGCTTCGCCGAGATAGGTGTCGATGCCGACGCCATAGTAAGCGACAGCGGCGTCAGCCTCTGTCCGGCACGCCGTCAGATAGGCGATCAATCCGCCGAGGCAGTAGCCCACGGCGCCAACCTTCTTCGCGCCGGTTGAGCGGATCCACGCGAGCGTCGCTGCGATATCCTCAAGGCCGGTGTCGACGTTGAACGTCTTGAAATAGGAGAAGGCCTTCTCCCATTCCGCATCGGTCTTGTCGGTAATGTCGATGCCAGGCTCGATGCGCCAGAACAGGTCCGGACACACGGCCCAATACCCTTCCTCAGCCAGAGAATCGCAGATGTCGCGCATCACTTGGTTGACGCCGAAAATCTCCTGGATGACGAGAATGGCGGGCGAAGCCTTGTCCTTCGGCGCGGCGACGTAGGCGCCGAATGAGCCGTCCTTGCCGCGAATGGTTTCCCGGCGATTGGACATGTCGCTCTCCTGTTCTGGATTGTTCGCCGTTCTGGATTGTTCGCGGTGTGAGTTGTAGTCCTCAAGACCTGCGGCGCAAGCCGATCGGTCAGGACGCCCGATGACCACGCTGCGATCTTCTGACGACACCATCATCGCGCTCGCCAGCGGCGCCGGGCGCGCCGGCGTTGCGGTGGTGCGTGCATCCGGACCCGGCGCGGTCGGCGTCCTCACCCATCTTGGCGGATCGCCGGTCCCCGAACCGCGCAAGGCGGTGATCCGCGCGCTGCGCGAGGACGCAGCTTATCTCGATGAAGCCATCATCCTCTATATGCCGGGGCCCAATTCGTTCACCGGCCAGGACATCGTCGAATTCCAGATCCACGGCGGCTCGGCGGTGATCGAAGCGGTGATCGGCGCCGCGCTGCGATCGCGGCTCTGTCGCTTGGCTGAGCCGGGCGAATTCACCCGCCGCGCTTTCGAGAGCGGCCGCCTCGATCTCACCCAGGCCGAAGCCGTCGCCGATCTGGTCGACGCCGAGACCGAAGGCCAGCGCCGACAGGCGGCGCGGATCTATCAGGGTGAAGCAGCCGAGATTTTCGAAGGGTGGCGCGGCCAGTTGATCTCGGCGATGGCGGCGCTCGAAGCGTCGATCGATTTTCCCGATGAATCCGACATCCCGTCCGACATCCACCGCGGCGCGCTGACGCCGATCGAGACACTGGCCGCAGCGCTGGATTCAGCGCTTGGCGAAGCGAGCCGTCTGCGGTCTGTCCGCGAGGGATACCGGGTTGCGATCCTCGGCCCTACCAATGCCGGCAAGTCGAGCCTGTTGAACCGATTGGCCCGCCGCGAGGCTGCGATTGTCTCGGACATACCCGGTACGACCCGGGACGTTGTCGAGGTCAGACTGGTGATCGCCGGCTATCCTGTCTGGCTTGCCGATACCGCGGGGCTGCGCGAGACCGCAGATGTGATCGAAGCCGAGGGGGTGCGCCGCGCCCTGGAGCGCGCCGAGCACGCAGATCTCCGGATTTGGGTCGTCGACGCTGCTGGAGGCAGACCCCCGTCGGATGTTTCACGTGAAACACTCTGGCGACCTGGCGACCTCACGGCGCTCAACAAGAGTGATCTGTCCGGGCCCAGATCGCCAGGCGGCGAGGATGGCGACACGTTTGCCGTCAGCGCCCGGACCGGTGCGGGCCTCGATGCCCTTGAAACCCGGTTGACTGAGATCGTCCGCGAACAGCTGTCGACCGATGAGGCGCCGCTGATTACCCGGGCCCGACATCGCGACCTGGTCGAGGAAGCCCTCGGCCATGTCGAACGCGCTCTGGAGGCCGCGCGGATCGGCGTCGGGGCCGAGCTTGTGTCTGAGGATCTGAGGCTCGCCGCCCGCGCGCTTGGCCGCATCACCGGGACAGTCGACGCCGAAGATCTCCTGGACCGGATCTTCTCGTCCTTCTGCGTCGGGAAATAGTCCTCGCCGGGCCGCAGATGTTTCACGTGAAACATCCTTTGGCGCCTCGACTCGATTTACTTTACGTTGAGGGAAACCCGTGTGCCCCGCCCGCACTGTTTCACGTGAAACACTGCCAGGCCGTTCTGCCGCCACCTGGGGCTTTCGGGCTCGGCCAAGCCTTTGGATGTTTCACGTGAAACATTCGGGCGGTCGCCGCTGGGCTTGGTTCGCCGATCTCCGTCAAGATGGGGCCTGGGCTCGGCCAGGGATGTTTCACGTGAAACACTTCCGGCCCCGTTCTGCCGCCCCCTCGGGTCCTTCGAGGCCCGCACCCACCCACCGGCTTGGTCTCCAGCGACCCCAAAACGACCCCGAGCATCCTGCTCGATGTTTCACGTGAAACACTCTTGGTGCTCGACGCGGGGTCCGGGGTCCCTTAAATGGGCGCAGAATCCAACCCCTGTGGACAGCCCTCGCGGATGAGCGCGTTCGACGTCATTGTCATCGGCGGCGGCCATGCGGGCGCTGAGGCTGCGGCCGCCGCGGCCCGGATGGGCGCGCGCACCGCCCTGATCACCCACAAGCGGTCGACGATTGGCGAGATGTCCTGCAATCCGGCGATCGGCGGCCTTGGCAAGGGTCATCTGGTCCGTGAGGTCGACGCGCTGGATGGCGTGATGGGCCGGGCGGCGGACCGGGGCGGCATCCAGTTTCGCATGTTGAACCGGTCCAAGGGTCCTGCCGTCAGGGGCCCAAGGACCCAGGCCGATCGCAAACTCTATCGTCTCGCCGTCCAGGACATCCTCTCCGAGTACGAGACCCTGACCATCATCGAGGATGGCGTCGAGGACCTGATCGTCGAGGACGGCCGGGTCGCCGGCGTCGTCGGCTTGTCCGGTCAGAGCTGGTGGGCCGGCGCCGTCGTGGTCACGACCGGCACGTTTCTCAAGGGCCTGATCCATCTCGGTGAGAAGCGGATCCCGGCGGGTCGGGTCGGCGAGGCCCCGGCGATCGGCCTCTCCGACCGGCTTTACGGATTGGGGCTGACGATGGGCCGGTTGAAGACGGGGACGCCGGCGCGGCTCGCACGCTCGAGCATCGACTGGTCGGGGTTGGAGATGCAGGCGGCCGACGCCGAACCCGTCCCGTTCTCCTTCCTGACCGACCAGATCACGACACCCCAGATCGCCTGCGGCATCACCTGGACGTCAGCTGAAGTCCACCAGGTCATCGCCGAGAACATCCACCGCTCGGCTGTCTATTCCGGCGCCATCGCCGGCCGGGGACCGCGCTATTGCCCGTCGATCGAAGACAAGGTGAAGCGCTTTTCTGACCGCGATCGTCACCAGATCTTCCTCGAGCCGGAAGGCCTCCCCGACACGGAGGATGGCGAGACGATCTATCCCAATGGCATCTCCACCTCCTTGCCGGAGGAGGTTCAGGAAGCCTTTATCCGCAAGATCCCTGGTCTGGAGCGGGTGGCGATCCGGCGCTTTGGCTATGCGATCGAATATGACTATGTCGATCCGCGCGAGCTCGATGCCGGCCTTCAGGTGAAGAAGCTGCCAGGCCTTTATCTGGCCGGTCAGATCAATGGCACCACGGGCTATGAGGAGGCGGCAGGCCAGGGCCTGATCGCCGGCCTCAATGCGGCCCGCTTCGTCTCGGGCTCGGATCCGGTGATCCTCGACCGCAGCCGGGCCTATATCGGCGTGATGATCGACGACCTCACCAGCCGAGGCGTTTCAGAACCCTATCGCATGTTCACCTCGCGCGCCGAGTACCGGCTGACCCTCCGCGCCGACAACGCCGATCAGCGGCTGACGCAGCTGGGCATCGAGACGGGGTGTGTCGGCTCGAAACGGTCTGAAGTGTTTCACGTGAAACATCGCGCGCTGGAGGCGGCGCGGGCGAAACTGCAGGCCCTGTCGCTCACCCCGCAGGAAGCGCGTCGGCATGGCGTGACCATCAATCTCGACGGACGGCGGCGGAGCGGGATGGATGTGCTCGCTTATGCCGGCGTCGATTTCTCGAAACTCGCCGCGATCTGGCCGGAGCTTGACGGGACCGACCGCTGCGTCGCCGAGCAGATGGAAATCGAGGCTGGCTATTCGGGCTATCTTGACCGGCAGGAGGCCGACATCCTGGCTTTCCGGCGGGATGAAGATCTCCGGCTTCCGGCCGATCTCGACTATGGCGCGATCGGCGGCCTGTCGAACGAAGCCAAGGAAAAGCTGCGCACCGTGCGTCCCGCAACCCTCGGCCAGGCGGCGCGGATCGAGGGGCTGACCCCCGGGGCCGTGACGGCTCTGCTTGGCCATATCAAACGCGCGGTGAAATCCGCGTGAGCTTTCCTGAACGCGACGAGGATGGATTTGGACCCGAGCAGGTTGCCGCGGCGACCAATGTTTCACGTGAAACACTCGACCGGATCCGCCACTACCTTTTCGTCCTCGATGACTGGCGGGGCCGGATGAATTTGATCGGCCCGTCCGAGGGCCGCCATCTCTGGCGTCGCCACGTCTTCGATTCGCTCCAGGTTCTCGACCTGATCGGGCAGGGCCCAGCCTCCCTGGTCGATCTCGGGAGCGGAGCTGGGTTCCCCGGGCTTATCCTCGCCTGCGCGTTTGCCGGGCGTGGCGAGCTAACCATCACCCTCGTCGAAAAGAGCCCCAAGAAGGCGCACTTCCTGGAAGCAGCGGCAAAAGCGGTGCTTGGGGCAAAGGGTCCGGTGGTGCTGGTTCAGCGAATCGAGGATGCTCCGCCCGTACCTTTCGACATCGTAACGGCCCGCGCGCTGGCGCCGTTGCCCCGACTTCTCGGCTTCCTCGAAAGCTGGGCGAAACCTGACGGTCGGGCCTTGTTGTGGAAGGGGCGGGAGGCGACATCCGAATTGACCCTGTCGCGGGAATCCTGGACTTTTGAACTCTCGCACCGGGCGAGTCTCAGCAATCCGGAAGGGCAGATCCTGACGATCTCTAACCTGAGGCGGCTTACCCCATGACCATGCGCGTGATCGCGGTCGCCAACCAGAAGGGCGGCGTCGGCAAGACCACCACGGCGATTAACCTCGGAACCGCTTTGGCGGCCGTGGGACGACGGGTGCTGGTGGTGGACTGTGACGCCCAGGGAAACGCTTCGACCGGCCTCGGCGTCGATCCGGTGGCGCGCCTCAAGACGAGCTATGACGTCCTGGTCGGGGAGGCGAGCATCGCCGAGGCCGTGCTGACAACCGTGGTGCCCGGCCTCGACCTGGTCCCGGGCGATGAAAACCTCGCCGGGGTCGAGACCTTGTTGCACAGCGACCCGCAAAAGAATTTCCGTTTCCGCAAGGCCGTCGAGCTGTTCCGCGCCGCTGCGGCTGCCGGTACGGCAAGGGCCTCCGACGGCCGGGCGATTGATTATGAGATGGCCCTGATCGACTGCCCGCCATCGCTGTCGACGGTGACCATCAACGCCATGGTCGCGGCGGATGCGGTTCTCGTCCCCCTGCAATGCGAATTCCTAGCCCTGGAAGGGCTGAGCCAGCTCCTGCGCACCGTCGATCTGGTGCGCGGCGGCCTCAATCCGCAGCTGGAAATCCAGGGGGTTGTGCTCACCATGTTCGACAAGCGCAACAATCTGTCCGACCAGGTTGCCTCCGAAGTCCGGAGTTTCTTCGGCGCCAAGGTCTACCAGACAGTCATACCCAGAAACGTCCGTCTCTCCGAAGCACCCAGCTTCGGAAAACCGGCCCTCCTCTACGATCATAAATGTTCCGGTAGTGAAGCTTACATAAAGCTGGCCAGCGAACTTCTACAGCGTGAACGCGAGAGGAATGCTGCGTGAACCAGAATCTCAAGCCGGCCCGACTGGGCCGCGGCCTGTCGGCCCTACTCGGAGATTACGCCGGCGCGCGCAGCGTCGTCGACGCAGAGCAGGGTAGCGCCCCGCTGGCGACCGCCGAGGAGGACCTTGCGACGTCCGAAATCGCGATCGACCGCATCGCGCCCAACCCGAAACAGCCGCGCCGCACCTTTGGCGAGACCGAACTGGCGGAGCTGACCGAATCAATCCGCGCCCGCGGCGTGCTCCAGGCGATCCTGGTCCGCCCCGATCCGTCGCGGCCCGAGATGTTCGAGATCGTCGCCGGCGAGCGGCGCTGGCGCGCCGCGCGCCGCGCCGGCCTGTCGGTGATCCCCGCCGTGGTCCGCGCCTTTGACGATCGCGACGTGCTCGAGATCGCGATCATCGAAAACGTCCAGCGCGCCGATCTCAATCCGGTCGAGGAAGCGGAAGCCTACAAGTCGCTGATGGAGCGCTTCGGCCGCACCCAGGAATCGGTCGCAACCCAGGTCGGCAAAAGCCGCGAGCATGTCGCGAACACGATCCGACTGCTCAGCCTGCCTGACGACGTGCGCGAGCATGTGAGGGAAGGGCGTCTTTCCGCCGGCCATGCGCGAGCGCTGCTCAAGACGGCTGACCCCTCGCACTTCGCAACCATCGTCATCGCAAGGCAGCTGTCGGTGCGCGACACCGAGGGACTGGCGCGCGATGGGAAGCGGCCGAAAGAAAAAGCGGCGCCAAAACCCGGCGCCGCCGGCGAGAAGGACGTCGACACGGCGGCCCTCGAACTCGACCTGCAGCGCGCGCTCGGGCTGGCTGTCGAGATCGTCCATGCCGACGGCAAGGGCGAGGTGCGGATCAAATACGCGCAGCTCGAACAGCTCGACGAGATCTGCCGTCTGCTCACCCGGCCGCGCATTGTGACGCCGAGCGAGCCGTCGGCGGCGAGTTAGACGTCGCGCCGCGAGACGCGATCGATCAGGGTACGGACGATTGCATCGGTCGGCGCGCCGGCTTGCTTGCAGGTCTTCTCGGCCTCGTAGAGACGCAGGAATGCGCCGTGCAGCCGCGGTCCCGACCAGTCCTTGAGCGCTTTTGAAAAAGCCGGCCAGTCGCGATCGAACACCGGCGGCCGTAGTCGCATGCCGGATCCTGCGCTGGCGGCGTTGGCGTCAGCCACCCGCAGCATCCTGAAATGAAGCGTGCGCATCGCTGAAATCGCATTGCCGCCCGCGTCGAGAAAGCGATCAAGCGAACGCGCCGCGCCTGGCGCATCGCCTGCGATGGCGGCGTCAGCGGCGTCGTCGGCCCCGCGTGGCTGTTCAGCCGATGCAATCCGCGAGATGTCGTCGACGGTCACCGGCCGACCGAGGTCCATCGCATAAAGTTCAAGCTTCTCGACTTCAGAGATCGCCAGCCGGCGATCGCCCGGCAATTCTGAAACCAGAAGGGCGAGGGCGTTCGCCTCGATTGCGACCTTCGCAGCGCTGAGGCGGCGGGTGATGAAGTCCGAAACGCTCGCTTCGTCGTCGGCGTAGAGCTGCAGCGCCGCTGCGTTGGCCGACGCCTCGAAGCCAGAGCGCAGGGCGGAGGATTTGCCAAGATCGCCCGCCTCGATGATCCAGGCGGCTTCCGGGCGGAGGGTTCCGGCGTCGATATCGGCGAGTGCGGCGAGCACGTGTTTTCCGGCGCTGGCTTCACGCTCCACCCGCATGCGCACGAGCCGATCGCCGCCGAGCAATGAGCGGGCCACCAGCTCGTCGCCAAGGACGGCTGGATCACGCCGAAGATCATCGTCGGTGAGGCGGATCAGGTTCATCGGATCGGGATGCGCCAGCCACGCTGCCGCCAGCGTGTCGGCCGCTGCCGAGACAAGACCCGCATCCCCGCCAAAGATCAGCGCAATGTGCGGCTGCTTCGGCGGCTTCTCGCAAAACGCCAGCGCCTTGGGTCCAGCATGCTTCATTGACCAACCCCGCTTCCAAGGCCAACCCCGCTTCCAAGGCCAGACGGGACAGGGCCAGACGGGACAGGGCCGGTCACTGCTTGAAAGGTGGCGCCGTCACCGGATCAACCGGCGAGACCGGCGTGACCGTGACGCCGCGGATCGACTGCGCCGGGAGATCCGACTTGGGTTCTTCGACCGGCTTCACGCTTCGTGCCGTCTGCGGTTTGCCGGCTGCGATCAGGAGCTGGTTGCGAATGGAGCGGGCGAGCAGGTCGGCCAGCCTTTGTTGCGCTGCCGACTGCGCGCTGATGTCGGCAAAGGCAAGGTTGGCGACGTTGAAGCTGGCGGTCTCGCTCGCGACGCCGGTCGCAATCGTCGTGCCGTCGCCCTGGCGCAGCGTCCAGGTCGCCCGGCCGATATAATCGCTGCGCGATGCGGCCTGGTCAGGGGCAAAGCTGACCCCGCCGATCGATTCGCCTAGCTTGATATCGAGTTCGGATGGACCGGAAATCCCCGGCAGGCCGCGACCGACCGTGCGCACCAGTTCCTGCCTCAGGAAATGCCCGGTCCGGCCCTCGATCTCGGGAATGGCGACCGTGCCGCTGTTCTTCAACTCCGGTCCATAGACCGGCGTGAACCCGCAGGCAGAAAGCGCGGCGAGGGCGAGGGCGAGGGCGGCGGCTTTGATCATGACGCCACGATATTCACAATGCGGCCCTTCACGACAATGACTTTTCTCACCGTCATGCCGGCAAGATGCGGGAGCACGTTCGCATCGTTGCGCGCGGCCTGTTCGATTTCATCCTCGGCGGCGTTGGCCGGCAGGACGATTTCGGCGCGCTTCTTGCCGTTGACCTGCACCGGCAGCAGCACGGTGTCGGAGGTCAAAAGCGCCGGATCGGGCTTCGGCCACGGCGCGGTGGCGACGAGGCCATGGCCGCCGATGCGGGCCCAGCATTCTTCGGCCACATGCGGGGCGAAAGGGGAGGCGAGCTGGGCCAGGAGGCCGATCGCCTCGCGGCGGGCGGTGGCGATCCCCGGCGCCGATGACGGCTCGGCCTTGCGCAACGCGTTGGTCAGCTCATTCATCCGGGCGATCCCGACATTGAAGTGGAATTTTTCGATACCCTGGGTCACGTCGCGCACGACGCGGTGGGCCAGCCGGCGCAGCTCCAGGGCCTCTCCGGCAACCGCAGGACCATCGTCAGCGCCAGGCGCGGCCTCGGCGATCGCCCAAAACTTCTGCACGGTGCGCCAGGCGCCCTCGACGCCGGCCTGCGTCCATTCGACGTCGCGTTCGGGCGGGGAATCGGACAGCACGAACCAGCGAGCGACGTCGGCGCCATAATCGGCGATGATCGCTAAGGGGTCGACGACGTTCTTTTTCGACTTCGACATCTTCTCCGCGCCGCCAAGCTCGACCGGCTTGCCGGTTGCGATCTCGATCAGGGCGCTCTCGCGTCGTTCGACTTCTTCAGGCGACAGCCATTTGCCTTCGACTGATTTGTAGGTTTCGTGCGTCACCATGCCTTGCGTGAACAGGCCGGTGAACGGCTCGCCGCTCGGCAGGTCGAGCAGGCCGCAATCGCGCAGCGCCCGGGAGAAGAAGCGCGAATAGAGCAGGTGGAGCACCGCGTGCTCGACGCCGCCGATATACTGATCGACCGGCAACCAGTAAGTCGCTTCTTCCTTGTCGATCGGTTCGGCTGCATCCGGATTGCAGAAGCGCGCAAAATACCAGGATGAATCGACGAAGGTATCGAGCGTGTCGGTTTCGCGTTCTGCTGGCTTGCCGCAGGACGGGCAGGTCGTCTGCTTCCAGCTCGGGTGACGGGCAAGCGGATTGCCCGGCGCCGAGAAGTCGGCGTCCTCCGGCAGCAGCACCGGCAGCTGGTCGTCGGGAACCGGAACCACCCCGCATTTCTTGCAGCGGATCGCCGGGATCGGGCAGCCCCAGAAGCGCTGGCGCGACACGCCCCAGTCGCGCAGGCGATAGCGCAGGGCGCGCTCGCCGCGGCCCAGATCGATCAGCCGGTCGATGACGGCGGTCTTGGCTTCGCTGATCGAGAGGTCGTCGAGGAAGTCCGAATTGTAGATCGTGCCTTCGTCGGCATAGGCTTCATCAAGGATGAAGTGCTCTTCCGGATCCGCGCCCGGCGGCAGCACGACGGGCTTCACTGGCAGACCGTATTTGCGGCTGAAATCGAGATCGCGCTGATCGCCGGCGGGCGAGCCAAAGACGGCGCCGGTGCCGTAGGTCGAGAGCACGAAGTTGGCCGCCCATACCGGGATCTCCCAGCCGGAGACCAGCGGATGCTCGACCCGCACGCCGGTATAATAGCCGATCTTCTCGGCCGTCTCGATCGCCTCTTCCGAGGTGCCGGCGGCGGCGCATTTCTTCTGGAACTTCTTCAGTTCCTTGTCGGTCTTGGCCAGCGCATTGGCCAGCGGATGATCGGGCGCAATTGCGATGAAGGTCGCCCCGTAAAGCGTGTCGGGCCGCGTCGTGAACACTTCGATGTTTTCGGCCTTGTAGCCCTCGGGCAGCTGGGTGGAGGGATGAAACTTGAACCGGACATTGGCGCCCTCGCTGCGGCCGATCCAGTTGGCCTGCATCAGGCGCACCTTCTCGGGCCAGCGATCCAGCGCCGTGAGGTCATCGAGCAGCGCATCGCCATACTTGGTGATGCGGAAGAACCACTGCTCCAGCTCGCGGGCCTCCACGGTTGCGCCCGAACGCCAGCCCTTGCCATCGACCACTTGTTCATTGGCCAGCACGGTGTGCTCGACCGGATCCCAGTTCACCCTCGATGTCTTGCGGAAGACGAGGTCGTTCTGCCACAGCTTCAGGAAGATGCGCTGCTGGTGGACATAATAGTTGGGCTCGCAGGTCGCGAGCTCGCGGCTCCAGTCGAACGACAGGCCGAGCGGCGCAAACTGCTCTTTCATCGCGGCGATGTTGGCGCGGGTCCACTGGCGCGGCTGGGCGCCTTTCTCGATCGCGGCGTTTTCCGCCGGCAGTCCGAAGGCGTCCCAGCCCATCGGGTGAAGGACGTTGAAGCCATTGGCCAGCGCAAAGCGGGCGACAACGTCGCCCATCGCGTAATTGCGCACATGGCCGATGTGCAGACGACCCGAAGGGTAGGGGAACATCTCGAGGACGTAGGCCTTGGGGCGGCCGCCGGCTTCCTTCGAGGACTTGGCGCGGAACACGCCCGCACGATCCCAGGCGTCACGCCATTTGGGTTCCGTCTCGCGAGGATTGTAGCGGGAGGCCATCCGAGTTTCGCCTGCCAAGTTTCGCCGGCCCGTCCTGCCGGCGCCTGCGTCCGACATTGCATGTCCCTGACGCAAGCCCAAGAGGCCGCGCCGCGATTACTCGATGGTGGAAAGTCGGAGCTGACGGGCCTTGGTCAGGATGGCGTTTTCCATCGCCACATTGGTGTCGGGGCTGACCGGCGCGGTCGCCCATTGGCCATTGACCTTGGTCTCCTTGAACACGGCGCAGGAGACGCCGTCGGCGCGCAGGCGGGTGTCGAGGATGTAGACCGTCACCTTGAAGCGCTCGTCGGGTTTCGCCGGATTGGCGTACCAGTCGGTGACGATGACCCCGCCCCACGGATCCGCCGACGCGAGCGGCATGAAGTTCACCGTCTCGAGCGAGGCGCGCCACAGATAGGAGTTGACGCCAATGCCGCCGGTTTCGTCCCGGCCGCCATTCGATTCAGCCGTGGTCGGAGCCGAATGAGCGGTACCGCTGCCAAAGATGTTGCAGCCGCCGAGCGGGGCCAGAGCGGCCACAAACACGGCCGCAGCCGCCAAACGAGAAGCCATAGCACTCTGCTCCGTTGCCCTGCGGTGCGACCGCCGCCACCGCCATCCCTGGCGGTGAGGGCTTGCGCCCCCGCGTCTTCCTTAGCTGGGGGGCCCGTCGCCGCGCAAGGGCCGGATGCGGCTGGCTCGCAGGGCGAAGGACCCGGTATAGATGCCCAGTATAGACGAATGTACTGACCGGAGATTGCGGAGGAATTCTGGCATGGCGCGCGCCATCACTGTTGCCGGCCTTGTGCTCGGGGCCGCCTTGCCGGTCTGCGCCCCCGCCGCGGCCCAAGAATGGAAGGTCGATGCGCGCCTGACGATTGCCGCCGCCGCGATGAATGACGAGCTCAGGATCGCGCCGGCCGCGCGGGGGCTGCTGGCCGACGGCGATCTGGCGCTGACGCGCACCGATACCTTCTCGAATGGACTGCAACTGGTCTGGCGCGGGGAAGCGCGCTTCGAGCGCGACGCTCGGTCGCGGCCCGCGTTTGCGGGCCGTCTCGGTGATTGCCCGCCGAGTGCGACCGGGTGCGCCAGGCTGGCCGAGGGAACCGGATTTCGCGCCCCGGTCGGGCCGGCAACCGGGCTGGCCGGGTTTGGCGGTCCGACAAGCGAGGACGCCTTCGCCACGCTGGAGGGCGCATCCGTCTCGGTTATCGGTCCCTGGGGGGAGGGGATGGCGGGCTTTGACCCAGGCGTTGCGAGCCGGCTCGACGCCCGTCCACCCCCGGTCATGTCTGCGGTGTCGGCGTTCTCGCCCGCCCTCGATCCGACCGGCCTGGTGATGACCCGCGCCCGCGACGACGTCTCGGGCCCCTCATTCAAGGCGGGCTACCTCTCGCCGCGCCTCCTCGGCTTCCGGCTCGGCCTCTCCTATGCGCCGGAAGCCAATCTCCGCGGCGCCGATTTCGACCCCACCTTCGATGGCGCCGGGCTTGGCCGGGCCCGCCTCAAGGACGTCGTCGAGGGCGCCGCGTCGTTTGCGCGCAATTTCAGCGGCGCAGGTCTGCGCGTCCGCGCCGCCATCACCACGACCCACGCGACCAGCAGCTCGGCCTTTGCCGAATTTGGCGATTACCAGGCCTGGGGCGCAGGCCTCGAGCTCGAGAAAGGCCCCTGGTCGACCGGGTTCCGGTGGTTGACCAGCGACAATGCCTGGCGCGCCGGTCACGCTCGCTACGAGGCCTGGGAGGCCAGCCTGGTCCGTCAGGGTGAGACGTGGCGGTTCGGGGTTGAAGCCGGTTGGGCCAGCGATGACCTGACCCGCAGCGAGGGCGCCTCCTGGCTGATCGGGGCGGTCCGAAAGATTAACCCGCAGGTTAACGTCGGGCTCGCCTGGAGCAGCGCTGCGGCGCATTTGCCGATTGCCGATATAACCGGGTTTGGTCACACAAATGCCAGCAATGACGGGCTAGTTGTTGAACTGAGTGTGCGCAAATAGCGACACCTGAAGGCAAAACATCGCCTTGAATGGAGTTATTAACTCTCGTTAACTATTGTTTGACGACTCACGCGTATTATCAGGATCAGGAGGGCTGGACATGCGGGTAATCGCTGCACTTTTTGTCGCTTCTTCCCTGATCTCGGCCCCGGCGTTTGCTCAGGTCGCGACAAGGGATGGTGGCCAGGGTGCGCCGGCTTCGCCGAATGCGCTGAGCACATCCGCAAAGACGCCTGCCGCGTCCAGAACGACCGATCAGAAGCCCGCGATGGGCCTGACCCTCGGCTATCTCGATCGCTTTACCATCAATAGCGGCGCCGACCGTCCGGTCTCGGCCCTGGCGCCGATCGAGAGAGACCAACTCGATTTTGCCTGGCGGCCCGGCGGCAAATGGGGCCTGACCATCGACCTCACGACCCGCGCCCCGAACACTGTGCTGCCGCGCGAAGAAATTCAGGCCGGCGCCTATTACCAGGTGACGCCGCGCTTCCGCTTTGGCGGCGGCGTCATGCTGAAGGGCGATTCGATCGGTTCGCCTGACAGCTGGAAAGCCGAGCAGCCGGACGCAGGCGTTCGTCTGTCGTCGGCCTTCTCCTTTTAGTCTTCGCTCTTTCCCCACACTCGCAGGCCCCACGCCGCCTGGCCCCACGCCGCCTGGATCGCGTCGACCGCCGCCCAGCCGGCGATCTGCGTCTGCGCGCCGCGTGTGATGCGTGCGGCCGTATCGGCGTTGACGCCGCCAAGGGCGTAGACGGGCAGCGGAGATGTCCGCGCCATCTCCCTGAATCGAAGGACGCCCATCGGGGCTGAAGCGGTGCCGCTGTGACTGGCGAAGACGCTCGAGACGATGGCCGCATCAACCCCGCTTCGCGCCGCCGCGATCAGCGCGCCGCGCGAATGCGCCGAGGCGGTTTCGATCAGCTTGCGCGATCCCGGCGGCGCGCGCCTGCGTTGATGCAAGCGCGCCTGCGGCCAGTGGATCCCGTCGGCGCCGATCGAGCGCGCCAGCTCCGGGTCCGCCGACACCAGCAGCACCAGACGCCGCAACCGACAAACCCGCGCCAACGCCGTTCCGATCTCGAAGCGGTTCGCCGCGCCAAAATGGCGATAGATCACGCCCCAGCCAGAGGGCAGGCGGGCTGCGATTGCGAGCGGGTCTGGCGTGCGCCTTGGATCGGTCATGAAGATCGCCGGCGGCAACCCACGGCCGAGGAGGGTCTGGACGTGCTGCGGCCGGCGCGCCGCGGCCGCCAACCTGCGGCGCTCAATTCCAGCCTGCGTCTTGCCGGCGCCGGCGGCTTGCTGTTGAAGCGAGGCCATGGACGAGGATGTGCTCCGGGAAATCAGCGCCGCGCGAGATGATGTTCTCGCCCGCATCGCCGCCGCCGCCAAGTCAGCCGGCCGCGATCCTGCCAGCATCGCGCTGACCGCCGTCTCCAAGATGCAGCCTGACGCGCGCATTGCCGCGATGTGGGCGACCGGCCAGCGTATCTATGGCGAGAACCGGGTGCAGGAAGCCGACGCGCGCTGGTCGCTCCGGCGGGAGCAGGGCGAGGCGTTCGAATTGCGCCTGATCGGGCCGTTGCAGACCAACAAGGCGCGCGAGGCCGTCGCCCTCTTCGACGTCATTGAAACCCTCGACCGGCCGAAGCTTGCGAGCGCGATCGCCGAGGCGGCGATGAAATCGGGGCGCTCCCCAAGATTGCTGGTTCAGGTGAATACCGGCGAGGAGGCGCAGAAGGCAGGCCTCGCCCCGCAAGACGCTGACGCCTTCATCGCCGCCGTGCGGCGTGATTGCGGTCTTCGTCCCGAGGGCTTGATGTGCATCCCGCCAGCCGATGAGCCGGCCGGGCTGCATTTTGCGCTGTTGGCCAAGATCGCGGCCCGCAACGGGCTCCAGGTCTTGTCGATGGGTATGAGCGCCGATTACGAGATCGGCGTCCTGTTCGGCGCAACCCATGTCCGCGTCGGCTCGGCCTTGTTCGGCGCGCGCTAGGAGCGGCTCTCGGCGCGGAGCAGGTTTGCGCGCGTCGCCTCGCTGAACCCGCGCGCCAGCAAGATCTGCGCGATCGCATAGGTGATCCAGACCGATTCTTCCGGCGCCGGCGTGTGCTTGTAGAGGCCGAGGGCAATCAGGCTGTCGGAGATCATGAAGATCACGGCGCCGATCCGTGTCATCAGCGGCGCGCTGGACAGCATCGCCGTGATCACCATCGCCGTGATGATCGCCTGATAGCCAAGGCCCGGAACCGTCAGCTTGCCCATGTCGGGGAGGAACCAGACCAGCATCGCGATCGAGACCGCAAGCACCATCGCGGCGAGGCCGACGCCAAGCGGCCGGATCGCATCGCGCCTGAGATAGCCTGCGAAGGCCGCAATGTAGAAGACGTGGGCGAGACCGAACGCGCCCATGCCGCCCACCATGTTGGGCGGTTCGAGCTCGAGCATGACATCGCCGATCGCGGAGGCGAACAAGGCCGCCGCCGCCAGCCAGCTGCGACGCGTCACGGCATAAAGGCCGAGCGTCACGATGCCGGCCGCCTTCCAGCTCGGTCCTTCGGGAAAGATGAGCTCGACCCTCGGCGCCGCGAGGTAGGACAGCGCAACCACGGCGCCGATGAGAAAGAGCAGGTCGCCGGCTTGTCGCGAAACAGTTCGGTCCTTCATCACGCCCTCCCATACGTTCACCCTCGAGGCGCTCCCCCCAAGAGGCTCACCTAGCGCACGATCGCGAGGCTGTCGCCAGGCGCGGCTTGGGCGACCAGGGCGAGCAATCCGTCAAGGTCAGTTGCAACGCACCCTTCGGTCGGCGACCAGATGGGGGCGGCGACATGCAGGAAGATTGCACTGCCGCGTCCGGCGACGACCGGGGCGTCATTATACCCCAACTCGACAATCACGTCGTAAAGCCCGTCCTCACGCCACAATTTTTCGTGCGATAAGGTGAAGGGCAGGGCGATCGCCTGGTTGTAGCTGGATGAACCTGGATCGTCGCACCAACCCGATTGCGGGTTCAGCGCCTCAACCGGCAGACGGCTGCGAGGGGCGGCAAGACGGTCAGCGCGATAATAAATTCGCCGCATCGGCCAATTGCCCAGCGGCGTCGCGCCATCGCCCTCGCGCTTGGCTGAAGCCTCGATGGCGCCATTTCGACCAAACACGCAGCGGCCGCCGCCGCCGGGCCATCGGAGGTTGCCCCCGGCCGTCGCCTCA
Organism: Alphaproteobacteria bacterium; assembly: GCA_031394145.1. Classification (GTDB taxonomy): domain Bacteria; phylum Pseudomonadota; class Alphaproteobacteria; order Caulobacterales; family Hyphomonadaceae; genus UBA7672. The sequence continues at coordinate 1,317 of JANMWT010000022.1, read as the reverse complement.
AATACGGATGATGGAGGCATGCGCCAGCCTTTCCTGTTTGGCGCTTCGTCCCTAGACTGTGGACATCCCGCGCGAAAGATGCGGGATCGGGAGGGCGTCACAAGCCATGACGACTGCAAAGACGATCCTGCTCGTCGACGACGATGCCGACCTGCGCGAGGCGCTCGCCGAACAGTTCGAGCTCCATGAGGGGTTCCGCATCGAACACGCTGGCACCGCCAACGAAGGCATTCGCAAGGCCGAATCGACCCGCGCCGACCTGATCATCCTCGATGTTGATCTGCCGGACATGGACGGGCGCGACGCCTGCAAGCTGATGCGCAAGCACGGCATCGCCGCGCCGGTGGTCATGCTGACCGGCCAGATGACCGACGCCGACGCCATTCTCGGTCTCGATTCGGGCGCCAATGACTACGTCACCAAGCCGTTCAAATTCTCGCTTCTGCTCGCCCGTGTGCGCGCGCACCTGCGCACCTTCGAACAGAGCGAAGACGCGACCTTCCGGCTCGGACCCTACGAGTTCCGGCCGGCGGCAAAACTCCTGATCGACGAGAAGGAGCGCAAGATCCGTCTCACCGAGAAGGAAACCAACATCCTCAAATATCTCTATCGGGCAGGGGGCAAGCCGGTCGGACGCGAAGAGCTGCTCTCGGAAGTCTGGGGCTACAACGCCAATGTCACCACCCACACGCTGGAAACCCATATCTATCGCCTCCGCCAGAAGATCGAACCTGATCCGGCGAATGCGCGATTGTTGCTGACCGAAAGCGGCGGCTATCGGCTGCAGGCGTAGAAGGGATCGCGGTGGCAAACGATCTTCCAGCCCTCCAGGGTCGCTGGAAGGTCGCCGACCTCGAAGTCGGCGGCGCTAAGATGCCGACGTCGATGTTTCCCAACGCCGAGGTGAGGGTCGATGGCGATCGCTTCACCTCGACCGGAATGGGATCCGTCTACGAGGGCAAGCTCACACTCTTGGAGCGGTCCGGGGCCAAGACGTTCTCGTTGGCTTTCACCCAAGGCCCCGAGGCGGGAAACGCCAATCACGCGCTTTACGAGCTTTCTGGAGATGTCTGGCGTCTCTGCCTCGACATGAAGGGCGGACCGGCGCCCCAGACTTTCGCCACCACGCCAGCCGATGGCTATGCGTTGGAGACGTTGATCCGGATCTTATGAGGCGCCCGCCTGGTGAACCGTCAGTCTGGTGAACCGTCAGTCTGGTGAAGCGCCCGTCTCAGGTCGCCGCCTCGATCCCCACGGTGACCGGGACATGGTCGCTCGGCTTTTCCCCGCCGCGTTCGGTGGCGTGGATGCGGTAGC
>JANMWT010000009.1:0-4288 GCA_031394145.1 Alphaproteobacteria bacterium | reverse complement strand
CAATCGCGGCCGCGCTGGCGCCCGCAACCGGGCCATCGCCCATGCCCGCGCCGAGTGGATGGTTCTGCTTGACGCCGACATGGCGCCGGACTTCCGGAATTTCCTGACCGTCTACCTGTCGGCGATCACGACCACACCGGCCCCGGCGCTCGTCGTGGGCGGCTACTCGCTTCGTCAATCGCCGTTCCACGAGCGCTTCGCACTGCACCGCTGGCAGGCGCGAACCTCCGAATGCATTGCCGCCGAAGCGCGCGCCAAGGCCCCCGGGCGCTATGTCTTCACCAGCAACGTGCTGGTTCATCGCCGCGTGCTCGAAGCGTGTGGGTTCGACGAGGCGTTCGCCGGGTGGGGTTGGGAGGATACCGACTGGGGCCTGCGGGTGCAGGAACAATTTCCCATAGTGCATATCGACAATACAGCGACGCATCTTGGGCTCGACGACGATGCAGCGCTGATGGGCAAGTATGGCCGATCCGGCGCCAGCTACGCGCTGCTCGCCTCGCGCCACCCCAAACCGCTCCGCGAGACGCCGCTGTTCCGAGCTGCAACCGCCGCCCGGCGTCTTCCCTTTCGGCCGGCCCTCACGGCCGCGACGGCTCGAATCGCCAGCTCCCATCGGCTTCCCCTCGGTGTGCGTGGCCGCGCATTGACGGCCTGGCGCGCGCTAATCTGCGCCGAGGCGCTCTAGATGGATGCGCGCAGCTATCAACCCTCGCGTAGTCTGCCGGCGAAACTGGGTCGACGCCTGGTGCGATGGAGCCTGGCTGCACGCACCACAATTGCGCCAGACCGCCCGGTGGTGAGTTTCACCTTCGACGATTTTCCAAAATCGGCGCTCCATGGTGCGGACGCCGTTGAGGCGCACGGAGGCCGCGCCGGCTTCTACGCCGCAACCTCGTTCCTGGGCACGATAGATCCGGTGATGGGTGAAATGTTCGACGCCGTGACGCTTCGCGAACTGGCGGCGCGGGGTCACGAGATCGGCGCCCACACGCATGGCCATATCGACTGCGCCCGCAAGACGCGCGAGGCGGTCGAGAAAGATGTCGCCGCCAACCTGGTGGCGCTGACCGAGGCCGGCCATAGCGAAACTGTCTCCAGCTTGGCCTGGCCCTATGGCGAGACGACGCATCAGGCCAAACGTTGGGCGTCGGACGTATTTTCTACCGCGCGTGGCGTTTTGCCGGGCGTCAACCGCGGCGAGACGGATCGGGCGCAGCTGCGCGCAGTCGAACTCGGGACCAGCGCTGCAGGCCGTCGCCGCGCCGTGGCGATGCTGGAATCCTGCATTCAAACAAACGGCTGGCTATTCTTCTTCACCCACGACGTCAGCAGATCGCCGTCACCGCTCGGCTGTACGCCGGAGTTGATCGATGAATTATGCAGGCGCGCCGTCGATCACGGCGCGGTGCTGGCGACGCCGACACTTGGCGCGGCGCTCTCGGGGGTGATCAACTAGCCCGAAGGGTTTCTCGCTGCCGGGATGATCGGCCGATGCAACCCCGATCACCACATCAGCCGATCGATGAAGCGCGCGTCAGAGCGCTCGCGATTGAGCACCGCTCCGCCGATCTGGGCGCCGTGAGCCTTAAGCTCGCGCCGCAACATTTCAACCTCGCCAGGCGGGGTTGCGTCGGCCTTCACAACGATGACCGTACGATCCATCTGGCTGGCCACCGCAAGGCCGGCGGAGCCACGCTCCAGCGCTGGAGCGTCGATGACCGTCCAGTCCGTCGCGGCGCGCGCAGCGGCCCAGTATTCCGGTGTTGCGCGGATGCGGATCGACTGGCCAGCCTTCACCCGGTCGGCATCGAAGTGCGTGACCATGAGGCGCGTCTCGCCGACGCGATGGGCGGTGAACAGGCCAAGTCCGACTTTGGCGGCCGGATCGTCCGGATCAAGGACGAAGAAGGGCTGGGTCTTGAGGTTGCCTGAATAAGGCGGCCCGACGCCGCCGAACTTGCCGGCGAATTCACCCACCGCGAAGCTATTGAACGCATGGTTCCGTCGAAGGTCGAGATCGACCAGCCAGACGTGCTTGCGCGCCGTTTGAGCCGCCAGCAGCGCGAAGGAAGCAGCAATGCTCGAGACGCCCTCGCCGGTCCGCGCCGACATGAACATGATCGTCCGCCCGCCATCGCCAGCGGGCGCCAGCACCAACTGGCGCATCAGTTCGTGGAGCTCGGCGCGAAGGTCGATCACCGGGCGCGTACTCCCGTCGCACCAAGAACCCTCAGCCCGAGTGTGCGCTCGACCGACCGCGCCGTTGGCAGCGTGCGCAGCGAAAACGCACTGAGCAGACCCACCATCAGCGCTGTCGCCAGCCCGAAGGCGACGCCGGCGATGGCGATCAGGCGCCGCGGTGAAGATCCCCTGGAAGGCGCCCGCGCTGGCTCGTAGATCGAGATGCTGCTGGAGTTGCGTCCAGCCAGCTCCGTCCGCGAGCGCTCGATCTGTTCGCGCATGGCGAGGGTCTGTGCGGAGCTCGCCAATGCGTCTCGGTCGCGACTGAGGCGCTGAAATTCGGTTTCGAGGGCGGCAAGATCGGTGCGGCGCTTCTCTGCTTCGATGCGCTGTCGCAACAGTTCAGCGCCCTTGCCTTTTAACGCTTCGACATTCGCTCTGGCGCCGGCCAGATCTGTCTCCAGGGCCTGCCAGGTCGGGTTCGGGCCGATCCGCTTGAGGCCCTCCTGCGGCGAGTTGGCGACAGAGGCTTCGAGCTGCTGGATCTTGCGTTCGACGTCCTGCACCGCTTGGCTCGCGGGCTTATCGCGACCGAGAAGTTTCTCACGCTCAAGCTTGAGATTGACCAGCTCTTGTCCCGAAGTGGTCTCGACGTAAAGGTCGGTCTGGCGCGGCGTGCTTGCGAGCTGACTGCGCAGGCTTGCAATGCGGCTTTCGGATTCGCGACGCGAAGCGTCGACGCCCGAAAGATCATCGGTGAGCTTCCCGAACAGGTGGGTAACGGCGTCCCTCTCGGCTCCAAAGTCACTGATGTTGTTCTTCGCAAGGAAAGCCAGGAGCGCGTCGTCCGCCGTCTTCAACCTACCCTCGATGGCGGCGCGTTGCTCGCCGAGACCGCTTGCCGATCGCTTGTCGAGAACCTCGCGACGGTAGTCGATATAGACATTGACGAAGGCATTCAGCGTCTCGGCCGCAAGCAGCGGATCTGGATGCGCGAAGGTGAGTTTGAGGATCAGCGACTTCGGCGCTGGGGTCGCGTTGAAGTCCTTGGCGAACGCGTCCAGCGCTCTGCTCTCGAGAGCATAGGCCTTGTCCGGCCCCCACGCTTCGGCCTCGGCGATCTTCGGATAAAGCCGGCTCAGGCCGATCTGCTTGATCACCCGCGCGGCTATCACTGGAGATGCCGCAAGCTCTGCTTCGGTCTGCAGGACTTCTTCTGGTTGCGGAAAGGCGCCCTTGCCGGCCTCCCCGACCAGCGGATCGAAGACATATTCCTGACCCAGCGTAACCAGCAACCGGGTGCTCGCCGCATATCTGGTCGGAAACATCAGCGAGGCGCCGGCGCCCAACAACGCGATCGGCAGAAAGACAAGCAGCATCAACCACTTGGTTCGCCAGAGTTGAAGCATTGCTTCGCCCGGCCCGGGTCGCGTCCGGATTCGGCCAAGGCGCGCCATGCCAGCCAGCGCAGCAGCGCCAGCAGGACCACGCTCGCTCCAGGCATTGACGCTCACCGTCCCGAATCCCAGCCAGTTAACAGGGCAGCCTTCACCCGGCCGCCTTAAGAATGGATTAGCCATTCCCCGCGACAGATCATCAGGCCCCGAGACACATCAGACCCCGCGACACATCCGACATGAAGTGCGCGCCGCCTGCCGGCGATCGGCCCGGTTGCATGCGCCTCGGCGTACCTCATTCTGGCCGGCTGCCTCCGCAACCCCGGCCCACCCCGCTGCGCCGGTGACCACAATCGCGGGTCATCCCGACCGGTCAACCAGGGATGCCGCCGATCGTTTCGATCCCGGCGCCACATTCCACATTGACGCCCGCACGGGGCCGGAACTCAGCGGCGAACTCAGCGGCAAACTCAGCGGCAAACTCACCATCGCGCCAGATGGCTACGTGACGCTGCCCCACCTCTCCGCCGTGATGGCGGTGAACCGCAGCGCGCCCGACCTTCAAGTGATGCTTGAACAGACCGACGCTCGCGAGCTGATCGACCCGTCGCTGAGTGTGACGCCAACCGGCTCTGGTTCGCAGAAGATCTTCGGCGGCGGCGAAGCAGAATCACCGGGCGCGTTCGACAGGCCCGGAGAGATCCGCG
>JANMWT010000616.1:0-11308 GCA_031394145.1 Alphaproteobacteria bacterium | reverse complement strand
CCTTTCCGTCGCCTTCGACCTGCCAACCCAGACCGGTTATGATTCGGACCACGTGCTGGCGCGCGGCGAAGTTGGCAAGGTCGGCGTGCCCGTGGCGCATCTAGGGGACATGCGGATGCTGTTTGACCAGATCCCGATTGCGGAAATGAACACCTCGATGACCATCAACGCCACCGCGCCGTGGCTGATGGCGCTCTACATTGCCGCCGCTGACGAGCAGGGCGCGGCGCGCACCGCGCTGCAAGGCACCACGCAAAACGACATCATCAAGGAATATCTCTCGCGCGGCACCTATGTATTCCCGCCCAAGCCCTCGATGCGCCTGATCTCGGACATGGTGAGCTGGTGCTACACCGAGACGCCGAAATGGAATCCGCTCAACGTCTGCAGCTATCACCTGCAGGAAGCCGGCGCGACGCCCGAGCAGGAGCTGGCCTTCGCGCTGGCGACGGCATGCGCGGTCCTCGATGCAGTGAAGGCCGGCGGCCAGGTGCCCGAAAAGGACTTCACGCTGGTCTTCAGCCGCATCTCCTTCTTCGTGAATGCAGGCGTCCGTTTCGTCACCGAGATGTGCAAGATGCGGGCGTTCGTCGATTTGTGGGAGGAGATCGGCCGAGACCGCTATGGCGTCACCGACGCGCGGGCGCTGATGTTCCGCTATGGCGTGCAGGTGAACTCGCTCGGGCTGACCGAGCCGCAGCCGGAGAACAATGTCTACCGGATTCTGATCGAGGCGCTGGCGGTCACCCTGTCAAAGCGTGCGCGCTGCCGCGCCTTGCAACTGCCGGCGTGGAATGAGGCGCTTGGCCTGCCCCGGCCATGGGATCAGCAATGGTCGCTGCGGCTGCAACAGATCCTCGCTTATGAGACCGACCTCCTCGAATACGAGGACTTGTTCGACGGCTCACATGTCGTCACCGCCAAGACCGAGGCCTTGAAGGATGGCGCCCGTGCGGCGCTGGCCGCGATCGACGCCCGCGGCGGGGCGATCGAGAATGTCGAGTTCATGAAGACGGCATTGGTCGACAGCCAGCGTGCGCGGCTCAAGGAGATCGAGGCCGGGCGCATGCCGGTGGTCGGCGTCAACCGCTACCAGAGCACCGAAGACAGCCCGCTGTCGGGCGGCGACGGCGCCATCATGGCGACCGATCATGGCGCCGAGAGCCGCCAGATCGGCAAGCTCAAAGCCTGGCGCGCACAGCGCGATGCGGGTGCGGTCACGGCGGCCTTGAGCGAGTTGCGCACCGCCGCCATCGGTGGGGCGAACATCATGCCGGCGTCGATCGCGGCTGCGAAGGCCGGGGTTACCACCGGAGAATGGGGCGCTGCCCTGCGTGAAGTGTTTGGCGAATATCGCGGACCGACCGGGGTTGCGCTGGTGATCGAGACCGGCGGAGAAGAAGATCTCGAACAGGTGAAATCGGACGTCGAACGCCTGTCGAAGAAGCTTGGCCGCACGCTCACCTATGTGGTCGGCAAGCCGGGGCTGGATGGCCATTCCAACGGCTCGGAGCAGATTGCCGCACGCGCCCGCGCCGCCGGGATGAACGTGATCTACGAGGGCATAAGGTTCACGCCGGAAGAAATCGTGCAGCAGGCTATCGATAGCAAGGCGCACGTCATTGGCCTGTCGATCCTGTCAGGCTCACACCTTGATCTGGTCAAGGACACGGTCGGCATCCTTCGCGACAAGGGGCTGAAAATCCCGGTCGTGGTCGGCGGCATCATCCCCGTTGCCGATGCGCTGGCTCTGAAGCAGATGGGGGTGCGCCGCGTTTATACGCCCAAGGACTACAAGATCACCGAGATCACCGGCGACGTGGTGAAAGTGGTCGAAGCCAGCATGACCGAGACCGCCGACTAGTTTTTCCCAATTCTGAACCCTCGACGTCTCGGTGCGCGAGCCTCTTTGAAGGCGAAGAACTGCGTTGGGGAGGGGGGGCGTCGAGACGTCGGTTGGAAGGTCACTGGCCCGGCGCTGTTTCGGCTGGCGCTGATCCCTCGTCCGCTGATCCCTCGTCTGCCGATCCCTCGTCTGCCGATCCCTCGCCTGCCGGTCTCTCTTCCGCCGATCCTTCGTTCAATACAGGCTCGCCATCTTTGCGGTTGGCCGCGTCGAGAGCGGCCGCTTCCAGGGCGGCGATCGCCTCGACGCTGTCGAGACCATAGGCGGGTATCGCCTCCTGCAGCGTCTCGGTGTCGGGCAGCACGTAGAACACGCCGCCCTTCTTGAAGGTCGTGGCGATTGTCTTGCTGTAGAACGCTGGCGACACGTTGATGCAGCCGTGGGTGATCCGGTTGTCGTCTGCCCGCTTGGACGACAGACGCTGCGTGCGCTTCTCCCTGGCGCTGGTCTTGGTCGCCGGGATGCCGTGGATCGAGATGGAGTTCGCGTAGTCCACCCAGAGGACGCGTCCATGGCCGGCTGCGGGGCCAAAGCCGATGAGATAGCGCCCGGCGGGGGTCGTGCGCTCCGCCATCGGAATATCGCTGAGCTCCCGATCGCCGACGCCTGGCGCGGAGCCATCGCCGATGGCTGATCCGATCAGCACCGGTGCGCGGCCCAGCGCCTTGCCGTTCGCGCCGTAGACAAGGATCTGCGCTGTCGTCTTGTCGATCACGGCGAACGGCAGGCCGCGGTTGTCGCCTGAAGAGCTGACCCAGCCGGCGACATCGGTCATCAGCTCCGGCACAGGGCCGGGCTTCTTCTTGGCTGCCGATTTGGACGCGCGAGGCCTCTCGACTGCGCGTCTCGCCGGCGCGCCAACCGGCTGCGCGGCGACGCCATGCTCCGCCGCCAACACCGTCCTGGCGGCGGGTCCCGGTTTCTCGGCGTTCGCTTTCTCAGCGTTCGCTACGGCCGCCGATCCACCCAGGATGAGCAAGATCGAAGTCGCCGCGATCTGAACCGTCTTGTTCAATCCGATACGAATGACAGTCGCTCCCGGAAGTCGCACCCGAACGAGCCGGGCGCGCTTGCAAGGATTACCTTCAAGACACGCCCGGCGCTGAGGTCAAGTCAGCCCGTGCATCAGGATCAGGACTTCGGCCAGCTCCCGGCTCAGCCGCGCGGCTTCTTTTTCTTCGACGGCGGTTTCTCCAACGCATCGACACGGCCGGTCAGCTGGTCAAGGCGCTGGTTGGCGGATTGGGCGGCCGTCGCGGCGCCTTGCGCGGCCGAGTTGGCGGATTGCGCGTTGGAATTGGCCGCCGCGGCGGCCTGGTTGGCCTTTTGCGCGTCCGCCTCGGCGGTGTCGGCGCGCTGGCTCACCGTGGTCACGCGAGAGTCCAATGCGTCGATGCGCGAGTTCACCGTCGCCATCTGTTTGTTGACGTAGTCGGTGGACGCGCATCCGGTGGTCGCCAGACCGCCGACGATGATGGCGCCGGCCATGCGGACCATCCTGACGTGATTGTTCAAAGGCATTTGTCCCATCCTTGAAATTGGCGCCGCCGGGATCGGCCGCGACATATGACGCGAGCAACATTGCGCACAGGCGAGACCGGCGCGCCAATAGGGGTGAACGTCGCCAAACCCAAGTTGGTTCCAGGGATTGAGCGGCCAGCCATTGTTTTGATCGAAACGGTGCGTTTTGATCGAAACGGTGCGGCTGACTCGCGCCGCCGTTGCAAACTGCAGCAATCGACTCGCCTCTCGCGCGAGAAGTGCTCACTCGACCAGGCTCCGGCGGGGCAAGCGATGTGTCGCCCAGCGATGTCGGCAGGGCCTCAGCGCAGCAGCTTTTGCAGAGCGACCGCCACCGCCGTCATGCCGGCGAGGTTGGGGTGATAGGCGGTGCCGTTGATCGGTGCGCCCGGGCGCGGATAGCCGTTCATCCAGGGTGATGCGCTGCAGGCATCGTGGCCGGTTGAAAGCGCGGACGCGCGGATCACGTCGGCGTTGTAGGCCTTGGCTGTCTCAGCGGTGAGCTTTGCAAGACCGCGCGCGATCTCGCGGATGATGGCGGCTTCCTCAGGACGCATCGGCGCGCCGGGGCAGAGCTCAAGCGGCGGCAGGACGGTGAGATAGTCGACGAACACCAGCGTTGCCTGCGGCGCGCGGTGGCGCACTTCGGTCGCGATCTGCGCCATGCGTCCCTTGAGAGCGTCATAGTCCTCGCGCGTCGGCATCGGCGGCGCCGGGCGGCAATCGCCAGCAACGCCCTGCACCTTCAGACCTTCGCACGAGGTGGAGGTGAGCCGCGCCAGATAGTTGAGGTCGTTGCCGCCGATGGTGATGGTCACCAGCTTGGTGTCGGGCGTCAGCGCATCCAGTTGCGCCGGGATGTCGCCTTTGGGTCCGAGCAGATCGCGCGTCACGCCGCCGCTGCAGCTCACATCCTTCAGGTTCAGCATCAGCTGCTTCGCCAGCTGATGCGCGTAATTGCCGTCGGAACGCGTGCAGGGCGTAGGTGGCGTGTCGATGTAGGTGGGTATGCCCGGTCCGGCGGCGTAGGAACTGCCCATGGCGACATATTTGGCGCCGGCGGAGATCTTCTCCGCCTTGGCGGCGGGCGCCTGCTGGCATCCGACAAGCGCGAGGCTGGCGAGTGCCAGACTGGTGAGTGCCAGACTGGTGAGTGCCAGACTGGTGAGTGTCAGACTGGTGAGTGTCAGACTGGCGAGCGTCAGACTGGGGAGTGTGAAACTGGCTGGCGTCAGACTGGCGAGTGTGAAACTGGCTGGCGTGAACCTGGCTGGCGCGAGATTGGCTGGCGCGAGATTGGCGACAGCCCGGACGAGGGTTCTGTTCATTGCGCGGTCTCCCGGTTCACGTCTGGCAACAGGTTTGACCACGAGATCACATTGCGCGGCAATCCAGTAGCGCCGGAACTAACGGCTGTGTATCGGGCAGGCATGAGGATCGAACCGGTCACGCTGGACGACGCCTTCGTTCGGCTGGAGCCACTGGCGGAGCGGCATCGCGAACCGCTGCGCGCAGCTGGTAATGATCCCGATCTCTGGCGCTTCGCCAACGTCAACCTCGACAACACCGACTTCGACGCCTGGATGGCGCATCGGTTCAAGGAGATCGAGCAGGCAGGCGAGATGACCTTCGCCGTCTTCGACAAATCATCCCGATCCTATGTCGGTTCGACCAGCTATCTTGCCTTTGTCCCGGCCCACAAGCGGGTTGAGATCGGCTGGACCTGGTATGCCAAGTCGGCCTGGGCGAGCGCGGTGAACCCGGCCTGCAAGCGTCTCCTGTTTGCCCATGGCTTCGACCAGCTCGGCCTCAATCGCATCGAACTAAAGCTTGATGCGAACAATGCCCGCTCGTTCGCCGCCATCAAGAAGTTGGGCGCGACGTTCGAGGGCGTCCACCGTTCGCACATGGTCAGGCCGGACGGCCGCTTGCGTGACTCAGCCTGGTTCAGCGTCATCGCCCCGGAATGGCCGGCGGTGCGCGCCACCCTCGATCTCCGGCTGGCGGAGCTCATGGCGCCATCAAGCTGACTGTGAGACACGCAAGCGAAGCCGATGCGGCCTCGCTGGTCGACCTCATCAATCCGCTGATCGCCGCGGGCCGCTCGGCGATCAAGCATCCGGTGACGCTCGCCCAGCAGCAGGGGTTCATTCGCGATTTTCCTGCCGACGGCGTCTGTTTCGTCGCTGTCGATGAAACCGGGCGGATCGTTGGCTTGCAGGATGTCGTGCCTGAGCGCGGCAAGGCCGGGAAGGGCGTCGGCGACATTTCGACCTTCGTGGCGATTGATCTGCACCGGCGCGGCGTCGGTCGGCAGCTCACCGAAGCCATGTTCAGTGCAGCACGGGCAAAAGGCTGCAAACGTCTGCGCGCCGTCATTGCGCCCGACAACCCGACGGCGCTGGCCTTCGATTATGCGATGGATTTCCGGCGGGTCTCCGGCGGCTGGCCGCAGGTCACCTTCGCCGAGCGCTCAACCGACGTGGTTGTCCTGACGCCGGAACAAGCTGCGATCTGCGCGATCCTGACGGAGATGCGCATGTCAGGGCTCGACGAGCCAGCGGTCATCGCGCGTCATGGCGCCGACGCCCTCGCGGCAGCCAAGGCGCTGCTTGCGACCGCCATCGATGCGCCGGTCGACTGGCGACATGCCTCGATGGACGATGCGCTGCTGGTGCTGGCGAACCTGCTTGGCAAGCGCTATCCCTGGCTCACCGTGAAGGCGCGCGCGGGCGTGGTCGGCGCTTACACATTTACCTGGAAGTGACGGTCATGCCCGACTGGGTCCCGGTTTCGAGGTTCGGCGCGCTCCTCGCCGCAGTTTATGCGGTCTTCGCCGTCATGATAGTCGCTGCCGACCGCGCTCCGGGAGCAGGCGGAGGCTGGATCAGCCTGGCCGGAATGTCGAGTTACCTGGTGACGACGCCGGTCTCTCTGCCCTTCGAAATGTTTGGCCAGAAACTGGACTTCAAGCGCAACCTCGACATGGGCTTTGCTATTCTTGGCTGTTCCTTGCTGGTCTATCTCATCGGCGCCGGGGTCGCTTGGTTGATCAGCCTCATCTTCGGCGCGCACCGGCCATGACGATCACCTTCGAGGACTTCCTCAAGGTCGACATCCGGGTCGGCGTCGTCGTTTCCGCCGAACCGTTTCCCGAAGCGCGCAAGCCAGCGATCAGGCTGGTGATCGATTTTGGATCCGAGATTGGCCGGAAGAGATCCTCGTCGCAGATCACGCAGCACTATGCCCCGGACGACCTGATCGGCCGACGCGTGCTGGCGGTGGTCAATTTCCCGCCGCGCCAGATCGGCAAATTCATGTCAGAGGTGCTGACGCTGGGCGCGCCTGACCCCACCGGCGAGGTCGTGTTGATTGCCCCTGACCAGGATGTCCCGATCGGCGGGCGGATCTTCTAGCCTGCCCGGGCGAGTTCGATTCTGTCGCCGTCGCTCCGCACGCGGGCGATTTCCGACAACAGGTCGCGCTCGGCGACAGGTTTGGACAGATACCCGGTCATGCCCATCGAAAGATAACGTTCGCGATCGCCGCTCATGGCGTCGGCGGTGAGGGCGATCACCGGCATCCCCGCCCAGGGTCGCTGGCTGGCGCGGATCCGCGCGACCGTCGTCGGTCCGTCCATCACCGGCATGTGCATGTCGAGGAGAACGATGTCGAAGGGCTCCTTCTCCAGAGCCGCGAGCGCCTCGAGGCCATTGACGGCTTCGACGATGCGCATGTTGAACGGGCGCAGGAACAAGCTCACGACCTGCCGATTGATCGGATGGTCATCGACCAGGAGCACCCGCAACTGGCTGGTCCGGAGCGCCGAGCGGACGTCGACGATGCTGGCCGATTGGGCGGTCTCGGTGCGGCTGACGCGCGGCTTGGCTGGATTGGCGCGGAATGAAACCTTGAACGTCGATCCGCGGCCCGCCTCACTCTCCGCACTCGCAGTCCCACCCATCAGTTCGGCAAGGCGTCGGGTGATCGACAGGCCGAGCCCGGTGCCGCCATGCTGGCGCGAGATGGTCTCGTCGGCCTGCGCAAACGGTTTGAACAGGCGGCCAAGCGTTGCTTCGTCCATTCCAGCGCCGGTGTCGCGAACCCGGATCTCGACCATGTGCAGGCCGTTGGCGAGCGGTTTCGAGCTGATGAAGGCCTCGATGCGCCCTTTGGCGGTGAACTTGATGGCGTTGGAAATCAGGTTTGAGGCGCACTGCTGCACGCGAACGGCGTCAAACGACAGCCATTCGGGCAGTTCCGTATCCAGCGCCAGCGTCAGCTCAAGGCCCTTTTCTTCGGCGCGCGGTTTCCACAGCCGGTAGACGCGGCGGATCATGTGAGCGACGTCGGTATCAGCCGGGGCGATATCGAACTTGCCGGCTTCGATCTTGGATAGATCCAGCACATCGTTGAGCAACGCCATCAGCGTCTTGCCCGAGTCGATGATCGTGCCGACAAATTCGCGCTGGGCGTCGTCGAGCTTGGTGCTCTCCAGCACCTGCGCCATGCCGAGGACGCCGTTGAGCGGCGTGCGGATCTCATGGCTCATGTTGGCGAGGAAGGCGGACTTCGAAGCGCTGGCGGCAAGCGCATCTTTGCGCGCGAGATCGAGCTCTTTTTCCCGTCGGCGCAGGTCGGTCACATCGACGGAGATCGCCGCCTTGCGGTCGTGCGACATGTTGCGGAACGTCACCTGCACCAGGCAGCCGTCATCGGAGCGAACCGTATGGGTTTGGCCGGTTTCGAGCTTCTCGAAGAGCGAAAGTGCGACGGCGTCGATCTTCGCGCTCGGCGCGTCCGGCATGGCGCGACGAACCGTCGCCCACAGGGCGTCGCGATAGGTTGCGCCAGCATCCATGTCGGCTTGCATGGCGGCGAAGCGACGACGGGTCACGGCATTGGTATAAAGTGGTCGCTGGTCAGGGCCATAGATCGCGATGCCGTCATTGAGCGCCTCGATCGCCTCAAGCACGGTGTCGATGTCGAGGTCGGCGATCGAAGTCATCGAGCGGGTTCCCGGTCGCCGGGTCGAACCGGCGCTGCGGTTAATTATTGGGCCGCGTCCGTTAATTATTGATTGGGAGGCAGGCTCTTTTCAGGCGCGGCAAGCAGCTTGAGGCAGCCTCAGCCGGCGTTCGCCGCGCGCGTCGGGATCCAGACGCCCTCGTCGCGCACCCGGGCGATCTCGGACAAGAGGTCGCGCTCGGCGAGCGGCTTGGACAGATAGCCGGTCATGCCCATGGCAAGATAGCGTTCGCGATCGCCGCTCATGGCGTCGGCAGTGAGGGCGATCACGGGAACGCCGGCCCAGTCCTGCCCGCTGGCGCGGATGTTCGTGATGGTGGTGGGCCCGTCCATCACCGGCATGTGCATGTCGAGGAGCACGACGTCGAACGATTCCAGCTCCAGCGCAGCCAGCGCTTCGGCGCCGTTCACCGCCTCGACGATGCGCATGTTGAACGGGCGCAGGAAGAGCGATGCGACCTGACGGTTGATCGGATGGTCATCGACCAGCAGGACGCGAAGATTGCTTGATTTCAGGCTTTCGCGAACGTCGCCGGTATGGGTCGGGCGGCCGGCGTCCGGGGCGATGGTGCGCGTTTGTGCATCACGGGCGCGGAAGGATACGCGGAACGTCGAGCCGCGGCCTGGCGTCGATTCGGCTGAAGCGGATCCGCCCATCAACTCGGCGAGCCGCCGGGTGATCGAGAGGCCAAGCCCGGTGCCGCCATGCTTGCGCGAGGTGGTCTCATCAGCCTGGGCGAAGGGCTGAAACAGCCGGCCCAGTGTTTCCTCGTCCATACCCGGACCAGTGTCAGTGACGCGCACATCGATCAGATGTTCGCCGTCAGGAAGGGACTTGGCCGAAGCGAAGATTTCGACGCAGCCCTTTGCCGTGAACTTGATGGCGTTGGAGACCAGATTTGAGACGCACTGTTGCACGCGCACCTGGTCGAACGAGACATAGGTCGGCAGATCGGCATCGAAAGCCAGCGTCAGCTCGACGTCTTTTTCTTCGGCCCGCGGCTTCCACAATTTGAGCTGGCGGCGCAGCACATGCGCGAGGTTGGCATCAGCCGCAACGATGTCGAACTTTCCGGCTTCGATCTTGGACAGGTCCAGCACATCGTTGAGCAGCGCCATCAGCGTCTTGCCGCTGTCGAGGATGGTGCCCACGAATTCGCGCTGAGCATCGTCGAGCCTGGTGTTCTCCAGCACCTGGGCCATGCCCATGATGCCGTTCAGCGGCGTGCGGATCTCGTGGCTCATGTTGGCGAGGAAGGCGGACTTCGAGGCGCTGGCCGCTTCAGCCTGCTTCTTTGCGGCCTCGAGTTCGATCTCGCGGTTGTGCAGGTCGGTGACGTCGATCGAGATGCCAGCCTTGCGGCCGTGCGCCATCGGCCGGAAGGAAATCACGACAAAACGGCCGTCTTCGGAGGTCGCCGAGTAGGTTTCGTTGTTGTCGTACTTGCTGAGATAGTCCTGGGTGACCGCCGCAAGCTCAGCTTCGCCCAGCGTCGGAAAGGCGCGCTCGAGCGTCCCGCGCATCGCGGTGTGGTGATCGGAGGCTTCGAGGGCGTCGTAAAATGTCCGGAAGCGATTCTTGGCGACTTCGTTGACATAAAGCGC
The DNA here is from genome assembly GCA_031394145.1 of Alphaproteobacteria bacterium. Classification (GTDB taxonomy): domain Bacteria; phylum Pseudomonadota; class Alphaproteobacteria; order Caulobacterales; family Hyphomonadaceae; genus UBA7672. The sequence goes on along the minus strand of JANMWT010000616.1, from coordinate 1,248 downwards.
GCGGGCGTCAGGGCCATAAACCGCAATGCCGTCATTGAGCGCTTCCAGCGCTTCGAGGACCGTCTCGACGTCGAGTTGGCTGGACTTGTCCATTGCCGCCGTTTCCTCGGGTCGCGCCTGTCCATACAATTGGCGCGACTCCGGGGGGAAGGTGGGTCAACGAGGTTAAAGCTTGCTTTGTAAGCAAGGATATTGTCGCAGGGGTCAGCGGCCGGGAGTGGAGCCAGGCGTGCGGCCGGGAGGGGGGGGCCAGAGGGGGAAGCAAGGTCCCCGATGATCCCCGATGATCCCCGATGCCCACGCGCCGAACCCACCCGATTGACGCAGCGTCGACCTCAAGGGTGAGGGGCTGGCCGGCGGCGTTGGATCCCGGCGACCTGGGTCCGAGCGGCGGTAGATCCGAGCGAGGGGGGATCCGAGCGGCGGTAGATCCGAGCGGCGGTAGATCCGAGCGGCCTTGGATCTTAACCGGCGGCGGGGTTTACGCCTTGCGCGTCGAACACGTGCTGGCGGCCTGGCGGACAGCTCGCAGATCGGCGGTGATCGCCATCCAGCGTCCCGGGCCGATCACGTCGACCAGTTCCGCCTGGATCCGCTCCCAGGCCGGGGTTGCCCCCTCGAGAACCGAACGGCCCTGCGCCGTCAGGCTAAGCAGGCGCTGGCGACGATCCTTGCCGGCATTGCTAGCGACCTGGCCTGCATCGACCAGCGGGCGGATGGCGCGCGGCACGCCGGAGGCGTCCATGCCAAGCACATCGGCAAGGGCCCCGACGGTCACCGGGCCCATATTCCGCAGCGTCATCATCAGGTTGAACTGGTGGCCGGTCAGACCAAAAGGCGCGAGCGCGGGGTCATAGGCGGCGACGACCGCTCGCGAGGTGCGCGCCACATGCCGCAAAAGGCAGGCATCCGGGGACAGCGCAGCGGCGCGCTGCGCATCACAATCGCTGGCTTTGACAGGAGAAGCCGTCATCTGGTCCGCCATGATCGGCCTCTGAGCATTCTTTTCGCCTTATAGCCGTCGCGCTGCAGTATGTCCTTGCATGGCAGGCGGTCAACGTCTGCCTGCCAGCCACACGCCGAGCAGCACCAGTCCGGCCCCGGCCATCTGCACGAGGCTCAGCTCCTCGCCGAATAGCCGCCATGCAAGGATCGCGCTGGTCACCGGCTGGATCAGCAACAACAGGCCCGCTGTCGCTGCCCGGGTTTGACCGACCCCGACCGAAATCAGCGCCTGGCCAACCGCAT
>JANMWT010000600.1:0-5999 GCA_031394145.1 Alphaproteobacteria bacterium | reverse complement strand
GGCACACGCGCGTGCTGCTCATCGAAGCCGGGCCAAGGCTGCTCCCGGCCTTCCCGGATGACCTGTCCCGCTATGCCGGGCGTGCGCTGCGGAACCTGGGCGTCGAGGTGTGGCTTGGGCGCGCGATCACAGGCTGCGACGCGGCCGGCGTCATGCTGGGTGAGGAGCGCCTGCGCGCGGGCACGGTGATCTGGGCGGCTGGGGTGGCCGCGTCGCCGGCGGCCGAGTGGCTGGGGGTCGAGGCCGACCGCGCGGGACGGGTGAAGGTCGGAGCCCGTCTGACGCCGCCAGGATCCGACGATGTCTTCGTGATCGGCGATACCGCGCTCGCGCTTGACGCGAACGGTAAACCGCTCCCTGGACTGGCTCCGGTCGCGAAGCAGCAAGGCGTCTACGTTACCGAGGTGATCAAGGCGCGCCTGGCTGGCAAGACCGACGTGACTCCCTTCCATTATCGGGACCGAGGCAACCTCGCCACGATCGGACGGCGATCTGCGATCATCGCGTTCGGACGCGTGCGGCTAAAGGGGTGGCTTGCCTGGTGGATCTGGGGCATCGCCCACATCTACTTTTTGATCAGCCTTCGCAATCGGCTGATCGTGGCAACGCAATGGCTCTGGTCCTACGTCACTTTCGAGCGCGGCGCACGGCTCATCACCGGCATGAATCCACACCCCAAGCGTGACGGGCGCGGTCGTCGCGCGATAGACGACAGCGCTCGCCCACTCCCGCGCCGAATAGCCGCCTTATCAAGAGGCCCTACAGATGGTTGAGCTCCGCCTCCCTGCCAATTCCAGGATCAGCACCGGCAAGAGCTGGCCGAGGTCCGACGGCGCGACGCGTGCCAAGACCTTCAATGTTTACCGCTGGAATCCGGACGATGGGCAGAACCCCCGCATCGACACCTGCGGTCGCTCTCGACGAGTGTGGGCCGATGGTTCTGGACGCCCTGATCAAGATCAAGAACGAGATCGATCCGACGCTCACCTTTCGGCGGTCATGTCGAGAGGGAATCTGCGGCTCCTGCGCGATGAATATCGACGGGACCAACACGCTCGCCTGCACCCAGGCGATCGACAACATCAGGGGCGACGTGAAGGTCTACCCGCTGCCGCACCTGGCGGTCATCAAGGACCTGGTGCCGGATCTCACTCATGCCTACGCCCAATACGCCTTGATCGAGCCCTGGCTCAAGACGGTGACGCCCACACCGGAGCGTGAACGTCTCCAGAGTCGGGAGGATCAGGCCAAGCTTGAGGGCCTGGAGAACTGCATCCTCTGCTTCTGCTGTACGACCAGCTGTCCCAGCTATTGGTGGAACGGCGACCGTTTTCTCGGCCCGGCTACACTGCTACAAGCCTATCGGTGGATCGTCGACAGCCGCGACGAGGCGACGGGCGAGCGGCTCGATCAACTAGAAGACCCATTCCGGCTCTATCGCTGCCACACGATTATGAATTGCGCCGTCACTTGCCCGAAAGGGCTCAACCCGGCCAAGGCGATCGGCGAGATCAAGAAGCTCATGGTCAAGCGCCGAACCTAGCAGCTGCTGAAAGGAAACAGGTCTGGCTCGCGACCGACGACCACCATGGAGGAAATCCTCCGGGCCTATCCGTCCGCCAAGGCGGGGCTGTTCCAGCGCTATCACATCGGCGGCTGCGAGAGCTGAGCTCCTATGCGGAGCCTCGTTCGTCTCGCTCGCGTATTCGCTGCGTGAGCCAGTCGAGCACTTCGCTTTCCAGCCATCCTACTCGGCCCTGTCCGAGACGGATGCGCTTGGGAAAGCGTCCCGCGTCTTCGAGGCGTTGTATGTGCTGGGGCGAGTACAAGACCATTTCCCGCAAACGCTTCTTATCGAGTAAGCGCATCGGACACTCCAAGTTTGGAGCATCGCGATGCCCGCTGGGGTTGAGCCAGTGGCGCGGGAATTGTACTCGTACTGGTACGGTCCACAAGTATCGTACTGGTTGACAGTACCGTTCCTTTGGGGGAGCAGGAGGCTACGCCGCTTTAGCTCAGTGGTAGAGCGCCAGTTTTGTAAACTGGATGTCGTCTGTTCAATCCAGACAAGCGGCACCACTTCCTTCCCCGAGACACTCTTGAGACACAGGGGCCGGTCGACTATCTAATGCCTTGAGAAGTCGACCTCCTCTGGTTCGGGGTAGCGGTTTTGTAAACCGAAGGTCGGGGGTTCAATCCCCTCATCCGGCACCAGCCTTTTCCACACGCGCCAGGCTTCAATCGGCACTCGCCAAGCTTCAATCGGCCAGAGTTCAGACGACCAGAGTTCAGACGACTGGATCTGGGCGATAGAGCACCTGCACGTCCCACTGCCAGGAGGTGTAGAGGAACTGGCCGCCGCCGGGACGGTCGGTCAGCGCCGCCTGCACCCTGAAGCGCGTGCCGACAGGATAGTCCTGCGTCAGGCTCTTGCTGCCCTCAACCAGCAGGTCGGTCGCAAAGCGCTGGCCGGCGACCGGTCGAAGCTGCACCGGACTGACGCCCCCCGACCGCCGCTTGACCTCAAAGCTTTCGATTTCGACCGATCGGGATTCTTTGGGCGGAATCATTGGCGCTCCTGGTTTGTCGTTAGGTTAGCCCATTCTCCCCGACCGCGCTCAGTTCATTTCGCTTGACCGAAGCTAAGCTCGCAACGGCGTACAACTGCAGAAACCCACTCGAATTCAGAATCTTGCACCAGTTCGCCATGATCCGGCCCTTCCCCTTCTCGGCTCTCACCAGATAAGGTGAATGTCTATTCAGGGATGGGCGGGTCAAGGGAGGTCGTCGTGGGGACGCAAAGGTTTTGGCGTGTGCTGTCGCTTGCGATGGCGGGCGCCGTCGCAGCTCTGGCTCTGGCGAGCTGCGGCAAACCCGGCGGGGGAACCGACGCCAGCGTCGTCAACGGCAAACCCAATGGCCCACAGATGGCCGAACGCCTCGCGACCGCCAAGCGCGCCCAGGCCGGCAACCCACGCGACTTCTCCTTCATGCGCTATTCGATCGACGTCTCGAAGGATTTGCCACGCGCCTGCCTGATCTTCAACACCTCGCTTGACCCCAAGAAGGACTACAAGCCGTTTGTCGCGGTGAACCCGAATGCGCCGATCGTGCTGTCGGTCGAAGGCGCCAATCTCTGCGTCGGCGGCCTGACCTTTGGCGCGCCGCGGGAGCTGACCTTGCGCTCGGGTCTGCCAGCCGCCGACGGCCGCACGCTCAACTTTGACGAAACGGTCAATGTCGAGTTCGGCGACCGGCCGGCCTATGTCGGCTTCAATGGCGATGGCGTGATCCTGCCGCGGATCGACGCGGATGGCCTCGGCTTCCAGACCGTCAACGTCGACAAGGTCAAAGTGACGATCTCGCGGATTACCGATCGAGCGCTCGCATTCAAGACCATTTCCAACGGCTATGCCGCCTCGCCAGGCAATTACGGCTACATGGAATACGGGTCCGACCCGGCCGAGATTGCCGAGAAACTGTGGACCGGAACGATGGAGACACCCGGCTCGCCAAACGTGGCGACCACCACCGTATTCCCGATCGCCAAGGCCGTACCGAAGCTGCAGGCCGGCGCGTATTTCGTCGAAGTCGAGCAGCTCAACGCCAGCGGCAAGGTTCCGAATGAAGCCGCTCACGCGAAACGCTGGCTGATCATCACCGATCTTGCGCTCACCACCTATTCCGGGCTCGACGGCATGTCGACGACCGTGCGCTCGCTGCAGACTGCAAAGCCAATGCGTGGCGTGAAGCTCGAACTGGTCGCCCACAATAACGAGATCTTGGCGCGGGGCGAAAGCGACGCCAGCGGTCATGTCCGCTTTACCGGCGCCTCGATGCACGGCGTCGACAGCCTCGCTCCGAAGATGCTCACCGCCTATGCCGGGAATGGCGACTTCACCGTGCTCGACCTTGATCGCACCCCGGTCGACTTGACCGAACGCGACATCGGCGGACGTGAGCCTGCCGCCGCTGCCGACGCTTTTGTCTATACGGAGCGCGGCGTCTATCGCCCCGGCGAGACCGTCATGGGCACGGGGCTGATCCGTGACGCTGCCGCCAATGCGCTGACCAACCGGCCAGGCGCCCTCGTCGTCTATGGGCCTAACGGCCTGGAAGCCGGTCGTCAGCGCTTTGAAAAAACGCCAGCGGCCGGCGTCGCGCGCTTTGACTTTGTCCTGCCCAAAACCGCGGCGCGCGGCGGCTGGCGGATGGCGGCGGTGGTCGACGGCGTCGGTCAGGTCGGCGACGTGAGCTTCACCGTCGAGGACTTCGTGCCTCAGCGCATCAAGCTCGACCTCAAGACAGACACAGATACGCCGCTGGCCAAGGGCCAGACACGCGACATCGACGCCAATGTGCGCTTCCTTTATGGCGCACCGGGCGCCGGCCTCCAGGTCGAGGGCACGGTGCGTATCGAGCCCGATGCGAACGCGTTCCCGGCGCTGAAAGGCTTCTCCTTCGGGCGCCATGACGAAACCTTCCGCGAAGCCAGCTTCGACCTGCCGACGGTCTCCACCGACGGGTCGGGCAAGGGCGTCATGGTGATTGATCCTAAGACCGCTCAGGCCGACAGCTCACATCCGCTGCGTCTGCGCGCTGTGGTCCGCGCGATCGAGCCCGGCGGCCGGCCGGTGAGCGATGACGTCCGCATCGCCTACCGTCCGAACGAGCGCTATATCGGCATCAAACCTGCCCTGGAGGACGGCGCCTCGAAAGAGGGCCAACCGGCTTCGTTTGAAGTCGCCGCAGTCGATCGCAACGGCGCGCTCAAGGCCGGAACCATCAACTGGCAGCTTGTGCGCATCGACTACAAGTACGACTGGTATCGCGCTGACGGCGGGGCGTGGACCTGGCGTTCGACGCGCAAGATCGTCAACATCCAGGATGGCGTCAGCCGGATCGCCGAAGGCCAGCGCGCCACGATCAAGACGCGCGAGCTCGACTGGGGCGATTACGAATTGCTGCTGACCGAGGCAGGCTCTGCAGCCGAGGCCAGCATCAACTTCTACTCCGGCTATGGCGGCCAGACAGCCGAGGGCGCCGAAGCGCCGGACAAGGTGCGCGTCAGCGTGCCGGACAAGCTCCCCGCTGTGGGCGGGGAGATCGAAATCAGCCTCAATCCGCCCTATGCCGGCGAAGCCGAGATCGTCGTCGCGTCGGAAAACGTCATCCTTACCCGCACGATTTCCGTCAAGGGCGAACCGACCAAGATCAAACTGCCTGTAACCAAGGATTGGGGTGCTGGCGTCTATGTCATGGCCAGCGTCTACACCCCGCGCGACGCCGTGAAACAACCCAAGCCACGCCGCGCCGTGGGGGTCGCGCATGTCTCAGTCGATGTAAGCCCGCGCACCTTCAAGCTGGCGATGAAAGCGCCGGATGTGCAGCGCCCGCGCACCAAACTGACGGTCGAGGTCTCGACCACCGCGGGTCCGAAGGAAGACACCTATGTCACGCTCGCAGCCGTGGATGAGGGCATCCTGTTGCTGACCGGGTTCCAGTCGCCCGATCCGGTGAAATACTTCTTCGGCAAGCGACGTCTCGGCGTCGACCTGCGCGACGATTATGGACGCCTGCTCGATCCCAACCAGGGCGCGGCCGCGGCGATACGCCAGGGCGGCGATTCGATTGGCGGCGCGGGCCTCTCTGTCGTGCCGACGAAAACCGTCGCGCTGTTCTCGGGCCCGGTGAAACTGGTCAATGGCAAAGCCTCGATCACCATTGACACGCCGGACTTCAACGGTGAATTGCGACTGATGGCGGTCGCCTGGTCCGCTTCCGGCGTTGGCTCAGCGTCGCAACCGCTGACCGTGCGCGATCCCGTGCCGACCGAAATGATCCTGCCGCGGTTCATGTCGCCGGGAGACACCGCTGTCGCCACCGTGACCATGGACAACGTCGAAGGCGCCCCGGGCCAATACAAGGCGGCGATCAACTCGAGCAGTCGGTCCTTTGCTGCAACCACCCCCAGCGTCGCTGCAACCCTCGCCGCAAAA
>JANMWT010000569.1:0-5038 GCA_031394145.1 Alphaproteobacteria bacterium | reverse complement strand
GGCCTTATTCTGAAGATATCCGCGAGCGGGTGGTTGCGAGGATTGAAGGCGGCGCCTCACGCCGCGAGGCGGCGGAACACTTCGACATCTGTCCGAGTTCGGCGATCAAGTGGATGCAGCGGGTGGAAAAAACCGGCAGCTGTGCTGCCAAGCCGATGGGTGGCGGGGTATCCCCGCTGGAGAGGCACAAGAAGGAGCTGTTGGCCCTCATCGCCGAGACGCCGGATGCGACATTGGACGAGATCGTGTCTGCGATGCACAGGCGCAAGATACCTGGCAGCCGCACTGCGCTGTGGCGGTTTCTCGACCGCCACGGGATCACGCTCAAAAAAAACTCTGCACGCGAGCGAACGCGAGCGGCCTGACGTGGCGCAGGCGCGCCGACGTTGGGCTCGGGCCCAGAAGCGCCTCGACGTGCGCCGGCTGGTGTTTCTCGACGGCGAGCCATGGTGCGCCATTGGTTCGAGCACCAATGGCGAGCGCGGCCAACACCAAGATGACGCGGGCTTGCGGTCGCTGTCCGCGCGGCCAGAGGCTGCACGCGGCCGCGCCCTTCGGGACCTGGAAGACGGTGACATACACAGCGGCTTTGCGCTGCGATGGACTGACAGCGCCTTTCATCCTCGACGGTCCAATGGATGGCGAGGCCTTCCTCGCCTATCTCGATCAGGTTCTTGTCCCCTCGCTCAAACGTGGCGACATCGTCGTGATGGACAATCTTCCGGTCCACAAGGTCGAAGGCGTACGCGAGGCGATCGAGGCGGCGGGGGCCTCTCTGGAATTGCTGCCGAAATACTCGCCCGACTTCAACCCGATCGAGATGTCATTCTCCAAGCTCAAGGGGAAGCTGCGCAAAATCGCGCAGCGATCCATTCAGGGCTTGCGCCGCAGCATCGGCAGGTTCGCCCCAACCATCACCCCAGACGAGGCACGCGCGTACTTCCGCCATGCAGGCTATGGTGTAACTTGAGCGGAATCCGCTCTAGGCGCCGATCGTCCGCACCAAATAGGCCATCGCAGCGTCGACATCGAGCAACATAGCGACGCCGAGCGCATCGGCGCTTCGCTAAGCTGGTTGCCCGGCCAGTGCCTCACCGCGGCGACATCAGTCCGCGATAGAGATAGGCTCGGCGATCCAGCTTCTCTTTGCGAATCTCCTCGAGAATGAACATCTCTGAATCGCAGATCTTGGTCGCCTGGTCGGGCGTGGGGTCGGACAATTCGAAATAGACATTACCCTTGAGCCGCGATTCGTCGCCCTTGAAGGTTTTCGCCTTCCAGTCTTCGATCTCAGCTTGGCTGGCGCGGCTGGCGGATTGGTCGGTGAGACGAAGCACGCGCGCCTGCAACCGGTTTTCGTCGGCAAGCACGGCGGCTGAAACATATTTGCCAACCTCCGCCAGCTCAGCTTTCTCGCCTTGAGCGCAGAGCAGGGGCGCTCTCGGCAGCAACGCTTTATGGGTCTCGATCAGGAGGTCGATCAGCTCGGCAACTTCCTTGTCGGGCGCATTCGGCAGTTTGCCGCGAAAGACCGAGAGGTAGAGCGGCCGGCCAATCCGCAGGGCGTCGGCCGGCGTTCCGGTCCATGACGGTGAGGCGGCGATTTCGGTCAGCTTGTCGTAGACCGTGGGCGCGGCTGCATGGATCGCGGCCAGGACGGCGGCGAGGTCCGATCCAGTCGCCTCGAACGCGGCAAATTCCGCATGGACGGTCTCCAGCGGGCGAGTGGCCGGAGCTGGCCTGGCCTGCGCCGCCGACAAACTTGGCGCCTCGGCCCGTGAGCAGGCGGCCGCAACCAGAAGGGCTGCGGCCGTAGCGATCAGCCCGCCGCGCCATTGCTTCGCAATCGTCCTGTCCAGAGCCATCGACACACCTGGGCGCCCCTCAACCTGCTTAGCGCCTTTGCGACGCCTTGACGATTGCCGAGAGGTGATTTGATCGGGCGTCCAGGTCAGGACGCCTAAGCCCCGTTGCCTAGGCCCCGTTGCCTAGGCTCCATTGCCTGAGGCCGGCCGCCTGCGCCCTGGCTCCCGGACCTCTTCGTCCAGGCCTTGTCGTCCAGACCCTGTCGTCTAGGCCTGGGCGCTTGGCCGCTCCGAGGCGCGGGCCCGCCAAGCTTTCACATTGGCGAGATCATCGGGGACCTTGAGTCCAATCCAGTCGGCGAAGTCGATCATCGAGAGCAGGCAGATGTCGGCGATGGTGTAGGTATCGCCGGCCACGAACACCCGGCCGCTCAACTCCTTATCCAGCCATTTCAGCTCGCGGCTGTAGGTCTCGCGATTGGACTCGCCGAACTCCTTGTACTGGGGCACCACGACGCGGGCGGTAAACGGGTGGGCATGCATCCAGAAATTGCGCGCCGGCCCGCCGATTCGCAGTTCAACCCGCCGCGTCCACTGGTCGACCAAGGCCTGGTCCTTTGGGCTGCGGCCGAACAGCGGCGGATCGGGGAATTCGCCTTCGAGATAGCGGCAGATTGAAACGGTTTCAGAAAGGAAGGTCCCATCGTCCAGCTCGAGCGTCGGCACCTGGCCGAGCGAGTTGCGGGCGAAATGCTCCGCCGTCTTGATCTCGCCCTTCATGATGTCGAGGTTGACCAGCTCCACGGCGGCCTGCGCCTTCGGCCCCTTTTCGGCGAGAAACATGCGCACCCGGCGCGGGTTTGGCGCGGGCATGGGGGCGTTGTAGAGCTTCATCGGCGATCTTCTCCTGCGTCGGGTCTGGGCGTTGGATCAGCGTATATTTGGTCGGTGGGTACCTGGGGGCGCGGCGAGTGAGGGGTCGAGCACCCGCAGCACGCGATGGAACTTGATCTGCGAGCCAACCCCGGCTTTTTCCGCCCAATCGGAAATGACCTGCTCGTTCTCGACCACCACCAGACCGAAAAGCTTGTGGTCCGCCGTGGCGTAGGTGCATAGCCAGTGCATCCGGCCCTGGAACGAGGCGGTCGCATCAACCGCCACGCGAGCATGCCAGGCGACGTGTTCATCGTCCTGAACATTGAACCCTTCCGGCACCTCGCGTTCAATCAGCACCTTGATCATGATCGCGCCTCCCCGCACGGACCGATTTTTATCTTTTGCAGATACCACCGTTATCTCATTGGATAAGCAAGGGCCGGGGCCGGCATGTTTCAGAAGCGACAAACTCCGGCTACCACCGGCCAGAGACGGAAAGGACAAGAAATGAAATCTGTCGCGACGGTAATCGGCGCCGTCTGCCTCGCGGCGAACTTTGGCGCTCCTGCGCTGGCGCAAACGTTTTCCGCCGCGGGCAAACCGCTGCGGCAAATCTACGAATATCTCCATCGCAATCCGGAGCTCTCGCTGCAGGAGAAGAATTCGTCTGCGATCCTGGCGGCCGAGATGCGCTCGCTTGGCTTCGAGGTGACGGTCGGTGTGGGCGATGCTTGGGTCAAGGCGCGCGCCTTGAAGGAACACGGCAAGATTGAAGATGGCGTCGGTGGCTATGGCGTCGTCGCGGTGCTGAAGAATGGCAAGGGGCCGACCCTCATGGTCCGCACCGATATGGACGCGTTGCCGGTCGTCGAGAAGACAGGGCTGCCCTACGCCTCGACCCTTCGCGACATCGCGTGGACGGGCGAGGAGGGCGGCGTGATGCACGCCTGCGGCCACGACATCCACATGACCGTCTGGCTCGGTGCGGCCCGGGAGCTGGTCAAGCGCAAGAAGGATTGGAAGGGCACGCTGGTGATGATCGCCCAGCCGGCCGAGGAAGTTGGCCTCGGCGCGATGGCGATGATCGAGGATGGGTTGTTCACCCGTTTCCCTCGCCCCGACTACAACCTCGCGCTGCACGACAACGCCAGTATGGTTGCCGGAACCGTCGGCTATACGGCCGGCTACTCGATGGCCAACACCGACACGGTCGATATCCTGGTGAAAGGCGTCGGCGGCCATGGCGCCTATCCGCAGGACACGAAAGACCCGATCGTTGTTGCAGCCCGCATTGTTGGCGCGCTGCAGACGCTGGTGTCGCGCGAACTGGACCCGCTTGATTCCGGGGTTGTCACGGTCGGCGCCTTCAACGCGGGCTTCAAGCACAACGTCATCCCCGACGAGGCGAAGTTGCAGATCAGTGTGCGCTCCTATTCTGACGCGACGCGCGACAAGCTCCTGAAGGGGATCGACCGCATCGCCCGGGCCGAGGCGCTGGCGGCCGGACTTGAAGGGTCACTCGCGCCGGTTACGACCGTGCACGCCGACTATACGCCCGCCGTCTACAACGACCCGGCGCTGACCGAGCGCCTTGCCAAGGCGCTGGCGAAGGCGGTCGGGCTCGACACGGTATCGAAACAGCCGCCCTCGATGGTCGGAGAGGATTTTGCGCGCTATGGCCGCATTGAGCCGAGGATACCAGGCGTGATGTTCCAGATCGGCGCGGCCAAGCGGGACGCATGGGAGGCTGCGCAGAAGCCTGGCGGCAAACCGCTGCCGTCCTTGCACTCCTCGAGCTTCGCACCTGACCCGGACCCGACGATTGCAATCGGCGTCAAGGCGATGACGGTAGCAGCGCTGGATCTGCTGAAGTAACGCAAAATTCGCAGGCGTTCCGGTCGAGCTGAGCCCGCCCCTCAGCTCGACTTCTTGCCGTCGCGGCGGAAGCGGAGCGCCGCGATCAGCGCCGACAACAGGCCGGCGAGGGCGGCGATCACTGCAAACACCGGCTGGATGCCCTTGGCCCATTTGATCACGCTGTCGAGCTGTTGCACCTGAACCGTGATCTGGTCGCGATAGGCGTCGAGCGGCTCGGCGTCGAGCGAGTTGGTCTTATACCCGAAGATGTCGAGCATCAGCGTGTGGGTGCCAGGTTCGGTTGGCGTAACGCGCCACTGCCAGCGGTTGGGCAGTTTCGACGACAGGGTCTGGCGGTCGACGGTCTGGGTGACAATGTCGAAGCCGACGCCGGTCAGCTGGGCGGAGACAGTGTCGGAGAGGTCGACGTCGCGCTTGACCACCTCGCCGGGGAAGCCTTGCAGCTGGGCGGCGGGATCGGCGGCCGCTGTGGCGTCGAT
>JANMWT010000537.1:0-5568 GCA_031394145.1 Alphaproteobacteria bacterium | reverse complement strand
GGTGTGTTACCCAGATTTTTAAGTTGCTGTTTTTATTGAGAAAAGTGGTTGCGGGGGCTGGATTTGAACCAACGACCTTCAGGTTATGAGCGCCAAAAGTAGCGAACGTCCGTGGACGTTCATGGATTAACTTGGACGACTTAACAAACTGACGTGCATAGATAAAACCGAATTGACAAATCCATCCGCATCCGAAGCAATCCAGGTCAATCCGTGCAGTTTCGGGACCCCAGCGGGACCCCAGAATCGCTTGAAATTGTATCGAAGTGCGCCTACTTTTGGGCAAACAACAGTTGCCAAAAGTGAGCGTCATGATCGCCAAGTCTCTGACCGCGCGTTTCGTTGAAACGGTCAAAGTCGATCCAAGTGCCAAGCGGGCCGCCTTTCCAGATAGGGCCGTGGATGGCTTGGAACTTCGTGTGTCCGTATCCGGACGAAAGTCCTGGGCGTTTCGATACGTTCGCAAACGCGATAATGCGCGGCGGCGCGTAACATTGGGACGCTTCCCCGATATAAGTCTGCAAAAGGCGCGGCTTAAAGCGATCAAACTTCGCGTTGAAATCGCTGATGATCGGGACCCCGCGGAAGCTGCTTTTGCCCGCAAAACGGCCATTTCTTTTGCGACGATAGCGGAGGATTGGTTCCAGCGGCACGCTATTCCGAATAAGGCGCCGCGCTCGGTAGCCGACAATCGGTCGATGTTGGACCGGGATATTTTGCCCGTGATTGGAGCCATGAAAGCGGCCGAGATCCAGAAGCGCGATATCATCAAGCTGTTCGATGACATGATGGGCCGGGTCGATGTCCGGTCGAAGCGGAACCCGACCGAACGGAAACTCACGACACGTCCGAACCGCGTCTATGAGGTCATCCGGTCGATCTGCCGTTGGGCGGTTGGACGCGACCTGCTCCAGATCGATCCGACCTGGGGCATGAAGGCGCCCCTAAAGACCAACAAGCCTCGTGACCGTGCTCTGTCCCCGGACGAAATCGCAACGCTCTGGACTGCTCTGGATCGCGCTCCAGCGCAGCGCCGCCACGTCCCGGCCGGATTGCCTCGCACTGCCAAGCTGCTCACTGACACGGATCTGCCGATGACCCGGCCGACGGCGCTGGCCATCAAGCTGGCGCTCGTCACTGGGCAGAGGATTGGCGAAGTCTGCGGCATTGCCGAAGAGGAACTGACCACTGGTGGCGAGCGTCCAATCTGGGTGATCCCGCGCAGCCGCACCAAGAACAGCGAACCCAACCGGGTGCCACTGTCACCACTGGCCTTGAAGCTGATCGGCGAAGCGCGCGCTCTTGCTGGCGACAGTCCGTGGCTGTTTCCGGGACCGACCGGCGAGGCCACGCAATCGCATTCGGCGACGCGGGCGCTGGAGCGATCCCGCAAGGCCATCGGTCTGGCGCATTTCCGCATTCACGACCTGCGCCGTACCGCAGCCACCGGCATGGCGGAACTGGGCGCCACTTCGCACACCATCGGCATGGTGCTGAACCACATCTCGGTCCGGCGCGGCACGGTGACGAGCGGGGTTTATATTCAGTACGGGTACGACAAGGAAAAGCGCGAGGCGTTAGAGGCCTGGGGGCGGAGGCTGGAGGAGATCATCGCTCCGGGGAGGGCCTCTGATCTCGACACGTAGCCAGAACATATGCAACCGTTGGGCACGTCGGAAGTCGAGCATTGAGCTGGCGGGTCAGATACGTGCAATACGCCGTCGCCGTTTCCGCCAGCCGAAAGCTAGACCAGACCTGCTTGGGCCGTGCCATGCAGTCGGGGATGGCTGGATGCCCCAATCATATGCGTGTTTCGCTCTTTTCGATTGAATTTTCGATACAACCGGGGCGCGTCAGTATCCCTAGCTATATACAAAATTCTTGCCAAATCATCGAATTATCGATATGATTAGGGAATGATTTCGCTCGATATGTTCCTCGACAGCCGGCTCTCCCTGGGGCGCTCGACCTTCGCTCAAGGCCGAGGCATTGAGCGCCCTTAGGCAATCGTCCCCGGCTTTCCTGGCTGCGAGCGAGCGGCTGATCAAGAAGCAGCGACTCGTCTCACCCAAACGCGGCTGCTACATCATTTTGCGGCCGGAAGACCGTGTCGCCGGAGCGCCAGAGCCAGCCCGATGGATCGGCCCGCCTATGCATCACCTCGGGATCGAGTACCGCATCTCGCTCCTTCGCGCGGCGGCCTTCCACGGCTCGTCCCACCAGGCCGCGATGGTGTTTCAAGTGATCGCACCCAAGCAGATTCAGCCCATCGTTATCGGTCGCCACAACGTCCAGTTCGTCTATCAAGCCGTCGGCGCCTTCGAGGCCGTCAACCGCGAGCCATGGCTTGATGCCCTCAAGACCGAAGCTGGCTTTGCAAAGATCGCCGGCATCGAGCTGACCTTGCTCGATTGTGCCCGTTACTTCCTCAAGGCTTCCGGTATCAACGGGCTGGCCCAGATCGTTCGCGACCTCGTCGCCAAGGCTGCCGGCGGCAAGCTCTCGGATGCGGCCAAGGACTATGAGAATTCTGCGGTGCGCCGTCTAGGATACCTCCTCGATCACTTCGGCCACGGCCGCCAAGCCCGCGCCCTCTTGCCGTATGCCGCCAAAGCCAAATCGCTGAAGAAGCTCGACCCGTCGGTGAAGTCACTCGCGGCGCTCGGGCGCCAGTTGCCTGAAACCGATTCGACGTGGAAGCTCATCCTCAACGAAATCGTGGAGACTGACTCTTGATACCGAGCGCCTATCTGCAGGAATGGAGCGCGCAGGCGCCTTGGTCAAAGCGGCGTATATATTCAGTACGCATACGACAAAGAAAAACACGAGACGCTGGAACTATGGAGGCGGCGGCTGGAGCGGGTCATAACGCCGGGAAGGGTCCTGACCTCGACAAGCAACGCGCACATATGCAATCGGTAGCAAGATCAGAAATCGAGCAATGAGCCATTTGGCTAACCGACATGAGCAAAATCTGTACGACCGGCAAGCGCTACATTAGCGATGATATCTGGCATGACGACCGGGGACCTATTCCCGGAACGCCTGCCGACTGGCTGGAGCCGATGACAGACGAAGACCTTGAACTTGCGGCGTTGTCGGACCCTGATAATCGGCCCCTGAGTGCAGAGCGCCTCGCTCGCTTGCGTCCCATTCCGCTCATCCGCAGGCTACGGAGCAAATTGGCCACCTCCCAAACCGAGTTTGCTGACCGCTACCGTATCCCGATCGGCACCGTGCGCGACTGGGAGCAAGGTCGCTCGGAACCGGACGCTGTGGCCCTGGCCTATCTCACAGTGATCGACGCCCAGCCTGCCATGACAGCTGAGGTATTAGCCGCAGCGTCAATGGCAAAAACGGGTAATCCGTGAGTGCTCGATTAATGCCCTACATTCAGACTTTGTAGGACATCGGTGCGCGAGAACCGGGCACCGGGCTTCACTGCAAGGGGTGCGTTTGTTCAAGAGGCACTGCGATCACGACCTCTCGGATTGCGCGCCGCGCGGCGCTCCCCAGCACTTTCAGCAAGTTCAACCACACGCTTCAGCTCAGCGCGCTCGCCGTCCGACAGCCGTTGGTGGCCGGCATCCAGTTTCTCGCGCCAGCGCGGGCCGACGGTCCAGGCCTCCAGCCAGGCCTCGCCAAGCTCAAGCGGCCGCCGCTTGGCCGTCGCCATAATCAGAGTGCCGGCTTGCACAATATCCTTCTGCGCCTTGATCTGGTCCCTGCGCTCGACGGCGACAATGAGTTTGTGCACGGCATAACGCTCGGCCCTCGGGAGTGTGACAGGGACGCCGCCGCCAAACAGCATCACAGAGCGTTCTGGCTGGTGGATCAGAAACTCCAGATGCCGCAGCGGTTGTGCGCCTGCACCCGCCATCGCTTTCATTTTCGCCGGTTTGCCTGTGTGATCATAACTGCCGCGATTGGGCGTCAGGAACTCAACCTTGTATCCGCTCTTGGTACTGTATCGTGACGTGACGAACGGATCGCTGATGCCCGGCACCTCGCGGAACGTCGGATCGATCATTCGCAGCACGAGCAGCGGGTGCTCCATGCTCTCACCGATATTCTCGGACACGCCCCAGAACTGCGCGAAACCCGCATCGTCCGTACGCACGGACGCCGCCGTGAGCCGGATGCCGAGCGGCCCGGCATAGCACTGGTAGGCCAGCGACCCAACCAGCACGCCGCGCAGCCGGAAGAAGCCCGCCTTCCATAGGGCCTCGACGACGCTGCCTGCCATGGCGTCGGGCGCAGGCAAGCGCGTTGCGATCAGGCCACGCACCATTTCGCGGCGTTGCTTGTAGTCCGATTTGATAGTGGCGAAGCGGCTGACCCGGTCGGTGATGCTCTTGTCGGTGACGGGGCCGACATAGCGCTCGTGCTTGGCGCCGCCTGCGTCCCACCGGTAGTACCAGTAATAGCGCGCGTCCCGGCGGCGGCGCACGAAGCTGCCTTGCTCCCGGAATGTCTCGTCGAATTCGCCGTCCAGGCAGCGCTGGAGCAGTTCGGCGAACATGCTTTGCGAAGAGAGTGCGATCTCGTCCATGGTCGGTGTCCGTTTGGCTTGCCACCGGAAATGACTTACGGTGGCACACATGACCATAGTCGACTTGCCACCGTTTTGTAAATCCGGTGGCAAGAGCGAATTCTTTGGTCAGGCGTTGCGGGATCATTCGCGCCGGACTGCGAGGCTGTGCGTTGTTGGTTGCGGTGAGTTGGTTTACAAATAACGAAATACGCAAAGACTGGCTTTGTGTTTTGAGAATTTTATGAACTTGCATTTTGTTCGCAATAGTGCCAATATGCGTAGCATGGCTACGCAAAATACGAATTCGATAAACTGGCTAGAGCGTAATCTGCCCGAGGGGCTGCTGGTCGACGCAGCGTGGCTGTCCGCCCACGGCTATTCCACTAGCTTGCGCAGCCAATACGTCTCGTCGGGTTGGCTGACCCAGCCGGCACGCCGCGTCTATCAGCGGCCGCGCGGCGACATCACCTGGCAATACATCGTGATCTCTCTGCAAACGCTGCTCGGCCACGACCTCATCGCCGGCGGGCGGACCGCGCTCGAATTGACCGGCCATGCCCACTATCTGCAAACCGAGACGTCGGCCGTCTATCTCTACGGACCGAAGCCTCCGCCGACCTGGCTGGGCACACTGCCGGCCGGCATCGACTTCCGCTATCGCAACGACGCCAAGCTGTTCCAGCGGCAGCGCGCGACGACTGCACCCCACGCTCTCGATCTGACGCCGGATGCGGTCAAGGCACGTCCAGACAGCATCGTCACGATGCCCTTCGGACCTTGGAACTGGCCCTTGACGCTATCCAGTCCGGAGCGCGCCATCCTCGAACTGCTGGACGAATTGCCGGACAACGAAAGCTTTCACCAGATCGACATGCTGATGGAAGGCCTTGCAACTTTAAGCCCTGCCCGGCTCCAGAGGCTCCTCGTCGATTGTCGAAATGTGAAGGTGAAGCGCCTGTTCTTCTTCTTCGCCGATCGTCACCAACACGCTTGGCTCAAACGCCTCAATCGCAGTGCGATCGATCTCGGACGGG
>JANMWT010000533.1:0-9653 GCA_031394145.1 Alphaproteobacteria bacterium | reverse complement strand
CGAGACCGTTCCGAGCGCCCTGATCATTCTTGATCGCAACCTGATCATTACCTCCGCCAACCGGGCCTTTTACCAGACCTTCCGCACCAGCCGCGCCGAGACCGAAGGCTGCCTGATCTACGATCTCGGCAATCGGCAGTGGGACATCCCCGCCTTGCGGACGCTTCTGGAAAGCATCATCCCGCACCGCGCCTCGGTCGAAGGCTTTGAAGTCGAGCACGACTTCCCGACGATCGGTCAGCGCACCATGCTGGTCAACGCGCGCAAGATCTTCAGTCCAGGCGACCATGACGGCTCGATCCTGCTCGCCATCGAGGATGTCAGCGAGGAGCGCGCCGCGCGCAAGGAGAGCAAACGCGCCTGGCAGCTGACCCAGAGCATCGTCGACACCGTTCGCGATCCCATGGTCGTGCTCGAAAACAACATGACGGTGGTGACCGCCAGTCGCGCCTTCCTGACCATGTTCGGGATTACCCAGGCCGAAGCCTATGGCCGACGCGTCTCGGAGCTGGGCCAGCATCAGTGGGATGTGCCGGCGCTGCGCCATTTGATGGAAAAAGTGCTGCCCGAGAACAAGCCGTTCGAGAATTTCGAGATCGAGGACGTTTTTCCCGGCCTTGGCCGCCGCGTCTTCAATCTCAACGCCCGCAAGATCTCCCAGCCCGGCAACCACGCCCACCGCATGCTGCTGGTCTTCGAGGACATCACCGACCGCAAACAGCGTGAGCGCGACGCCCTCAGCCTCGCCAACGAGATCTCCCACCGGATCAAGAACAATCTGCAGATCATCGTCGGCCTGATCGCTTTCGAGGTCCGCTCGACCGCCAAGCCCTGCGTGCAGGGCTATCGCTCGATGCAGGCGCGCATCGGCGCCATCGCCCAGCTCTACGACCTGATCTCTCATTCCAGCCGCGGCGGCGCCGTCGCGCTCGACGGCTATCTCAAAGAGATCGCCAAGACCATGGCGGCGAGCCTGCTTGGCGACGGCTCGCTCATCACCATCGAGGTCGAGGCCGAAGCGTTATCGATCGACCCCGAGCGGGCGGTGCCCTTCGGCCTTCTGGTCAATGAACTTGGGACCAACGCCATCAAGCACGCCTTTCCCAAGGGGTCGGGCCGCGTCGTGCTCAGCGTCAAGCGAATCGACGATGAGATCGAACTGATGGTGGCCGATGACGGCATCGGCCTCACGACGTCGGATGCGACCAAGACGCCGGAAAAACGCGGCGCTGATTATATCGAGATCTTCGTGCGTCAACTCGGCGGCGCGGCGATCCCCGCCCTGCCTGGCGGCGTCGGGACGACGGTCCGAATTCGGATTCCGCTGCTGGTGGCGCCTCCGACCAACGTCGAAGGCCTTGCCGCTTAAGGAAGAGGGCCGCTTAACCGAGAGCACCGCCTAGAGCGCGGCCTTGATCGCCTCGAGGTAGACGAGCCGCTCGGCGCCGGTCTTGCGGCGGAGCTCGTCGCCCGGATCATTGGCGTCGGCGCGCGCATTGGCGATCTTGGTGTCGAGGTCGGCCGCATTGACCTCCGCGAGGCGGATCGCCTCTTCGGCCAGGATGGTGAACCCCGCCGGCGTCACGTCGGCAAAACCGCCACGCACGAAGACCGGCGTGACAACGCCATCCTCGAAAATGCGGACGACGCCAGGCTTGAGCGTGGTCATGAACGGCGCGTGGTGGGCGAGCACGCCGAAATCACCCTCGATGCCCGGAGCATCAACCTGAGTGACCGCCCCCGAGAAGAGCTCGCGCTCGGGCGACACCAGCGAGAAATGAAAGGCCTCGGCCATCTGCGTGTCCCCGGAGCGTGACTGGTGGAGCGTGACTGGTGGAGCGTGACTGCTAGCGCGTATTGGGGCGGTGAAATCCCTTTGCGCCCCGCCGTTTAGCAGGCCCAGCCATCCTGTAAAGGCGCAGGTAAAGGCGCAAGCGAGCCAGGCGCGCCCAGCCGCCTGGACGATCGGCTGTCAGTTAGAAAACCAACCGGATTCAAGGGCTCGGCGGCGCCGGGTCAGGGACGGCTGGGGCCGCGACCGGCGCCGGCGGAGGCTCGATTCCGGCGGGCGCGCGGATTTGTCCCGGATCGGCGCGCAGGGTCACGATGGCGATCTCCGGCGGCTGCAGGAAGCGCACCGGCAGGAAGGAGACCCCAACCCCGCCCGAGACATAAAGCCTTCGGCCATGGTCCTCGTAGAGACCGCAGGGCCAGCGCTGCGATTCTTCTGACGCCTTGGGCATGTAGCGCCCGAAAAACGGGATGTGGACCTGCCCGCAATGGGTGTGTCCGGCCAGCGTCAGCGCTACCTGGGCAGGCGCTGCGACGAACTTGTCCGGCCGATGGGCGAGCGCGATGAGCGCGGCGCTGGCCGGAACATTGAGCAGCGACTGGGTATAGGACGGCGCCCGGGGCGCATCGTGATCGGTCAAGCCGGCGATCCAGAAGCTGCCGGCGCCGCGCTCAACGCGCAAGGACTGGTTCTCCAGGACATGGATGCCGACCGCATCGAGTCCGGCGGCGACCAGGGGACCGTCATACCACCAGTCGTGATTGCCAAGCACCGCATAAGTTCCCAGGGCTGAGCGAAACCCGCCCATCGCTCGGAAGCTCGCGACGATAGCGGCGCGATCGCCGCGCGAGCGGGAAGCCGCGGGTTCGTGGCTGCCGATATAATCGCCCAGCAGCGTCACCACGTCGGGGTGTTCGGAATTCATCCGCTGAACCAGGCGCTTCATCCGGCCGACACTCATGTGGGGCGCACCCATATGGGTGTCGGCGATGACGCCAATCCGCAGCGGCGGACCGCTCCAGGCGCGGCTCACAACCTCGATCCGCCGGACCACCAGCGTCTCGGGTTCAACCAGAAAGGCCCAGACGCCCAAGAACCAGACCGGCGTCACGACGCCAAGGGCGATCCAGGCAAACCGATTGGGCAGCCAGCCTCGCTTGATGCGACGCCACATCGCAAAGCCGATCAGCGCCGGCCAGGCCAGCGCTCCGATCCAGGCGAGAAGATTGGCTAGCTGCACGGCTTATCCCGCATCCTGACCGGCGGCCATCAGCCCGGACTTCTGAACACGGTCGCGGTCAGCACGCTGAAGCGCGACTTGTCGCCAGCCTTCCCCGGCTCGGAGCCCTGCAGCATCACCTGGACCCGGGCCCCGCCGGCGGTGCGGACCAGCGCTTCGCTAGCGCCGACCCCCGGCGTCGGCGCCAGTCGCTCGAAGCCCTGGCCTGAGGCCTCCAGCCGGCGCGCAACCTGCGCCAGCGTCGCTGCCGCTGGCGGGCCATAGGCGGAGACCACGCACCGCCCGTCATGTTCGCGGATGCGAACCACGCCCTTGGCCGAGACCACATCCCAGACGCCATCGCCGGCTTCTGCGCCGACCTGGCGGGCAGTCTCAGGATCGCTCGCACGCGAAATGCGCGCCCGGACGGCAGGGGCGAGAGCGACCAGCCGCGTGCCCGAGACCACCGCCGGGGCGCAGACCTCGACCACGCCGTCGGCGAAGGCGCTGGCGACATCCTGCGGCGAGAGGCTGGGCGAGATGGCCGGATGCAGCCCCGTCTGGGCGTGACCTGGCGCGCCCGAAGCGAGGCCAAGCGCCAGAACCGCAATGACGAGACCCGCGATGATGAGACGAGACATAGCCCCTCCCTCTTTGGCTCGGCGCCTCTTTGGCCCGGCGCCACGCTAGCTGCGAGCGGGCAATAACGCAAAGGCGCCGCGGGGTCTCGGCGCGGCGCCTTGGTCAGCTTTGGTCAGCTTTGGTCAGGTGGGACAGCGGGTCGCGACGCCGGATCAGGCGGCTTCAGCGGCCATTTTCTGGGCCTTGGCGACGACGTCGTCGATCTTGCCGCACATCAAGAAGGCCTGCTCCGGAATATCGTCGTGCTTGCCGTCGAGGATTTCCTTGAACCCCTGCACGGTGTCTTTCACGTCGACGAACTGGCCCGGCAGGTTGGTGAAGGCCTCGGCGACGTAGAAAGGCTGGCTCAAGAAACGCTCGATCTTGCGGGCGCGGGCGACGACCAGCTTGTCGTCTTCCGAGAGCTCGTCCATGCCGAGAATGGCGATGATGTCCTGCAGGCCCTTGTAGGCTTGCAGCGTTTCCTGGACCCGGCGCGCGACGGTGTAGTGCTCTTCGCCGACGACGTTCGGATCGAGAATGCGCGAGGATGAATCAAGCGGGTCGACCGCCGGATAAATGCCCTTTTCCGAGATGGCGCGGTTGAGCACCGTCTGCGCATCCAAGTGCGCAAACGAGGTCGCCGGCGCCGGGTCGGTCAAGTCATCGGCCGGAACGTAGATCGCCTGCACCGAGGTGATCGAACCCTTGGTCGTCGAAGTAATGCGCTCTTGGAGTTGGCCCATGTCGGTTGCCAGCGTCGGCTGATAGCCCACCGCCGAGGGAATGCGGCCGAGCAGCGCCGACATTTCCGAACCGGCCTGGGTGAAGCGGAAGATGTTGTCGACAAAGAACAAGATGTCCTTGCCCTGGTCGCGGAAGTTTTCCGCGATGGTGAGACCGGTCAGCGCGACGCGGGCGCGGGCGCCCGGCGGCTCGTTCATCTGACCGAACACCAGCGAGCAGCGCGAGCCTGCCCCGCCGCCGGCCTTGTTCACGCCGGACTCGTTCATCTCGTGATAGAGGTCGTTGCCTTCGCGCGTGCGCTCGCCGACGCCGGCGAACACCGAATAGCCGCCATAGGCCTTGGCGATGTTGTTGATCAGCTCCTGGATCAGAACGGTCTTGCCGACGCCCGCGCCGCCGAACAGGCCGATCTTGCCGCCCTTCGCATAGGGGCACAAGAGGTCGACGACCTTGATGCCGGTCGGCAGGATTTCCGGGACCGGCTTCTGGTCGACGAAGGACGGCGCCGGCTGGTGAATGCCGCGGCGCTCGGTGAAGGCGATCGGACCGGCTTCGTCGATCGGCTCGCCGATGACGTTCATGATGCGCCCGAGCGTGCCCTCGCCAACCGGAACGGAGATGGCGGTGCCGGTGTCGCGAACTTCCTGGCCGCGGGTCAGGCCTTCGGTCGAGTCCATGGCGATGGTGCGCACCGAGCCTTCGCCGAGATGCTGCGCCACTTCCAGGACCAGGCGGTTGCCGCCATTGGTGGTTTCGAGCGCGTTGAGGATGTTCGGCAGGACGCCGTCGAAGTCGACGTCGACGACGGCGCCGATGACCTGGCTGACGCGGCCTTTGACGTTGGTGGCGGTTTTCGTGCTCATCTCTAGCCTCTTTGGTCTATCTCGTTTTTGCGGCCGACGTCGCCGGCCGGAAGGTCCCAGTCTCGAAGTACCAGTCTCGAAGTACCAGTCTCGAAGTACCCGTCTCGAAGTACCCGTCTTGAAGTCCCAGTCTTGACGTCCTAGAGCGCCTCGGCGCCGGAGATGATCTCGATCAGCTCCTTGGTGATCTGCGCCTGGCGGGCGCGGTTGTAGCGAAGCTGCAGCGCCTTGATCATGTCCCCGGCGTTGCGGGTGGCGTTGTCCATGGCGGTCATCTGCGCGCCCTGGAAGCCCGCTTCGGTCTCCAGGAGGGCGGAGAAGACGACCGTCGACAGATAGCGCGGCAGCAGCTGTTCGAGGATTTCATCTTCGGAGGGCTCATACTCGTAGCTCGAGCCCTTGAGGTCGACAGTTGGCGCATCGGCTGGCGCCTTGGCCGGGATCAGCTGCATGGCGGTCGGGATCTGCGTCAGCACGTTCTTGAACCGCGCCGAGATCAGCGTCGCCACATCAAATTCGCCGGCTTCGAAACGGCTGGCGATCGCCGTTGCGATGCGCTGACCGAGGCCGCTGGTCATCGTCCGTTCGTTGCGCAGCTCGATATGATCGATCAGCAACGCGCCATGGGCGCGGCGCAGGGCGTCGCGGCCCTTCTTGCCGATGGTCAGGATCTTCACTGTCTTGCCGGCATTACGCAGGCGCTTGATTTCAGCGCGCGCCAGCTTGGCGATGTTGGCGTTGAAGCCGCCGCAGAGGCCGCGCTCGGAGGTCATCACCACCAGAAGGTGGACGTCGTCCTTGCCCGTGCCGGCAAGCAGCTTGGGGCCGCCGCCGCCAGAGGCGGCGCTGGCGAGGTTGGCGATGACCGCGGCCATGCGCGAGGCGTAGGGGCGCGATGCGGTCGCAGCTTCCTGCGCCCGCTTCAGCTTGGCCGTGGCGACCATCTGCAGCGCCCGGGTGATTTTCTGAGTGGACTTCACGCTCACGATGCGGAGGCGAAGGTCCTTCAAGCTGGGCATGGGCCGGTCCTAAACGAACCCGATCGGGTCCTGGTCAGCAAAGTCTCGCGTCAGCAAAGTTACGCGAACGATTTCACGAAGCCGTCGAGCACTTCCTTGATTTGAGCTTCGATGCCGTCCTTGGTGATGTCCTTGAGGCTGCGGATCGAGCTCAGAAGCGCCTGATGATCGGCCCGCAGCAGGCGCAGCAGCTCGCTCTCAAAGCGGCCGACCTGATCGACGGCAACCTTGTCGAGATAGCCGCGCGTGCCGGCGTAGACGACAACTACCTGCTCTTCCATCGACAGCGGCGAATACTGCGGCTGTTTGAGGAGCTGGGTGAGACGCGCGCCGCGATTGAGCTGGCGCTGCGTCGTAGCGTCGAGATCGGAGCCGAACTTCGCGAAGGCGGCCATTTCTCGGTACTGGGACAACTCGGATTTCATCGTGCCGGCGACCTGCTTGGTCGCTTTGACCTGGGCCGAACCGCCGACCCGCGAGACCGAAAGGCCGACGTTCACCGCCGGGCGGATGCCCTGGTAAAACAGATCAGTCTCGAGGAAGATCTGGCCATCGGTGATCGAGATCACGTTGGTCGGGATATAGGCCGACACGTCGTTGGCCTGCGTCTCGATGATCGGCAGCGCTGTCAGCGACCCCGAGCCATGGTCGGCGTTGAGTTTCGCTGCGCGCTCAAGCAGGCGCGAGTGGAGATAGAAGACGTCGCCGGGATAGGCTTCACGGCCCGGCGGGCGGCGCAGCAGCAGCGACATCTGACGGTAGGCGACGGCCTGCTTCGAAAGATCATCATAGATGATCAGCGCGTGCATGCCGTTGTCGCGGAACCATTCGCCGATGGTGCAGCCGGTGAACGGGGCAAGGTATTGCAGCGGCGCCGGCTCGGAGGCGGTGGCGGCGACGACGACGGTGTAGTCCAGCGCGCCACGCTCTTCGAGCGACTTCACCACCTGGGCCACGGTCGAGCGCTTCTGGCCGATGACGACGTAGATGCAATAGAGCTTCTCGCTCTCGCTGCCGCGCGCGTTGATCGCCTTCTGGTTGAGGATGGTGTCGATGACGATCGCGGTCTTGCCGGTCTGACGGTCGCCGATGATCAGCTCGCGCTGGCCGCGGCCGATCGGCACGAGACAGTCGATCGCCTTGATGCCGGTCGACATCGGTTCATGCACCGACTTGCGCGGCAGGATGCCAGGGGCCTTGACGTCGACGCGGCGACGCTCGGCCACGTCTTTTAAGGGACCCTTGCCGTCGATCGGCTCGCCCAGCGCATCGATCACGCGGCCGAGGAGGCCCTTGCCCACCGGCGCCGACACGATCTCCTGCGTCCGCTTGACGGTGTCGCCTTCCTTGATGTTGCGGTCGTCGCCGAAGATGACGACGCCGACATTGTCGCGTTCGAGGTTGAGGGCCATGCCCTTCACGCCTGAGTCGAACTGGACCATCTCGCCGGCCTGGACGCTGTCGAGGCCATAGATGCGCGCGATGCCATCGCCAACCGACAGCACCTGACCAACGTCGGAGACTTCGGCCTCGGCCCCAAAATTCTTGATCTGGGCCTTGAGGATGTCGGAAATCTCAGCGGCGCGAATGTCCATCGGGCTAGGCCCCCTTCATAAGGTTCGTCAGTGTGGTCAGCTTGGTGCGGATCGAGGCGTCGACGAGACGCGAGCCGATCTTGAGCTGCAGGCCGCCGATCAGGGCGGGATCGATTTCGACATCGACATGAACCGTCCGGCCCAAGGATTTCGAAACCGCGGATTCCAGATCCAGCGTCTGGTCCTTGCTGATCGCCTTGGCGACGCGCGCGACCACACGGGTTGCGCCGCGATGACGCGCGGCTTTCTCGGCGAAGGCGCGCGCCATCGCCGGGACGTCGCCCGCCCGGCGGTTGAGGGCCGCGACGCCAACGAACCGTTTCGCAAGATCGGCAAGCCCCAGCTTCGCCGAGATCTCCGCCAGCACGGCCGCTTTTTCTTCCGACTTGAACAGGGGCGACCGCAAGGTCCGGTAGAGCGTCGGGTTGCCCTCGATGGTGCGCGCCAGCGTGTTCAGTCCAGCCTCGACGGCGTCGACCTCGCCGGTGTCGAGCGCCAGGTCGAACACGGCTGCTGCATAGCGTTGCGCCGCCTCGCCGATCGATGGGTTGTTCGAGCCCGCCAAATCATGCCCCCGCTCCGAACCCGCCGCGCCGGACTCAGAGCAAAAAAATTGCCTGAAAATAACGACTTGGCGACGGCTGGCCGCAGATTACCGTCAGTCGTTGGCGGGTTTGCTATCACGATAGCTTCGCCCCTGACAACACGGGCCGGAACCGAAAAACGCCCGTCGCGACGGGCGTTTCGTCGCGGCCAGCGAATACGCCGCGCGGCCGCTTCCTGACCGGTTAGGGCGCCTTCGGCGACACCGGAAAAAGGATCGGTAGGGCGGCCCGAAAAGCCGGCGGAAAAACCGTGTCGTGGACCGTGCCGGGGAAGGCCCGCCCATGCACCTCAAAGCCGGTTCGGGCGGTGAGTTTCCGCACCAGATCGACGCTCGCCCCGGTCAGCGCATCGCCTGACCGACCGCGGGCGTCGTTGGCGATCTCGACGATATGCGTCCCGGCCTCAGCCGGCGGCTCGAACGTCTCGGTCCCGCCAAACCATAGCGAAGGGCTTGCCATCAGGACGCGCTCGAACAGATCAGGCGCGTGCGCCAGCGCGTAAGCGGCGAACAGGCCGCCGAAAGAATGGCCGGCGATCCCCCGACCTTGCGGCGAGATGGGGAAGCGCGCCTCGGCGAAGGGCACGATCTCGCTTCTGAGGACGGCGAGATAGGCCTCCGCTCCGCCCGCCCGGCTGCCCGCCATGGGCCTCAGTAAACGCGGGATGGCGGCCGGGTCGGCCGATGGCGGGGAGAAGTCAAACCAGCGCCGGCCGAAGGTGTTCACCACGTCGACATAGCCGATGCCGACCAGCACGACAGGCTCAGCCTCGCCCGCCTTGGCCGCCTTCCGAGCGATGCGCTTGAACGAATTGAACCAGCGCTCGCCGTCGAGCAGGTAGAGCGCCGGGCACGGGTGGTCGGGCGAGCAGCCCGGCGGCACGTCGACATAAAGCACATAGGCTGTGCCGTTGCTGGCGCGCGGCGGAACGGCGATCCGGCCGCGCGGAATGAGGGTCAGCGCGACCGCCGCGACAGCGCCGACGACGCCGACGACGCCGACGACCAGGACAAGACCAAGCCCCATCACCCGGCGGAGCAGGTTGGGTCGCTCGGCGACCATCTCGGCGACCCTCTCGGCGACCATCTCGCCCTTCGGTTCATTCGCGACCTCCCAAGGAACGCCGCCCCTAAATGAAAGTCGGCCGGGTCCTGATGGATACGGCCGACGTGTCCATATTACGCCACGCCCC
>JANMWT010000497.1:0-12029 GCA_031394145.1 Alphaproteobacteria bacterium | reverse complement strand
CGACCATCATGAGGCGCAGGCGCTTCGCCATATTCGTCCTTTGACCTTGCCATCGCGGCCGATGCAATGATTATGAGATATATCTTTATCGACGCAAACGAAAGACGCCCCTGGGAGGACGTTGCATGGACCGGACAACCGCCCCCTTTCGCGCCGATCATGTCGGCAGCCTGCTGCGCCCGGCGCGGCTCAAGAAAGCGCGCGAACAAAAAGAAAAAGGCGAGATCGCCGAGGCCGAACTGAAGGCGGTCGAGGACGAGGAAATTCTCAAGGTCGTCCGCCAGCAGGAATCGATCGGGCTTAAGGATGCGACCGACGGGGAGTTTCGCCGCGCCTTCTGGCATTATGATTTTCTCGAGCATCTTACCGGCGTTGAGGGCTATTGGGGCGCGGCGGCGAGCGCCGTGCAGTTCAAGGGCGTCGCGCTGAAGCCCAAGCATATTCACGTCACCGGCAGAATCGATTTCAGCGACCACCCGATGCTGGCGCACTTCAGCTATCTGAAAAGCATCGCGAAGGGGCAGCCGAAAATGACCATCCCCTCGCCCTCGATGCTCTATTATCGCATGGGGCGCGAGATGTTCACCGGGGGCGTCTATCCGGACATCGAGGCGTATTACCGCGACATGGGGACGACCTACGCCAAGGCGGTGAAGGCGTTTGCTGACGCCGGCTGCCGCTATCTCCAGCTCGATGATGTGTCGTTCGCCTATCTCTGCGACGCCGAGCAGCGGAAGATGCTGAAGGACCGGGGCGATGATCCCGACGAGCAGCTCGCCCGCAATATCGGTATGATCAATGCGGCGGTGGCGAGCCGCCCAAAAGACATGCGCATCACCATGCATCTCTGCCGCGGCAATTTCCGCTCCACCTTCATCGCCTCGGGCGGCTATGAGCCGGTCGCCGACGCCCTGTTCAACCGAGTGAATGTCGACGGCTATTTCATGGAATGGGACACCGATCGCGCCGGCGGCTTCGAGCCGTTGCGCTTCCTGCCCAAGGGCAAGACAGTGGTTCTCGGCCTGATCACCTCGAAGACCGGCGGTATCGAAAAGAAGGACGACCTGAAACGCCGGATCGAGGAGGCGGCGAAATATGCGCCGATCGACCAGCTGTGTCTGTCGCCGCAATGCGGCTTCGCTTCGACCGAGGAAGGCAACACCCTGGCGGAGGATGAGCAGTGGCGGAAACTCGAGCTGGCGGTGGAAACCGCCCGTGAGGTGTGGACTTAGCCGGGGTCTGAGCCCAATCGCGCTGAGGTCTGGGCGCGCTTTTGCCGTTGGCGCCGGGCTGATAATAAGTTATGACGTATAACGATCTGCGGCGCCTCTAAGCCGCCGCCCCCCAAAGCCGCCACTAAGCCGCCACTAAGCCGTCTGAGGGCCTGGCGCGGCGCGAAGGAGACTTCCTTGAGCACGAAAAAACCGCCCGCCCGACCCGCGGCCGCCGCGTCTTCCAAGCCTGCCGCGGTCGCAAGACCTGAGCGCGCCGAAAAGGATACGGTCTCCTACAAGGTGAAGGATGGCATCGCCTGGGTGTCGTTCAATCGCCCCGAGAAGCGCAACTGCATGAGCCCCAAGCTCAACCGGCGCATGATGGAAGTGCTCGACGAGCTGGAATATCGCGACGATGTCGGCGTTCTGGTGCTCAAGGGCGAAGGCGACAGCTGGTCGGCCGGCATGGACCTCAAGGAATATTTCCGCGAGATCGAAGCGCAGGGTCTCGGCGCGGTGCGCCAGGCGCAGCGCGAGAGCTATGGCTGGTGGCGGCGCCTGCGCTGGTATCAGAAGGTCACCATCGCCATGGTCAATGGCTGGTGCTTCGGCGGCGGCTATGGGCCGCTTTATGCTTGCGATCTCGCGATTGCAGCGGATGAGGCGAAGTTCGGCCTTTCGGAAATCAATTGGGGCATCCTTCCCGGCGGCGGCGCGACCAAGGTCGTCGTCGATCTGATGAGCCAGCGCGATGCGATGTACTATTCCTTGACCGGCGAAATGATGGACGGCCAGACCGCCGCGAAATACCGACTGATCAACGAATCCGTGCCGCTGGCGAAGCTGGAAGCGCGGGTGACGGCCCTCGCCAACGTCTTGCTTCAGAAAAACTGGGTGACGCTGAAGGCCGCCAAGGACGCCGTGCGCCGCGTCAAGGAGATGACCTACGACAACGCCGAGGATTATCTCGTCCGGGCGCAAGAGGCCGCCAACTCCTATGACGATGACGGCCGAAAAGAAGGCATCCGTCAGTTCATTGACGAGAAGAGCTTCAAGCCGGGTCTTGGGACCTACGACAAGTCGCGCCCCAAGCAGAAGGCCTAAAGGCCGAACTGGCGCGCAAGATCACCAAAATCCTGCGCGACGAGGTCATAGGCACCGTCCTTGGGAGCCTTGCTGGTCTTGCCCGGACCATACTCGGTCGGTCGCGCGACGAACGCCGTACGCAGCCCCCTCGCCTTCGCCGCATCGAGATCCCAGACATGGCAGGCGACCATCATCACCTGCGCCGGCTTGAGCCCGAGCGCCTCGCCGACACTGTCATAGACCTGCGGCATCGGCTTGTAGGTCTTCACGAACTCTGACCCTAGAATCACATCCCAGGGCAGGCCGCCGCGGCGGGCCATCTCAACGGCCAGCGCAATGTTGGCGTTCGAACACGCGACCAGCGTGAAGCGCTGCTTCAGCCGAGCCATGCCCGCAAGCGTGTCGGGCCAGGGATCAAGACGGCGCCAGGCGTGAGCGAACGCGTCTAGTTCGGCATCGCTCAAACCGGTAACCGCAAACTCCGCCAACGCCGGCGCCAGCATTTCGCGGTGGAGCCGGTCCATCACCACATAGCCCCGCTTGCCGGAGCGCACGGCCTCCATCGCCGGCTGGTATTCTGACCGCCAGCGATTGGCGAACGCCGTCCAGTCGAGGTGATAGCCCTTCGGCGCCAGCAGCGCCTCGGCCTCTCGCGCAATCCCGGAACACCAATCGACGGTGGTGCCGAAGACGTCGAAAGCCAGCGCACGAATGGTCGAAATCTCAGTCATCGCCTGCCTGCTGGGTTTGGAGTTGCCACTTAAAGCTGCGGCCGGCGCCTAAAAATGGCAAGGCGCTGCGAGGATCGACCTCAAACCGTCAGAAGCGGCATCTTCACCCGTACGCGCAGGCCGGGCGCATTGTCTTCGAGCACCAGCTCGCCGCCGTGCATCCGCGCGAGGGTTTCGGCAAGACTGAGGCCAAGGCCGCTGCCGGGCGTCGATCGCGCCGCGTCGAGGCGGCCGAACCGCCGCAACGCCGCCTCGCGCTGATCGACGGCGACGCCTGGCCCGTTGTCGGCAACCGTCACCACCGCCTTGCCGTCTTCGAGGCCGACACGCATGTCGATCAACCCGCCCTTTTCGCCCTTCTTGACGCCATGCTTGAGAGCGTTGTCGACCAGGTTGGACACCAGCTGGGCAAGGAATTGCTGATGTCCGAGGACGTGTGGCTCGCCCTCCGCCTCGAACGTCAGCCCGACGCCCATCTCGTCGGCGAGCGGCTGGTGCAGCTCCCAGACATCGCTCACCAGCGCCGCCAGATCGACGGTGGTGAATTGTTCACGCGGACCCCCGGCCTCGGCGCGCGCCATGTCGATCATCGCCGAGAAGGATGCGAGCAGCCGGTCGGCCTCATCCGCTGCCGCACCCAGCGCTTCCTTGCGGGTTGGCGATCCGAGCTCGGCATCAGCGCTACGCTGGATCTGGGTCTTGAGCCGGGTCAGGGGCGTGCGCAGGTCGTGCGCCAGGCTGTCGGTGACGGTGCGCAATTCCACCACCAGCACCTCGATGCGTTCCAGCATGCCGTTGAGCGTCGCGGCCAGCCGGCCGAACTCATCGGCGCCCTCGCGCAATGGAATCCGGCGGGTGAGATCGCCAGCGACAATCGCCCGTGCGGTTGAATCGATGTCGCCGATCCGCCGCATCACGACGCGGTTGAGGAGGTAGGCCGCCGCCGACGCCAGCAGGATCGCCGCGAGCATGGCGAGCGCCCCGGATTGCGCCAGCGCCGCTGAAAATCGGCGCTGGGCGCGGAGGTCGCGGCCGACCAGCAGCGCCAGGCGGTTTTCAACCCGAAAGGCCCGCGCCCCGATGCTGACCGGCTCGCCGTCGAGCGTGACTTTGACCCGCGTCCAGCGCCCGTTCATCGCCGCCTGGGCGGGCCATTCCAAGAGATTTCCAGCGACCCGCTCACCCGATGGCGTCGCCAACAGGTAAACCGCCTCGGTGTCCTCAACCCCCGAACGCTGTTCGATCGCCTGGACAAGATCGGGGAGACCACCCTCGGCAAAGCGGTCCTTGAGGCCCTGAAGCTCGTCTTCCACGGCCGCGGCGGTCTCGAATTCGAAAATCCGCTGGGCTGAAACATAGGTGAGCGTGAAGGCGATGCCGATGATGCCGAGCGTCATCAGGGCCGAGAGCCCGATCACCCGTGCACTCAGTGTGGCGAACCAGCGCGGGCGCTCCATGCCTCAGCCCGTCGCACTGATGCGATAGCCTTCGCCGCGTAGCGTCTCGATCAGCGGCTTCTCCCCCGGCGCATCGATCTTCTTGCGCAGCCGGGAGATGTGCACGTCGACGACATTGGCCTGCGGCTCGAACTGATAATCCCAGACATGATTGAGCAGCATCGAGCGCGTCACCGGCCGGCCGGCATTGCGCATCAGGTATTCGAGAATGGCGAATTCGCGCGCATGAAGGTCGATCTCGCGGGCGCCTCGGATGGCGCGGCGCGAGACGAGATCGAGCTTGAGATTGTCGACCCTGAGCTCGGTCTGCTCGGCGGCGCGTGGATCGGCGCGGCGGACAATCGCCTCGATCCGGGCCAAAAGCTCGGAGAAGGCAAAGGGCTTGACCAGATAATCATCGCCGCCGGCCTTGAGACCCTCGACGCGATGGTCGATCTGACCCAGCGCCGAGAGGATGATCGCCGGCGTGTTCCGGTTTTCTGCGCGCAGCGCCTTCAGGACGCTGAGCCCGTCCATCTGCGGCAGCATGCGATCGAGAATGATGGCGTCGTGTGCGCCATGGATGGCGAAGGAAAGCCCCTCAGGGCCGGTCGAGCAGACATCGACGACATGACCCTTCTCTCTCAGCCCCTTCTCGATGAAGTCGGCTGTCTTGGCCTCGTCCTCGATAACCAGGATGCGCATGGCGCGAGCCTAGAACAAAATGCGGCGAAGGGTCATCACCCTTCGCCGGAAAGGAGCTTGGGAAGGATCTTGGAAAGGTCAGGCACGTCGGCAGACAAGAGACCGGTCACGGACCGAACCGGCGAGCGGGGCGGAGAGTAGGCCAGAGATTGGATCGGAGAACGGGAGCGTGGTCGCCCATCTTGGGGGGACGGCCGGACGACCACGCCCGCTCTCCTCGGGTTCGGTTAGGATCCCGAGAAGGGCACTGCGACAAACGCCTTGGTTCCGTTGCGTTCGATCTGCAGCAGCACCGCGTCGCGATGTTTCTGCTTCGCGTCGGCAACGGCGCGTTGAGCTTCACTGGCCGAGCTGACCGGGGTCTGGTTGACCATCACCAGCTTGTCGCCAGGATGCAGCTGGGCGTCAGCGGCGGCCGAGTTGACCGCGACTTCGGCGATCACCAGGCCAGCGTCGCTGTCGGCGAGCTGAAGGCCGAGGCCCGATAGCGGAACCTTGCCTTCAAGCTTGCTTGCCTTCTCGCCGCTGAGTTTGATTTTTTCCTTGGTCGGCGTGTCGTCTAGCGCGGCGATCTTGACCGAGATCGTCTGCTGACGGCCGTCGCGGATAATCTTCACGTCCTTGGAGGCGCCCGCCTTGGTGTCGGCGACGGCGCGCGTCAGGTCGTGGCGATCCTTGATCGTGCGATCGCCGAACGTCAGGATGACGTCCTGCGGCTTGATGCCAGCCTTCGAGGCCGGGCTGTTGGGCGTCACTTCACCCACCAGCACGCCCTTGTCCTCGGAAATGCCGAAGCTCTTGGCGATGTCGGGGGTCACATCCTGGATGCCGACCCCGAGCCAGCCGCGTTCGACCGAGCCATGCGCGATGATCTGGCTGGCGACCGCTTGCGCCTGGGCCGAAGGGATTGAGAAACCGATGCCGACATTGCCGCCGCTCGGCGAATAGATCGCGGAGTTGACGCCGATGACGCGGCCTTCCGCATTAAGCAGCGGACCGCCGGAATTGCCCTGGTTGATCGGCGCATCGACCTGGAAGTAATCGTCGTAAGGCCCCGAATGAATGTCGCGGCTGCGCGCCGAGATGATGCCGGCGGTCACCGTGTTGCCGAGGCCGAAGGGCGAGCCCACCGCAAAAACGCTGTCGCCGACGCGGGACTTGTCGCTGTCGCCCCATTTGAGGGAGGCGGGCGCCAGTTTCGCATCGATCTTGATCACGGCCAGATCGGTCTTGGCGTCCGTGCCGACCACGATGGCGTCGATTTCCTTGCCGCCTTCAAGCCGGACGGTGACCTTCTTGGCCTTGTCGACGACATGGTTGTTGGTGACGATGTAACCGCCGTCGATGAAGAATCCGGACCCGGAGGCCATCTGATCCGGCGCCTCGCCCTGCGGGGCATCGCCTTGGCCGAACTGCCGGCCGAAGAACTGACGGAACTCCGGCGGCAGGCCTTCAAGGCCGCCCGGGCCAGAGGTCATCCGCACCGAGCCTGGTTCGCGGACGATGATCTGCACCACCGACGGCGAGGTGCTCTGCACGAGGTCGGCAAGGTTTGGGAGTGTGCCCCAGCGGTTGAGCTGGCCAACCGCCGACGCGGTGACATTGCCGGCGATGGCGGCCGGAGCGCTCGCGCCATCCGTCTTGAATGCATAGGACGGCGCGGCCAGGACGATCGTGGCGAGACTGGCGCCGGCAAGAAGCCCGACTGCGCCGCCTACCATCATACTACGTTTCATTTCGACAACTCCTTTGGGAGAACGTTTGGTTGTCATGGGGCCTAGAGACCCTGCCGGAATGACTCGCGCCTGACGCGGACATTAACTCGGCGACAGAATGCAAATGGCCTCGCAATGTGGAGGTTTTTAGGCGCCCTTTGGCGCAAGGCGAGAAGATCCACGCCGAACCCCTCCCGGAGGCCGCCTCCCCCCGATTTCGTCGGCCTCGCCGGCGAGGCACGATCGGGGTGGGCCGGAGCAGAGGTGGGCCGGAGCAGAAACGACTAACTCCGGAAACCGGCCTTCACATGCGATCCGTCGCAGAACGGCTTGGTCTGGGACTGGCCGCAGCGGCAGAGCAGCGCCGAGCGGACGCGCGCCACCACCCGGCCCGTCCCGGCGGTGATTTCGAGATTGCCGCGCACCCGGAGCGGTCCATCGGTCTGCGGATCGATCGCCAGCGGCCCGTCGCGAACCTCCAGCATGTCGGCCTTGGCCGTCGGCGGCTCGCCCGAGGCGGAAAAGCCGATCTCGTGGTGCGAGGAATCGCAGAACGGTTTGTTCTTCGAGGCCCCGCACCGGCACAGCGTCATGCGAAAGCCAGCTGGCTTGCCGTTGAGCAGGACATCGCCATGCACCGCATAGGGGCCGCCCTCGCGAAGGCTTGCAAGATTGACCGGCGGCGGCGTTTCTTCGGGCCGCCCATCCTTGCGCCGATACTGGATCGCGCCCGAGGGGCAGGCTTCGGCAATCGCGACCAGCTTTTCGGCGTCCATCGCATTGGGGTGGATCCACGGTCCCTCGACATTGGCGAGGAAGACCTTCGGCGCGCCGGTCACGCAAAAACGCGCCTGGATGCAGCGCTTGGCTTCGAACGCGATGACGACCTTCTCGCCCTGCACGGTTTCAACGCCGTCAACCTGTGTGCTCGCCTCGCTCCCCGAAGCGAGGGGTTCCGAGGGCGGGGATGCCGCCGGCGCCGCGACGGCCGCCTTCCCGACTTCGACAAACGTCCCGGCCTCGGCAAAGCGCTGCGTGGCCTCGACCGCCAGCCCGGCGATCAGCTTCGCCGCAGCTCTGGCGCGCGCGTCGCCACCCGCGGCAAGCTCCGCGCTGACCTCGGCGAACTCATGCAGCCGCTCGACGAAGAAACGGCGCGCCGCATCGCCTTGCGTGAACGGGGCGCTGTCGCGCAGAGCGGTGAACGACATGCCGGCACGGCAGTGGGGATTGGACGGACCGGCAGGCAGTCGCGCCGCACGCTCGCCCAGAAGCGTTGCGGCCCGCATCAGCGCCACCGCAAGATCGACCGCCGCCGCCTTTTCCGGGTGGGGATGCTTAACGCTATACGCATAGCCCAGGAGCCGCAGCATCAGCTGATAGCAGGAGTTGGCCAGATCGACCGTGGCGATCGCCTCGGGGGCCTCGATCCAGACCTTGCCCTCAGGGGTTGGCGGGCGACGCAGCACCGGGTTCACCGCTGCGGGCCAGGCCGGGACGAAGTCGGGGTTCTTCGTCTTCAGCGCCGCGAACTCGTCGCGGATGCTGCGGAAGGTGCAGAAGTGCGAGGTCGCGGAGGCGGCGGATGCGCCTTCACCCTGGGTGACGATGGCGTCGAACGCCTGCAGCGCGGTCTTCAGGCAGAGCACCGGCTTTGCCCCGCCAAGGTCGATCTCGGACGGGCCAAGCTGGAGCGCAGGATCGCCCGCGAAAGCGACCGTCTCGCCATGGCTTTCCGAGAACCGGCGCAGAGTGGCGCCAAGCTGATGGTAGAAGGCGCCGACGGTCTCGTAGTCGAGCGGCATCGGCGTCAGGCGCGGCGTGTCGGACCCGCGACGGAAGAGGCGCGTCTCGAAGCCCTCGCCTTCAGGCTCGGTCGAGTCCTCCGGGCGCTCGAGATAGATAAAGTGCTGCAGGACATCGGCGGAGAAGGGCGCCAGCTTGACCACGATGCCGGCGGGCAGCAGGCCGAAATCCAGCGGGAAATTGCCGCGCCGAAAGCGCGGCTGGCCGCCCCGCGCCGAGGTGATGTTCC
Organism: Alphaproteobacteria bacterium; assembly: GCA_031394145.1. Taxonomy (GTDB): domain Bacteria; phylum Pseudomonadota; class Alphaproteobacteria; order Caulobacterales; family Hyphomonadaceae; genus UBA7672. The sequence goes on along the minus strand of JANMWT010000497.1, from coordinate 3,107 downwards.
AGACCGCCGCCAGGCGCCCCATCTCGTCGATCGCAACATCGAGGACAGATCGACGCCAGCGCGCCGTCGCCTCGGCCTCCTCGACGGTCAGCCCTTCCTCGACGCCCGTCTTCAAGCTGAAGGCGGCGTAGAGGTAGGTGCACATCAGGTTATGTTCGATCTCGGCGGCCTCGTAGAGCGCATGGAGAAGCTGTTCGCGGCTCGCCACCCAGCCTGGTGTCGCCGTATCCGCCATATCCGCCGCCTGATCCGCCGCCTGATCCGCCGCATGTCGATGGGGTGTGGCGCAATGCTACGCCCGCAGCGCGGCTGCGTCATTCCGCTCGAAATCGGACGAAAATCTTAACCGCTGGCGGCCTTGTCGTCCGGCCAGCCCCCCGGCGGCGGGCGGTCGAACAGTCCTGGCGGGATGAACTCCTCGCGGAACCAGGGGTGCTTTTTGCGGTCGAACACTTCGCGCATCCATTCGACGACCGAGCGGACACGCGGGATGCGGCGGGCGTTTTCGTTGTAGCTGAGCCACAGGCGAACCGAAGCGAGCGGCGGGATGGGAAGAACCGTCAGTCGCGGATCGAGCCGCGCGGCCCAGCTGGGCATAACTGATATTCCTGCGCCCGATGCGGTCGCATGCAGCAAAGCCGACGAACAATCGGTGGTGATGGCCGGTTCAACCAGCGCGGTGATCTGCGCCGTCTTGTCTTTCCAGCCCGCCTGTTCGGTGTAGAGCGAGTGGTTGAGAAGCCGGTGTCCGCCGATGTCGAGAGGTCCAGTCGGGGCGCCGTAAGTGTCGATGTAGTCCCGCGAAGTGAAGACACAGTAGTGGACGGTCGCCAGTGGGAACGAGATCATCTCGGCCGCCTTGGGCTGTTCGAAGGAGACGACCACGTCGGCGTATCCAGGACCCGACTTGGGCAGATAGCGATCGGTGAGCAATGCGAGGCGCAGCTGCGGATTCTCGGAAAGGAAAGTCGGAACAGCCGGCGCAATCCAGTAGGTCAGGACGCCATCATTGGCCCAGACTTTAACTTCGCCTTGTGCTCGGGTCTCGAGACCCTGAAGCGTATTTTCCAGAGACTGACTTGCCCGCATCATGGTGGCGACATGATCAAGCGCTTCGATGCCGGCTTCCGTCAGCTGGATACCGGTGGGCGAACGTTCGAGCAGACGCGCGCCAAGTCTTAACTCGAGTTGGCCGAGCCGCTTGCTGATCGCCGACTGCGTGACGCCCAGCGCTTCAGCCGCGGCGTTCATCGATCCGGCCGATGCAACCGCGTAAAACGTGCGCAAATCGGACCAATCGACAAGCTCGCGGCCGAGCCGTTCGCCGCGATCTCCCCCTTCGATCTTGGTCATACCGGTTCCGCCCAATTCAACGAAGCGCACCACCCCGATCTGTGCTCAAACATGATGACTAATAATTTGTTAAAAGTCACAGATGATCGCCCAAGATGATCGCCCAACTGGTTAAATCAGAAGGACGCTTTGCGCTCGACCGTCTCGGCGGTGATCGACCGCATAAGCTTTACGCTCCGGTATCATCGGAGGCGATGATGGCGTCGGTCCGCCTGCACCGGCCGACGCCGGGTGAGTTCGCCGACGTTCATGCCATCGCCAGCGAACAGATCGGCGGCGCCCTTGCGACGCTGGATGAGATCCGCCGCGTCGATGCGCTGACTGACGCCGCTATCTGGGTGGTCCGCCGCAAGGGCGAAGTCGCCGGCTTCCTCGCGCCGCTGGCGCTGAGCGAAAAGGGACGCGATGCCCTTGTCGATGGCAGCTTCCGGGCCGGCGCCATCGAGCAGGCCTGGGTTGCCCGCATGGGCGAAGCGCTCGCCGGCTTCTATTGCTGGTCTTACGCCGGCCGCGACCAGGTGACCCGCGGCGCGCTGGTGCTGGCGTTGCGCACGCTGATCGACCGCCACTTTCCCGACCTGCCCTTCTTCGGTCGCGACACCACCGCTGCCGGCGGACGGATCATGGCGCATCTTGGTTTTGCGCCGTTCGACGATGTCGCACACCTTTACTGGCGCTGCTGTTCGCTCATGGCTTCAGCCGCGCACGCCCCCTCTCCCCTGGTCCTGGACGCCGCCCCATGATGTCAGTCGACGCCGACCACAAACCCAACGACATGCGTATCGAGGTTGTCCGCGATCTCAACGAGTTCATGAAGATCGTGGCAATCCGCGCCTCGGTGTTCCTCGCCGAGCAGGATTGCCCGTATGACGAGGAGTTCGACCAGAACGACCTGCAGGCCTGCCATCTGATCGCCTATCTGCGCGGCGAGCCGGTGGCGACGCTGCGGATCCGCTGGTTTGCCGGCTTCGCCAAGATCGAGCGCGTCTGCGTCATGAAGCATGTTCGCGGCGGGGCGCTGGTCAAGCTGCTGATCGAAGCCGCGGTCGACCTGATTGCCCGCAAAGGCTATCGCACCGCCATCGGCTACATCCAGAAACGCCTGGTGCCCTTCTGGCGCCAGCTCGGCTTCTCGGCGCGCGAGGGTCGCGCCGCATTCCGCTTCTCGGACTATGATTATGTCGAGTGTTCGCGCGAGCTCCCGGCGCGCAATGATGCGCTGTCGATCGACAGCGATCCTTATGTCCTGATGCGTCCGGAAGGCGATTGGGACCATGCCAATGTCCTCGATCGATCCGCTCTCCGGCCTGCAGTGGCGTAACCCTCATGTCCTCCAACGACCGCCTTCTTTGCATCGACCTCCAGGTCGATCCCGAACGCGGCCTGCAACCCGACCCGGCCGCCATCTTCGGCGCGCGGGCCTTGCTCTCGATGGGACGAAGGCTGGGCTGGACGATCGCCCATACCCGGATGCGCGGCCACCAGCCGGCGCCGCCCGGTTTCGGCGAAACCCGGATCTCCGGCACGCGACCCTTGATGTCGGAGCGGGTTTTCCTGCGCTCGGGGCGCTCGGTGATGGAATCGGCCGGCCTGCTCAGCCTGCTCGACGACTGGAAAGAGGAGACCGTCTATGTCGCGGCCTTCGATCACGTCACGCTGCTCTCCTGCCTGCTCGCCTGCTATGAGCGCGGGCCCCGCATGGTGCTGATCGAGAACGCGCTGTCGGTCAGCGCCTCGCTCGCGACGCGGACGGC
>JANMWT010000611.1:0-3933 GCA_031394145.1 Alphaproteobacteria bacterium | reverse complement strand
CCATCGCCGGCGCTTATGATCGGGCCGCGGTTGAAGCGATCGCGCGCAAATGGCTCGCCGATCGATCGCCGAAGCCCGCTCCGGAGGTTGATCCCGTCCTGCCGGCGTTTGGCGCGTGGTCGCCAGCTCAGGCGCGGGCAGGCGTCTGGACTGGCCGCGAGCGTGAGATCGAACAGGTGCATCTTGTCTTCGCCCGGCAGGCGCCAAGCGCAGCTGCGGAAGATCGCTTCGCGGCGCGATTGTTCGCCGAGATTTTCGGCGGCGGCATGGCCTCGCGGCTGTTCCAGCAAGTGCGCGAAGAAAAGGGGCTTGCCTACACCATCGATGCGGCGTGCGATCAGTATTCGGATGCGGGCCGGTTCAGCGTCTATGCCGGGTGTGCCGCGGAGGATGCGCTGGAGGTGGCGAAGATCACGGCTGGCATCTGGGCGGACGTGGCGAGATCCGGGCCGACCGCGGTGGAGCTTGGCCGTGCGAAGGCGGTGATGAAAGCGCAATTTGCAATGGCGGCCGAAGCGCCCGCGATCCGGGCGGGTTCAGCCGCCTACGAATTGCTGGCGTTCGATCGATTGGTGGGCATCGAGGAGGTGCTGGCGCGTATCCAGGCGGTCGGGGAAGCGGATGTGCAGCGCATGGCGGAGCTTTCGGTCAGTGGACCCGCCTACGCAGCGGCGGTCGGGCCGGTCGCTGGACTTGCCGCCGCAGAAGCGTTTTTGTCGCTCTAGGGCCGTTTGTCGGTCGAGGACGTTTGGCGCATGCCGATGCTCAACGCAGATGTCGCCGTCACGGCTGCCGGAGCGGCGCTGTGGACGTGGCACGCGGCGGATGGGCATTTGTCGATCCGTTCGGAGGTTGGCGGGCCGCTCGCTCACCTGGATGGTCGCTGGCGTCTTGACACGTTTCTTGGACAGATTGACGGGCTGGCGCGCGGATTGATCGTCGCAAAGTTGCACGAGGGGAAGGCCGGCGATCCGGTCGATGCGCGCATCACGCTGACCGACGGCCGACCGGCGCATTTTGTGGGCTCGTTCTACGATGCCGGCATGGCTCGCGGGTTGATCGTGACGACGGATGGGGCAGCGGGCGGTCTGGCAGGCAGCGTTGCGGCCGGTCTGACGATCGGGCGGATGGAGGGGACAAATGTCGAGCCCGTCTTCCAGCCGATCCGGCGGCTCGACGACCTCACTGTCGCCGGCTTCGAGGCGCTTGCGCGCTTCCGCGCGCCCGATGGCCGGCTGGTGGGCGCCGAAACCCTGCTCGGGCTCGGCGGCGATACCGACTGGGTCGCGATTGCCCCTGTGATGCTGCTGAAGTCGGCTGAAACGCTGTCGGCTCTTCGCGCCGAGGGGCGAACGCCGTTCATGCAGGTGAATCTGTCGGCCGCCGAGATCGCGCGGCCGCTCCTGGTCGAGGAGATCGCCGCCATTATCCGTGAGGCGAAGCTGCCGCCCGGCGTGCTGCGTATCGAACTTACCGAGCAGGCGGCGCTCCGCGATTTCGAAGGCGCGCTCGGCGCCCTAGCAGCTTTCCGTGCGGCGGGCGCCGGCATCGTGCTTGATGATTTCGGCGCCGGGCATTCCTCCTTCGCCTGGCTAGCCGAAATCCCGGCCGACGGCGTCAAGCTCGATCCCAAGTTGATCCGGATGGTTGCCCAGCCGAGGGCGCGCAAGATTCTCACGGCCCTAACCGGGTTGATCCGCGACCTTGGCATGACCGTGACCGCGGAGGGGATCGAGGATCTGGAAACCGCTCCTGACCTGCTGGCGATGGGCTGTGATTTTGTCCAGGGCTTTGCCTATGACATGCCAATGCTGGGTCAGGACCTCGCGGCGGCGTATGATCCGATTCCGGCGGGCGGCCGCTGAAGCCGGCTCAGCGTGTCGGCGCGGAAAGTGCGAACTTGCGGCAGTGTTCGAGATAACCGGCTTCATGATTTGCAACCAGCTCCACCACTGCGCGCCACAGCCATGAGGGCGCATCGAGCGTGGCGGACCGGTTGCGCTGAAGGTCTGCCATCCAGGATTTGCGGGTGAGGTCGTCCATCTGCCGCGCGTGAGCTTTGCCGACGACCCAGGCAAGATAGCGCGCCGCCTTGCGGGCTTCGGACTGCGTCAGCGCCTCGATTTCCAGTTTGAGGTGCGGCATCAGTTCGCGGAGGAATACGGGGGTATCCAGCACCCGGGCGGCCAGCATCCGGGTGCCGAGATGCGGCGAAAGATGGTCGGCGCCCAGAACGACGCGTTTGGCGTCATGCCTTCGGCATGCCGGCGTTCTTGGCTCGCGGCGCAGCCGCATGCAGGGCTTCCTTGATGTCGACCAGACAGAGCCCGCTATGGTCGTGATCCTGATGATCGATGCGGGCGAGGACCGAATAGCGAAGCCGCCCCAGCGAACTGCAGCCCTTGATCCTGTAGGCGGCGTCGATGACGCGGACCGCTGCGTCGTCGGGTCGTGACTTGATCTGAGTGATCAGCCGGCGCACGGCCTCGGTCGAGAACAGGGCCTTGATCTCCTGCTTCTCGGCTTTGGAGAGCGCCCAGAATTTCTCACCGTGCAACGCCTTGGGTTCGATGTCCTCGATGCGCTCTTCGGCAAGGTGCTTCCATCTGCGCCCGAGCGCCCGCTTCATCGTGAACTTGACCGTTTCGGGGGGGCGCCACCGGATTCTGCTCGTCGTCAATATCCGTGTCCAGCGCCCGTTCATAACCTTCGACGAGCGCTTCCATGATGTGCGCGGTGACTACGCCGGGTAGGTCGGAGCCGCGCGCTGCGGTCGCCAGCGACAGGCCCAACCGGATCAAGTCGTGCGCTGGATTGCCGATGACCGTCTGGTCGAGGTCGCGGATCTGGATATCAACATCGCCTTTGCTGTCGGCGACGGGTCCCAGATTACCGACATGGCAGTCGCCGCAGATCCACACGGCCGGCCCAACGGGGAGTTTCCGGGCGCTGGAGGTGGTCAGCCATTCATAGAAGCGAACCGTATTGTCTCGGACATAGGCGTGCGCCGAGCGGGCCATTTTGAGGTTGCGTCTTGCCTCGAGGAGCTCGGCGCGGTGCTCCGGAAAAGGCGATTCGAACGACTTCATCGCTGACCCTCCCGTCGTCACTGCACAATGCACTGGGCGGAACGGGGTTCCGGGCCCCAGGGGTGACGGAGCGCCAGAAGGTGGTTAAAAGCTCCGCTCCACCATTTCGAGGCTGAGAATGACCACGCGGACCCCCTATGTGATTTCTGGCGCCAAGGGCGACTGGGAAGTCGTGATGGGGCTCGAGGTCCACGCCCAGGTGGCCTCGAATTCCAAGCTGTTTTCAGGCGCACCGACCCGTTTTGGCGCCGATCCCAACACCAATGTCTCCCTGGTGGATGCGGCTATGCCTGGCATGTTGCCGGTGATCAACAAGTATTGCGTCGAGCAGGCGGTGAAGACCGGGCTGGGCCTCAATGCGCAAATCAATCTGTGGTCGCGGTTCGACCGGAAGAACTATTTCTTTCCGGACCTGCCGCAGGGCTACCAGATCTCACAGTTCAAGAGCCCGATCGTCGGCGAAGCCGAGATCGATGTCGAAGCCGACGAAGGCTACACTTTCACCGTCGGCATCGAGCGCCTGCACCTTGAGCAGGACGCTGGCAAGTCGATCCACGACCTCGACCCAAACGCCACCTATATCGACCTCAACCGCTGCGGCGTGGCGCTGATGGAGATCGTGTCGAAGCCGGACATCCGCTCGCCGGCGGAGGCTGCGGCCTATGTGAAGAAGCTGCGCTCGATCCTGATCGCGCTCGGCACCTGCGATGGCGACATGGAGAAGGGCAACCTTCGCGCCGACGTGAACGTGTCGGTGCGCCGGCCGGGCGAGGGGCTCGGCACCCGCTGCGAGATCAAGAACATGAACTCAATCCGCTTCATCGGCGCGCCTCAAATTCGATGG
>JANMWT010000501.1:0-4751 GCA_031394145.1 Alphaproteobacteria bacterium | reverse complement strand
GCTCGGCGACATCTTCGCGGGGGCCTGAGCGAATGAATACCGGCCCGGCGGCGTCATCGGCATCCGACGTCTTTATTTCATTCACCTCGGCGCCGGGATGACGGGCGGCCAGCTTTAGCATCGCCGCTGCCGGCAGGGGCTCGATCTGGCCGATCGCCTCGCCGCTCACCAACGCTAGGCTGATCGTGAACCGCGCAGCTTTCGCCGCCTCGGCCGCATTGTTGGTGGATTGCAGGGCAAAGAGGCCTTCGCCCAGCGGCGCGGCCGCCGCCTCGAACTTCTCCGGCGGATCGCCGTCCTTGCCCTCCAGTCCGTCGGCCAGGACGAGGCGGCGCTTCTTGTCCCAATGATAGCGAACGCACGAGGGGTGATCGTTTTCTTCGCCCGCCATGACGAGAATGGGCTCTCCGTCGCGCCGCCACATAACCGTGACTGGGCAGTAGAGTCCCTCCGCCACCGGCGAAGTCGCGGCTCGCGCCTCGTACGGCGCCATGTCGACGGCCGACTGATATTGGGCTTTGCTACAACCCGAGACGGCCAGCGCCAACGCAGATGCGGCGACGACAGCTTGCCGAACCATGGCCACCCCTTTTTGCTCCCTGCGCCGACAGCCTCTCCCATGACTCTGCGGCGGAAGCATGACCTGGATTTGGGCCCGGATGGTTAGGGCAGCGGTTCGCCCGCACTTCGAGTGCGCGTGACGCCTCTAGCGGCTCAGCCGACAAACGCCTTCTCGACGACGAACTGTGCGGGCGTCGCGTTCGAACCCTCGATGAGGCCTGCTTTTTCGACCAGCGACTTGGTGTCGCTGAGCATGTCCAGCGAGCCGCAGATCATCACCCGATCGGTCTCGGGATTGAGCGGCGGTGCGCCGATATCTGCGAACAGCAGGCCGCTCTCGATGCAGGCAGTGATGCGGTTCTGGTTTGGCCACGGCTCGCGGGTGACTGTAGTGTAATGCACCAGCCGGCCGAAGTGCTCGCCAACCAGCGGATCGTGCTCCAGCGCTGCGACGAGGTCCTGCGCATATTTGAGCTCGCCGACTTCCCGACAGGTGTGGGTGAGAATGACCTGCTCGAACCGCTCGTAGGTTTCCGGATCGCGGATGATCGAGGCGAAAGGCGCAACACCGGTGCCGGTCGAGAACAGATAGAGCCGCTTGCCCGGCGTCAGCGCGTCATGGACGAGCGTGCCAACCGACTTGCGGCCCAGCAGCACCTTGTCCCCGGGTTTGATGCTCTGCAGGCGTGAGGTCAAAGGTCCGTCGGGAACCTTGATCGAGAAGAACTCCAAGTCCTCGTCCCATGACGGACTGGCGATCGAATAGGCGCGCAATAGCGGTTTGCCGCCCTCGCCCGGCAGTCCGATCATCACGAATTCACCCGAGCGGAACCGGAAAGCCGCTGGCCGGGTGATCCGGAAGGCAAACATCCGGTCGGTATAGTGCTTCACCGACAGAACGGTTTCCTCGCTCGGCGCGTTCGACGATTTGACGGGGGTGGCGGCGGCTTGCATGGGCGTCCCGGGTGCGAGGCAGGGCGGGGACAGCCGAGCCAGCTGGACACGCGGAACGGACCTAGGGGGACAGACCCCAATTTGCAACTAATACCAGTGTTTAGCGCGCATCCTGCCGCGTTCGGGCAGCGCCAGCGTCGGCCCGCCATAATCTCGCCGGTGAAACCGATTTGATACCTGAAGCGGGCAAACCCCCTTATATTCACGAGAGGCCGGCTTGCCCGAGGTTGGCTTGCCCGAGGTGGGCTTGCCCGAGGTTGGCTTGCCTGAGGTGGCTTGCCTGAGGTGGCATGGCTGAGGAAGGCTGGCCGACGCCATTGGTCTTTCAAGGCGGTTCAGGCAGGTTAGCGCCTGAAACCGACGCCCCGATTGGAAAGGACCCTCGCAGTGCCGCGCTGGTTGACGGTCATTCTTGGCGCCGCTGCAATCGTGGCGGTGGTCTTCGGCTTCCGGGCGATGATGCCCGGCGGCCAGAAGATCGCGACCGTGCAAGCCGAAACCATCCCCACACTGGACAAACCGATGGCGGTCAGCGGCTCGATCCGCGACGGGATGCAGGTCGTGGTGCGGCGTTCGGTCGCCGAAGTGCGACCCCTGTTCCTCTCGTTGAGCGGACGATCCGAGGCGGCGCGCACCGTCATCGTCAAGGCCGAGACCACCGGCAATGTCGCGCTCACGCCGGTCGAGGAGGGTCATGCGGTCGACAAGGGCGCGGTGGTCTGCAGCATTGAGGCCGACGCTAGGAGCGCCAAGGTGCGCGAGGCCGAGGCGGGTATGACCCAGAAGGAACTCGACTACAACGCCGCGGTTGAGCTGACCGCAAAGGGTTGGGCCAGCCAGGCGCGCGTCGACGTCACCAAGGCGGCGCTCGATTCGGCCAAGGCCTCTCTCGAGGTCGCAAAGCTTGAACTCGCCAAGACGCAGATGCGTGCGCCCTATGCCGGCGTGCTTGAGAAGCGGCTGGTCAATGTCGGTGACTTCATGGGTGCTGGCGCCTCATGTGGAACGGTGGTTCAGCTCGACCCGATCCTGGTGATCGGCGAGGCGTCCGAGAAGAACGCGGGCGTGATTCGGGTTGACGCCCCGGCCAAGCTCAAATTGTCGGACGGCGCCGAAGCGCTCGGCCATGTGCGCTATATCGCGAAGACGGCCGACCCGCAGACCCGAACCTGGCGCGTCGAGGTCGAAGTCGCCAATCATGGCAACGCCATTCCGGTCGGCCGGATCGCCGAGGTGCACATCCAGATCGGCGAGGGAGAGGCGCACAAGGTGAACCCGGCGCTGCTGACCACCGATGATCAAGGCCGCATCGGCGTTCGTTATCTCGACGTCGGCGGGGTCGTCAGCTTCGCTCCAGCCGATGTTGTCGATGAAGCCTCCGACGGCGTCTGGATCGCCGGCCTGCCGCATGAAGCGCTGGTCGTCGCCGAAGGCCAGGACGCGGTTAAGCCCGGTTTAAGGGTCACCCCCGTCATCCGCGATGCGCCTGGCCACTGAGCGCGGAGCGACGAACCTTCCAAATTCACGCTCCTGTGAGTGCGATTACGCTGCGGCGCCCGGCCAGCGGACGTTGGCTTTGCCGCCCCAACCTGACATGGTCAACTCAGCGAACTGGCGCAGGGGATCGGCCGATGAAAGCTCAAACTTTGGCGGCGAGCGCACTTGCTGTGGTGCTCACCGCGATCGCGGGCACCGCTCTGGCGTCGAAGACCAGCGACACGGTCGCCATTCCGATCGCCGCCGATGATTTCCGCCTGGTCGACAACACCGGCTTTGCTCAGGAACTGAAGCGTCTCACGGACGTGAATGCGATCGTGCTGGTCGCCCAGCTCAACGGCGACAAGGGCTCGCGCAAGGCCGCTGCAGCCCTCGAGGCGCTGAAGGCGAAACATCCCGACGTTGAATTCATGATGCTCAACTCCAGCCTGAAGGATGGTCGCGCCCAGATCGTCGCCGAGGCCAAGGGCCAGGGCTATTCTATCCCAGTTCTGGACGACGCCGAGCAATTGGTCGGCGAACAGCTTGGCGTCACCTACGCGGGCGAAGCTTACGTCATCCAGCCCAAGACGCTGCGGGTTCTCTATCACGGCCCGGTCGATGCTTCTGGCGCCAAGAAAAAATCCGGCGGTTACCTGGCTGAAGCGTTGGCCGACCTGACCGCCGAGCGAACCATCGCGGTCGCCGACGTCATCGGCAAGGGCTCGGCGATCGCGTTTCCTGAGCGCGCCAAGCAGGCTGAACACAAGGCCATCTCATACGTCAGCGACGTTGCGCCGATCCTCGAGGCCAAATGCGTGAGTTGTCACCAGACCGGGGGCATCGCTCCCTTTGCGATGTCAAACTACACGATGGTGAAGGGCTTCGCGCCGATGATCCGGGAAGCGATCCGCACCGGCCGCATGCCGCCCTGGCACCCGGACCGCACCGTCGGAACTTTTGTCAACGACCATAGCCTGTCGCAGGATCAGGTTCGCACGCTGGTCCACTGGGTCGAGGCGGGCGCTCCGCGCGGCGAGGGCGATGATCCTCTGTCGGCAGTTGCGCACACGGCGCCAGAATGGCCGCTGGGCAAGCCTGACCTGGTCATCGACATTCCAGCCTACACGGTGCCGGCCTCTGGCGTCGTCCAGTACCAATATCCGACGGCGGTGAACCCGCTGACTGAGGGACGTTGGGTGCGCGCAGCAACGCTGATGCCGGGCGACCGGCGCGCCGTCCACCATATCCTCGCTGGCTTTATCCCAGGCCCTGCGAAATCCGGCCCGGCTTCGGCTGGCCAGTGGGAAGCCTCCTACGGCGAGTATGCGGTCGGCGGCGAGTCCTTCGTCGTACCGGACAAGCTCGGCATCTATCTGCCAGCGGGCGGCTCGATGGGCTTCCAACTGCACTATACGCCTTATGGCAAGGAAGCCGTCGATCACTCGAAAATGGGCCTCTATTTCTATCCCAAGGGCGAAATGCCCGAGAAGGTGATGCGCCACTATGTGATCGCCAACAATATGATCGAGCTGCCGCCCAATACCGACAAGCACGAGGAAGTCGCCTACACCAAATTTCCGAAGGACGCGCTGCTCTATTCGGTGTTCCTGCACACGCACTATCGCGGCGAGAGCGGTCATCTTGAGATGATCAAGCCGGACGGCTCGCGGGAGATGCTGATCAACCTGCCGCGCTACGACTTCAACTGGCAGCGGACCTATCAGTTCGCGACGCCGATCAAGGTGGTCGCCGGCTCG
>JANMWT010000499.1:0-9172 GCA_031394145.1 Alphaproteobacteria bacterium | reverse complement strand
CGCCGTTCGCAGCCGACACGGATTATTTTGCTGCAGATCGCCAATGGATGCTCAATCTGCGCGTGGAAGATCTCGATGGTTTGTGCGCCAATCTCCGCGCCGCTGGGATCACGGTGACCACCAACCCCGATTGGAACATGCCGGGCGTCGGACGCTTTGCGCGCATCCATGATCCAGAAGACAATGCCCTCGAACTCTGGGAGCCCGATCCGTCCGCGTGAAGCAGGATGTGGGCGCGTCCAATCTCCTGCCAGGACGGTCGCTGGAGGCCAATTCTCGAGGTTCGCCGAGCGGTTGACAGCGTGTAACCTATAGGTAACATGTCACCTTGGAGTTACATGGAGATCCGCCGGTTCCCGCCCTGCTCAAAGACCCCACCATCCGTCGTCGGCGCGCCATCGTGGCGGGGGCGCTGGTGTTTGTGCTGATCGGCCTGGGGTCGCTACAGTCGATGTCGCACCATGACGAGGCATGGCGCCTGGTCGACATCATCAAGATCGGCTCGCTGATGGCGCTGGCCGTGGTGTTGTCGCTACGATCCACCACCGGGTTTCGGATCACGCCACGCGATCCCGCGCTTGAAGATGAACTCACGCAAGCCAACCGCGCCAACGCCGCGCAGACCGGCTTCTGGGCGATGATCGCGGCGACCGTGCTCGCCTTCGTGGCTGGCCTCAACAGTGATCTGACGCTCGCCGAAACGGCGCCGCTGATCCTTGGCGTCGGTGCGATCAGCGCAGCGGCGCGTTTCGTCATCCTCGAACGCCGTGGCGCAGATGACTGAGACCAGCCTCGGCAACCGCCTGCGCGCGGCGAGAGGCGGCGCCGGCCTCACGCAGGCTGAACTGGCCGAACGCATCTCGGTCTCGCGAAAGACCATCAACACGGTCGAGAACGGCGTGTTTATTCCCTCAACGCTTCTCGCGCTGAAACTGGCCGCGACCTTGAAAATGCGGGTCGAGGACTTGTTCTTCTTGAAGTGAGAGGGCTCAGGCCGTCTGCACCACCGCGCCGCAGGCCTCGCACACGGCCACCCCATCATCCGGTCGCAGCGTGAAATGTCCGCAACTCGGGCAGGCATCGGACAGGTAGTCCGGGCTGCGTTGCGGCGCGAGGGCAGGTGAATCCACCTCTTCTGTCCGACCGCCGGTGGCGCGACGGCTCTGGAACGGCACGATGTTGTCGGGCATCACGCCGCGACTGAACCCGCGCGAGATCAGTTGTTCAGGGCGCGGGGCTGGCTGCTCGACACCCTCATGCTCGCCTCCGCCAAGACCGTCAGCAGAGACGTGCTCGACCTCGGCGAGGTCGTCGCGACCAAGATAAGACACGGCAAGTTCGCGGAAGATATAATCGAGGATCGAGGTGGCGCGGCGGATCGAATCATTGCCGGTGACCTCGCCGGACGGGTCGAAGCGGGTGAACACGAAGGCGTCGACAAACTCTTCCAGCGGCACGCCGTATTGCAGACCGATCGAGATCGCGATGGCGAAGTTGTTCATCAGCGAGCGAAAGGCGGCGCCTTCCTTGTGCATGTCGATGAAGATCTCGCCGATCTCGCCATCGTCGAACTCGCCGGTATGCAGGTAGACCTTGTGGCCGCCGACACTGGCTTTCTGGATATAGCCCTTGCGGCGGTCCGGCAGGCGCTGGCGTTCAGCAAGGCGCGGCTCGTCGGCGTGCAAGGCCGGCGGTTGCGGGCGCTCGAAGGATGCAGCCTGGGTGTGGGCGTCCGGACCGATGGGCGCGCGAGCCCGGCGGCGCGCTTCGGCGATGCGGTTGCGCAACTCGCCGTCGACCCCGGGACGCCCCGCCTCGATGCGCAGGCCAAGACCATTTGCCATCGCTGAGCGGACGGAGGCGTGAACCGTCATCCGCGAATGGTCGGACTGGTCACATTCAGGAATGGTCAGCACCGCAGGCCGGTTGAGAAACGGCGAACACGCGGCCGCCATCCGAGCGCGGGCCTCGGTGGTCACGCCATCCGAGCGGGCGAGCACGCGCGCCAGCGGAGATTTGGGATTGGAGACCGGGCGGCGGCGACCTTGGACTGCGACCCGGGCGTCTTCAATCTCCTTGGGGCTGATGCCGAGGGCGCGAAGCAGAGCTTCGCCGTCAGTGTCGAAGGCTTCCGGAGACAGGCCGAGGCGCTTGCGGATGACGTCGTCGCCAACCACCCAGCGCGAAAAGGCCGCGGACAGGCTAAGGCCGTCGCGGAGAGCTTGTTCAACCTTGTCGAGCGCATCGGTGGTGAGGCCCCGGGATTCCAGGCGCGAGCGCTCGAGGCCGTCGATCTGGTCAAGCGTGCGGGCGCCCAGAATACGCAGACGCGCATCCTGCGCTTCGGTGCTCGAGGCGGATGCATCCAGCGCCGCGCCAACGCAGGCGGAGAGCTGAGGCGTCTGCTCGTCCTCGGCGGTGAGCAACAGGTCGACGGGATCAGCGCCGCTGCTCTCGGCAGTGATCCAGCGCAGCGCCGCGGCGGATGGTCGATCGAGCGAGACCTGGCCAGGCGGAGCGAGGGGCATTGCGGCGACATTCAGGCCTTTGAGCGCTTCGAGCTCGGATGCCCGGGTGCGAGCCGCAGCGTTGAGTGCGCCGACGCCGAGCGCGGCCAGCGCACAAAGGGCTGCGCCAGCTGCAACGCCATCCGGACTGTCGAAGGCCAAGCCGCGCGACATCACCGCGGCGCCCAGGCCGGCAAGGTGCACGATGCACCCGGGGACCACCGAGCCAAGCGATCTGAGGTCGGCGGCAAGCACCTCAAGGTCAGGGGCGCCGCCAATCGCATAGCGCGCCAGGTTGACCGCCACCGCAGGGCTGTCGGCCGGATCGACGGATGAACCAAGGCGCACTTCGACGGCCAGTCTTGTCTTGGCGACGCGCTCAAAGGCGGCGGCAATGTCGGCCGCATCAAGGTCGGTCCAGGCAGGCATCAGGTAAGCGTGGCGGCCAGGCTCGCGTGCGCCGGCGGCCTGGCGACGAAGGGTGATCGCGGCGGCGCGCGGACCGCCCGGCGTGCACAGGGCAATCTCGACGAGGTCGGCGTCGGCGCCGGCGCGGAAGGCGTCGATCAGCGCCGCGGTGGTCGGCCGGCCGTGTTCGTCGGTCTCGATGGTCAGCGTTTCAAGGGCATCGGCGACGGCGACGAAAGCCTGGGTGGCGACCATCCGGGCCGAGGCGGTGGCCGCAGCCTCGGCAAGCGCGGCGGGCAGGGCGGCGCTGGCAAGCACGGAGGGCCGCCCGCCGTCGAGCAGGGAAGCGGGGCCGACCGGCGTGATCTTGCGTGCCCGGATCGCGTCGCAAAGCGCGTCGGCTGCTTCGCTCTCGCCGGCCAGTGTCCGGATCGCTGCGAAGTGAGCGTTGAGCTGCTTGGTCGCCGGGTTCTCGCCATCGCCGAGGTCGAGCAGAACCGCGCCGGTCTCCAGCACGCGCGCAAGCTGGCGGGTGTTCGCTTTGGGCCGGGCTTCAGACATGGACACAAACTCCGCGTGCGCCGGCAGGGTGGGGCGCCTCGGCCGAATCAGCCAGATTTTGCCTCGGACCGAGGATCCTTGCCCACAGGAATCTGCCGCAGATTCAAAGTCCGTTTCGGGTCCGTTTCGGGTCCGTTTCGGGTCTGGTTCGGGTCTGGTTCGGGTCTGCTTCGAGTCTGCTTCGGGTCTCTCTCGGGATCTGGTTCGGGCAAATTCGACCTCATCTTGTCGGATTCTGGTTTTCGCGTGTCGGGCGCCTTGGCCTTCGCTCGGCTCGCCGGCGACGCGCCGGCTGCCCTCCAGCGCTTGCAAGCAGTGCCGATCACGCACCTCCAGCCAATCCGGGGTCTGCAGGTGATCTTGGTAAGGAAGGACACAGAGTGCGCGTTGGCGCGCTTGCCGGGCGCGGTAGGTCTCGTCGCTCTCCCGGCGCCGCTCCTCGCGCAATTTGTCTTCACAGTCGATGCAGAGAAAATAGTGCCCTTCAAGATAGCAAGGTGAGGATATGTTATGCGGCGCACTTATCGCGAGCGGGCCTTTTCATTGTCGCCGCGCTGGTGGCCCAAGTTGCTCCAACTAAAGTCCGCTTAGATCCCGAGTTCGGCAAATAGAACCCACCCGCCGCTGATCGCGGGCCGAACTTTGGCGGCGAGCTATTCGGCCCATGGGTCATAACTTCCGAAATCCCAATTATTGCCCTCTGGATCGCGAACGTTGTAGCTGCGGCCGGGGTGAGCCCAGATAGGGGTGTCAGCTCCCCCAGCGGTGACCACTACTCGGCCGAAACGTAGCACCCGGCGATAGCTGCGCGGGCCAACGCCAAGAAGGTCGTGAACGCGATTGGCCATATGTTTGCGACTCCAACCAACCTCCAGCGCCCCTGCGCTTCCTATGCCGGCGTCCGCCTGCGCAAACCAGGCCTCGATCTCGGCGGCAAGCTTCGGCTCGGCCGCCTTCATCCGGCCATAGGACATGGCCTTGTGCGCACTGGCGTTGGCCCGCCGGCGCGGGCCTGCCTGCTGTCGCCTCAGCTCTGGCGTCCGGGAATGCTGGTCGAAATCATGGCGACCGCAGCGCCCTGGCCAAGCGCTGCGACCGGCGCCCGCATCAACCCGGCCCCTGGTCTAACTGCCTGATATCAGACCGCTTGTGGGCAAGACCGGCCAGCTTGATCGCGCGCTGGACCCGATCCTTCGCAGGCGCCATATTCGCGCCGCTTCGGCCGGGCACATCGGCGGTGGATTCGGCGGAGTTGCGATGCTCAAGGCGATCTTTTCGTGGTGGAACGGGGCGACCCTCGGCGCCCGGTTTGACATCGGTCGCCGCGCCAACCGCGTCGGCCAGGATGACCAGGGCAATACCTATTACGAGGAGCGCAAGCCCAGCCTCGAAGGCCGCAAGCGTCGCTATGTCATCTACAAGGGCTACGCCGACGGTTCAAAAGTGCCGCCCGACTGGAATGGCTGGATGCACCACACTTTCGACAAACCGCCCACCGAAACTCCGCTGCCAAGAAAGAGCTGGGAAAAGCCTCACCAGGCCAACCTGACCGGCACGCTCGGCGCCTATCGGCCGAAAGGCAGCCTGGCGGAGGGCGGCGAGCGGGCGGCGAGCTCGGGCGATTATGAGGCCTGGAAACCGGATGCGTGAATCCCTGTTCGAGACGCTGGTCGGCCTGATTGTGGTCGCGGTCGCTGGCGCATTCCTGTTCTTCTCGCTGCAGCAACGCAGCTCCGCCGCATCGCTTTCTGACAGCTATGTGCTGAGCGCCAAGTTCAACCGGATCGATGGCATCGCCACCGGCAGCGACGTACGCCTCGCCGGCGTCAAGGTCGGCACCGTGAACAAGATCGACCTTGATCCCAAATCGTACAAGGCGGTGGTCAACTTCTCGATGAAGAAGGGCGTGCCGATCCCGGACGACACGACAGCGCAGATCGTCTCGGACGGTCTGCTCGGCGGCGCCTATCTTGGACTGATGATCGGCGGGTCCGCCGACTATCTGCCCGAAGACGGCAAGGGCATCGTCGAGTACACGCGCGGCAGCGTCGATCTTCTCACCGTCCTTTCCGAGTTCGCCAGCAGCGCGGGCAAGAAGGACGATGGCGGGGGCCAGACCAGCACAGCACCCACCGCACAGGCCCCGAAATGAAACTCTTCGGTATCGCGGCGACCCTTGCCGCGCTCGCTCTGACCACCGCCAGCGCCAACGCGCTGGAGCCGCGCCTCGGCGCTCATCTGCGCGCGCTCGACAAGATCACTGGCAACGCGACCGATGTCACCGCCAAGCTCGGCGAGACGATCAAATTCGGACGCATCAGCATCACCGTGCGCGCCTGTTATCAAGCCGCGCCGGAGGACGCCCCGGAATCCGAGGCCTTCCTCGAAATCCATTCGCTGGGCGCAGCGCAGGACAAGCCGCTTTCCGATCTGGGTCCGCAGAAGGAAAAACCCAAGCCGGTCGCCGCCGGGCCAGACGCACCGCTGTTCTCGGGCTGGATGTTTGCCTCTTCCCCCGGTCTCAGCGCCCTCGAACACCCGGTTTACGACGTCTGGGTGATCAGCTGCACCGCGGCGGCGCCTGCCCCGCCGGCGGCTGCGCCAGCTGCGCCCGTAACTCCGCCCGCCCAATAGTCGGGTTCGCCGAAGCTGGCTTCGACCGCCATCGCAGCTTCGAGCTTGCTGTGGAAAGCGTCGCGCTCGATCTCTTCGGCGCCGAACTGCTTGAGGTGGTCGGTGATAAATTGCGCATCCAGAAGGCGAAACCCGCCATGGATGAGGCGCGCAACCAGGTGCACTAATGCTACCTTCGAGGCATCGGTGCGCCGTGAGAACATGCTCTCACCGAAGAACGCAGCGTTGAGGTGGACGCCGTAAACGCCTCCGACCAGCTCCTCGCCATCCCAGCATTCGACGCTGTGGGCGTGGCCCATGCGGTGGAGCGCTCCATAGAGGTTATGAATCGGGGCGTTGATCCAGGTGTTGGCGCGTCCTGGCGTCGGCTCGGCGCACATCTCCATCACCTGGCCGAAGGCGGTGTCGATGCGCACGATGAAACGGTCGGCTTCAACGACGCGCCGTAGTTTTCGCGAGAGATGAAAGCGATCGAGCGGGATGACGCCGCGTTTGTCGGGATCGACGAGGAACAAGCGCGGGTCGTCACGCGAATCGGCCATCGGAAAAACGCCGCGGCGATAGCAATCGAGCAATTCGTTGGGGCCGAATGGGCGAGACATGAACCGATTGTCGCGAGATACGCAGCGTCAGGCAAGCGCGGACCGGGCGCTGCCGCGGGACGGCGTGTCGACGCGCGAACCTGATCTTGATGTCTCGGCAGGCTCGGGACAGTGCGGCCGCCTCAAGCAGAACCCCGGTGATCCAGATCACGTCGGCCGTTTTGCGACATTCTTCGGGGCAGTTGGCCGGCCTGTCGGGGCGGCCCTGTTGTCCGCCAGGAAGTGCTCGAGCCAGTGGATGTCATAATCGCCCGCCAGGATATCGGCATTCTCGACCAGCCGCATGTGCAGCGGCAAGGTCGTCTCGACGCCGTTGACCACCATCTCGCCGATCGCCCGCTTCATCCGCATCAAGGCATCATGGCGCGTCGGCGAGTGGACGATCAGCTTGCCGATCAGGCTGTCATAGTGCGGCGGCACGCGATAACCGGAATAGACCGCACTATCGAGGCGCACGCCGAGACCGCCGGGTGCGTGGAAATCGGTGATCAGCCCCGGGCAGGGGGCGAAGGTTTCCGGGTTCTCCGCGTTGATCCGGCATTCGATGGCATGGCCCTCGAAGACCACGTCCTTCTGGCTGAACGATATCTCCTCGCCGGCCGCGATCATGATCTGCTCGCGCACCAGATCGACGCCGGTGACCATCTCGGTGACCGGGTGTTCGACCTGCAGACGGGTGTTCATCTCGATGAAATAGAACTCGCCGTTCTCGTAGAGAAACTCGATGGTGCCGACGCCAAGATAACCAAGCTTCTTGATCGCCGCGCAGACCGTCTTGCCGATGGCGTCGCGCTGCTTGGCGTCGAGCGCCGGGGAGGGGCTCTCCTCGAAGATCTTCTGGTGGCGGCGCTGCAGCGAGCAATCGCGCTCGCCCAAATGGACGACATTGCCATGGCTGTCGGCCACCACCTGGATTTCAATGTGGCGCGGCTTCTGGAGATACTTTTCGAGATAGACGCTGTCATTGCCGAAGGCCGCCTTGGCCTCGGTGCGCGCCGTCTGCCAGGCAACCTCGATGTCGTCGGCGGTCTGGGCGACCTTCATGCCGCGCCCACCGCCGCCGGCTGTCGCCTTGACCAGCACGGGATAACCGATCTTCTTGGCGACGCGCTTCACCTCCTCGACCGTCTCGCATGCGCCTTCCGAGCCGGGAACAACCGGAATGCCCGCTTCGGCAACGGCCTGTTTGGCGGTGATCTTGTCGCCCATCATCCGGATATGATCCGGCCGCGGACCGATAAAGACGATGTTGTGTTTCTCGACGATCTCCGCGAACTTTGCGTTTTCCGAAAGAAATCCATAGCCCGGATGAATCGCCTCGGCGCCGGTGATCTCGGCTGCCGCGATGATCGAAGGGATGTGCAGGTAGGATTTTGCCGACGCGGCAGGGCCGATGCACACGCTCTCGTCGGCAAGCCGGACATGCATGGCATTGCGGTCGGCCTCTGAGTGGACGGCCACGGTGGAGATCCCCATCTCCTTGCAGGCGCGATGAATGCGAAGAGCAATCTCTCCGCGGTTCGCTATGAGGATTTTCTCGAACATCGGACGGCTATTCGATGACGACGAGCGACTCGCCGAACTCGACCGGCTGTTCGTTCGCCACGAGCAATTGCGTCACCTTGCCGGCGCGCGGCGCCGACACGGGATTGAAGGTCTTCATCGCTTCTACGAGGAGCAGGGTCTGACCCTCCTTGACCTCATCGCCCACCTTCACGAAGGGCGGCGCGCCGGTTTCGGCTTGCAGATAGACGGTGCCGACCATCGGCGATTTGACCGTGCCGGGATGATCGGCAGCCGGCGCACGCGCAGCTGCGGATGAAGTCGACGCGGCCGCGGGCGCAGCCATCGCCAGAGATGACGGGGCATAGGCCGGCGCCGCATAGGTGACCGCTGCAACGTCCGGCTTGGACACCTTGATCCTGAGCTCGCCTTGCTGAATTTCGATCTCGCCGAGGTCGGCTTCGCGCAGGATGGCCGCGAGCTCGCGGATCAGCCCGGTATCGAATTTGCCGTTTTTCTCGGGCCCGGTTTTGTCGACCATCGTGCTCAATTTCTCTTTTGGTCTGCAAGTTGCGCCGCAGCCTGAATGGCGAGGCGGTATCCCATGGCGCCGAAACCGGCGATCAGGCCGGATGCGGCAGGCGATACCAGGCTTCTGTGCCTGAAATCTTCCCGAATCCCGGGGTTGCTCAGGTGCACTTCCACGACCGGAATGGTCAAGACCTTGAGCGCGTCGTGCAGCGCGACAGAAGTGTGCGTGTAGCCCCCAGCGTTGATGACCAGGGCCGAGGCCTTTTGTCTCGCCTCCTGCACCCAGTCGACCAGATCGCCCTCCTGGTTGGACTGGCGAAAATCCAGCTTGCCGCCAAGCGCTTCGATCGTGTCCTCGCAAAGCTGCTTGAGGTCGCCGAGCGTCCCTGTGCCATAAACCGCAGGCTCGCGCTCGCCGAGCAGGTT
>JANMWT010000470.1:0-1954 GCA_031394145.1 Alphaproteobacteria bacterium | reverse complement strand
ATTTTGGTGCTCAGTCCACCTCGCGATCGACCGATGGCTTGGTCTTCGCCTTCTTTTTTTTGGCGCCTGCACTGTGCTGCTGGGCGCGCACAATGGTGCTGTCGATCATCGCGTATTCCTTGTCGGCGTCGGCCGCCAGATGCTCGAAATCCCTTTGCCACACTCCCTATTCGGCCCAGCCGCTGAAGCGCCGATGGACGTTCTTCCAGTCGCCGAACCGGTCAGGCAGATCGCGCCAAGGCACCCCCAAAATGACGACAGGCCCTAATCGACATCGCACAAAAGATTGCTCGGAAGCGACCACCCTTGAACATGAACTCTCCGAGCCGCTGGCGATCCTTGGCTGGTTGAGCAGGCCACGAAGTCGTGCCCGCCACAAGAGCCCGGCTTCATTGCCGGCGCAGACGAAGACGGCGAGCCAGCAAACCCAATCAGCCAGATCGCGCTCTCCCGCTAAAGTGACCCGGGGATGGGCCGCGCCCCCGCCCATGGCGATCATTCGGGCGCCTGATGATCGCTCGCAGCGGACAGGCGCCTCATCAGCTAGGCGCCAGCCTCTCGGTTTGAGTTGGCGGGGTCCGCGCCCGCCAGGCGGCAGGCGGCAACCCGGTCTCGCGGCGAAAAGCGCGGGTGAACGCAGCTTCAGAATCATAACCGACATCAAATGCGATCTGCGCGATCAGGAGGCGTGTTTCCCTGAGCTTCTGCATGGCGACCTGCATTCGCCACTTCAGCAGGTAACGCATCGGCGGCACGCCAATGAGCTTGGTGAACCGGTCTGCAAACGCCGAGCGCGAGAGACTCACATCTCGCGCCAGGGCATCCGTCGCCCAGTCCTGGTTGACCCGGGCGTGCACCAGGGCGAGTGCACGCCCCACGGCAGGATCGCGCAGACCTGCGAGCCAACCCGTCTCTTCCGGCGGCAACCCGTCGAGATGCCGGCGCACGACCTCGACAAACATCAGTTCCGAGGCCTTTGCGATCACGGCTGCAGCACCGCCACGATCTTCCGCGAGCGTGCGGGTGGCATAGTCAAACGTCCGCGCCATCCAGTCTCCGCTGGGCAGTCCGGCAAGATCGAGCATGATGACGGGCGGCAGATTGACGAGGAGCGGATGCAGTTGCGCATTGCCGCCAAGAAAGCCGCACACCATTCGCGTCCGGGCGCCGCCGCCGCCATGGACGATCCGAGCAACGCTGGAAGGTTCATCGATCCGAACGAGGCTCGCCACACTAACCGGCGCCACGTCCCCTGAACTCGCGAAGATATGCAAATCATTGTGGGGGAGCAGCACGACTTCACCGGCGTGCAGCTTCCAGGATCCGTCATCGCCTAGCGTTACGGTGAATTCCCCGTTCCGCAACGTAATGAAACCCAACGACACGCTCTGGCGGCGCCATGAATGGCCGGCAGAATTCCTCCGAGACCTTGCCAGAAACCGCCCATGGCGCAGTGAACTCGGCATCCAGAAAGACGCCGCCGCCCAACCCGACCAAGCGCAAAACGTCCGAGAGCGCGTCCATGACGACATTCGGAACCACGGCGGCGTATCGGTCAAGTGAACCGGCGGAGCGGTCACTCGCGCAAAGGCGGCCCGAGCCCCAACTCATTCCGACACCAGCACCCGGAACGAGGATACGCACATGGGTTACCAATATTCATTCAAAGACCTTCTTGGCCGCTCCGAACGCGTGACCTGGCGCGTCGAAGACATCATCGGTGGCGACAAGCGGCTCGACTTCTCCAAGCCGTTCATGCCGGAAACCTACGCACGCACCCAGGCGCTCGACTTTCTCGCCAACGACGCCAAGCTGGTGCTGAACCAGATCCGCGGCCACGCCTATCTTTCGATCTTTGGTCTGGTGGAAGAGTGGATCCTTCCCTTCGTGCTCGACCATGCCCGGCCGCTGATCAATGGCGACGACTACCAGGCGCGCGCCTTCCTCGAATTTG
>JANMWT010000461.1:0-2457 GCA_031394145.1 Alphaproteobacteria bacterium | reverse complement strand
CGGCGTGACCGACATGCGCAAGGGATTCGACGGCCTCAGCGTGATGGCGCAGGACACCTTGAAAGAAAACCCGTTCTCGGGCGCGCTGTTTTGCTTTCGCGGCCGCCGCGGTGATCTTATGAAGGTTCTCTACTGGGATGGCCAGGGCTTCTGCCTGTTCGCCAAGCGGCTGGAAAAGGGCCGGTTCACGTGGCCGGCGACGAAGCAGGGTTCGGTCACGCTGACGCCGGCGCAACTGTCGATGCTCGTGGAAGGACTGGAGTGGCGGGCCCCCCGGCCGACCTGGCAGCCGACGCTGGCAGGATGATTAATCTGTGCACTGCGACCGCGTGACTCGTCTGCGGGCCCGGCCGACGCAGGTACATTCAGCGCATGCCGCTCGCACCCGACCACTTGCCCGATGATATCGTTGCATTGAAGCGATTGCTCCTGGCCAAGGATGCCGAATTGGCATCGAAGACCGACGAACTCTCTGCGACGGTTGCCGAACTGGCGGCGGCCAAGAACGACCTCCTCGTCACGCAACTGACGATCGAGAAACTCAAGGCGCAGATCGCCAAGCTCCGGCGCGAGAAGTTCGGTGCAAGTTCCGAACGCATTGACCGCGCGCTCGAACAGTTGGAATTGGCGCTGGAGGAAGCGGAGGCGGCAAAATCCGAGATCATCGCTTCGCACCCTGCGCAGCCCGAGCCGGAAGCGGCGAGCGCCGAGGCGCAACCGGCCGAGACGGCCAAGCCCGAGAAGAAAAAGCGCCGTCAGCTGCCTGCGCAGTTTCCGCGCCGCGATGTCATTCACAGGCCGCCCGAGGTGTGCAAGCGCTGCGGCGGTACCGATCTGCGTGATGTGAGCGAGAGCGTCACCGAGGTCCTTCGATACGTACCCGGTCATTTCGAGGTCGACCGCCACGTGCGTGCGGCCTGCTCGTGCCGCAAGTGCGAGACCATGATGCAAGCCCCGATGCCGGAGCTGCCGATTCCGCGCGGCATGGTCGATGCGAGTTTTCTCGCCCACATCGTGGTGGCGAAGTTCTGCGACCATCTTCCGCTCTATCGGCAGGCCGAGATCTACGCGCGATCGGGGCTCGATATCGATCGCAGCCAGCTCGCCGAATGGCTTGGGCATGTGGCCTGGCTGTTGCGCCCACTCGTTGAGCTGATGGCCGCGCATGTGATGGCAGGGCGCGTCATCCACGCCGACGACACGCCAGTCGATGTTCTGGCACCGGGCACCGGCAAGACCAAAACCGGCCGGCTCTGGGTCTATCTGCGCGACGAGCGCGCGCACGCCGGCGCCACGCCGCCGGCCGTGCTTTATCGCTACACACCCGACCGCAAAGGCGAACACTGCCGCGCCGAGTTGGCCAACTTCACCGGCTGGCTGCATGCCGATGGCTATGCCGGCTTTGGAAAGCTCTACGACATTGCCGGCGCCCGAGCCGGCGGCACCGTCCTGATGCAGGGACCGCCGCGTGTGGCCGAGGTCGCTTGCTGGAGCCACGTCCGGCGCGGCTTCCACGACGCGTGGGCCTCGCACAAATCGGCGATCGCCAAGGACGCGCTCGATCGCATCGGCGCGCTGTTCGACATCGAGCGGACGATCAAGGGCCAGCCGCCCGATATCAGGCGCGCCGTTCGTCAGCGTACCGCACGGCCGAAAATCGATGAGCTGGCACTCTGGCTCGACGCGCAGCTCGCCAAGCTGCCGGGCAAGAGCGACCTGGCCGGTGCGATCCGCTACGCCCGCTCGCGCTGGATGGCGCTCACTCGCTATCTCGATGACGGCCGGCTTGAGATCAGCAACAACGCCGCAGAAAACCAGATCAGACCGGCAGCGGTCGGAAGAAAAAACTGGTTGTTCTGCGGTTCGGACTCCGGAGGCGAGCGTGCGGCCGCGTTCTACACGCTCGTGCGAACGGCCCGGCTCAACGGCATCGAACCCGAGGCATGGCTCACCGACGTCATCGCGCGCATCGGCAGCCACCCGATCAACCGGCTCGAAGAATTGCTGCCCTGGAACTGGTCGCCACCGGCGACGCAAAGCGTCGCCGCCTGAGCCGGCCTCGGTCAAGCGAAATGAGCCGTAGTCTCGGGCCGACGCTTACGCCGAGGCCGCCGTCCTGAACTACAAGAAGCTGGCCGAAGCCGAGCGTGCCTTCCGCACACTGAAGGGCGTCGATCTGCACGTGCGCCCGATCCGACATCGGCTCGAAGGCCGCGTGAAAGCGCACATCTTCCTATCCATGCTGGCCTATTATGTGCAGTGGCACATGATCCAGGTCTGGGCGCCGCTGACGTTCAAGGACGAAGCCGAGGCCGACCTGAGCAGCGAGCGCGACCCCGTCGCGCCCGCGCAACGTTCGCCGGCCGCGCTCGACAAGGCGCACACGCGCAGGCTCGCCGACGGCAGCCCGGCGTTTGGCTTCACACGCCTGCTTGGCCATCTTGCGACCATCGTGCG
>JANMWT010000412.1:0-9217 GCA_031394145.1 Alphaproteobacteria bacterium | reverse complement strand
CCTCTTCCGTCTCACCCGGGAAGCCGACGATGAAGGTGGAGCGCAGCGTGAAGTCCGGCACATCGCGGCGCCAGCGCTTGATACGCTCCAGCGTCTTCTCGTTATTGCCGGGGCGCTTCATCGCCTTCAGCACCTTAGGTGAAGCGTGCTGGAAGGGGATGTCGAGATAGGGCAGGATTTTTCCCTCCGCCATCATCGGGATGACGTCGTCGACATGGGGGTAGGGGTAGACATAGTGGAGCCGCGTCCACACGCCGAGGTCGCCCAGCCCTTCGCAGAGATCCTTGAAGCGCGTCTGGCGCTCGACGCCATTCCACTTGTAGGGCGCATATTTCACATCGAGCCCATAAGCCGAGGTATCCTGGCTGATGACCAGCAACTCCTTCACGCCCGCCTTCACCAGCTGCTCGGCCTCACGCAGGACGGCGTCGATCCGGCGCGAGACGAGGTCTCCGCGCATCGATGGGATGATGCAGAAGGAGCAGCGGTTGTTGCAGCCTTCGGAAATCTTCAGGTAGGCATAGTGGCGCGGCGTCAGGCGCACGCCGGATTCGGGCACCAGCGACACAAAGGGATGGTCGGGAGCGGGCAGATGGTCGTGCACCGCCTGCATCACCTGTTCGTACTGATGTGGACCGGTTACGGCGAGCACGTTGGGATGGCGGTTGGTGATGACGTCCTTCTCGTGGCCGAGGCACCCGGTCACGATCACCTTGCCGTTCTCGTTCAGCGCTTCGCCTATGGCGTCCAGGCTTTCCTCCCGGGCGCTGTCCAGAAAGCCGCAGGTGTTCACCAGCACCAGATCCGCGCCCTTGTAGTCGGCCGCAATCTGGTACCCTTCAGCCCGCAAGCGCGTGATGATGCGTTCGGAATCGACCAACGCCTTGGGGCAGCCGAGGGAAACGATCCCGACTTTTGGCTGGTTGAGAGTTGTTGTTCGGGTCATTGCGCCAATCTGGTACAGGGGGTCGCGCTGGCAGCGCCATCCGGCGCGCCTTTTGCACTGTATTTCCGTTAAAAACCAGCCTTTGCCCCCAGCCCTCAGCCTCCCTTGCCCCAGTCCCCGATGTCGCAGGCCTTTCCAGCCGACCTGAAAGCGCTGACTTCGCTGCGCTTCCTTGCGGCGCTGTGGGTCGTGCTCTTCCACTACCGCCCTTATCTGGGCGCTGAGGCGGTCGGGTGGAGCGTGCTGGACAAGGGATATCTGGCGGTCGATTTCTTCTTCATGCTGTCAGGCTTCATCCTGGCGCACGTCTACCGGGGACAGATACAGGCCGGCGCCTATTCGCACGGCAGTTTCGTCCTCAAGCGGGTCGCGCGCGTCTATCCCATGCACATCGTCACGCTGGCGGCCTTTGTCGCCCTTGGGCTAATCGCTCCGATTGTCGGCTTGAGCATCGACTATCCGGAGCGCTACGATCTGCGCTTCGTGTTGCCGGCGATCCTGATGGTTCACGCCTGGATCGGCGCAGGCGAGCAATTCAACTTTCCGAGCTGGTCGATCAGCGCTGAATTCTTCGCCTATCTCTGTTTTCCGCTGGTGATGCTTTTTGCGCGCTGGCCGCGACTGATGCTGGCCATGGGCGTCCTCGCGGTGTTCGGATGGTATGTCGCCGCGATCCCGGTTGCGGGCGCCGTGTCGACCCACCTCGACGGTTGGAAGCCGATGCGCATCATGCCGGAATTCCTGCTTGGCGCCGGCCTGCGCGAGATGATGAACGGCGTCAGCCTTCCCATCCTCAGGATGCGACATGCGACGCTGGCGGTTCTCGCTCTCGTGCTTGTCCTGGCGTTCGCCAACGCGCCGGACTGGGTGATGCTGATCGCTCTTGTCCTGCTTCTGGCGGCGGGCGCCGAGCGCGCCCGTTCAAGCGTGGTCGGCGTTCTTGAGCACCGCGCAAGCGTTTATCTCGGCGACGTGTCCTACGCGCTTTACATGGTGCATATCATCGTCGCGATGGGATTCTTCGAAGTGGTGGGCAGACTTGGGCGGCGCGCGACGCATGTCAGCGTCGAGAGTCTGATCATCGGCGCCATCGCGATCGCGATCGCGATTGTCGCTGCGGCGGTATCCGACCGGATCATCGAACGTCCCGGACGGCGAATGATTTCAAGCCTCGCAAGGACACGCTTCGGCTCGCGCCCCCGCGCAGGCTAGATCACGGCGCCGCGTTCGGCGACTTCTTGCGCCACATCTTGGGGTCAAAATAAGTGCGCGGAATCGTGTATCCGTCGGTCTGCTGCCGCTTGCCGAAAATGCCGGCGAACGCGTAGCCGCCAGACATCTCGTAAGACGCCATGGACTTGCTCTGCGAATTGTAATGCTGGCTTGGCTTTCTGGAATTCGTCAGCTCCGCAAACGTGAACGAGCAGGCCCCCACATTGCGACACGTCGTATAGGCCTCCCTCGCCATTGAAATAGCGTAGCCGTCCGAGGCGGAGACGCCGGGCACAGCCGCGGGCTTCAGCGAAAAGATCGGAAACTCGAAGTCGAGCGGCTTGCCATCGCAATTAGCGACGCAGGTAAACACGACAATCGCGCAGACATCGTCGAACGCCAGATCGCCACTCCCGTTCTTTCTGCGAGCGATGTTGATGCGCCCGCCGCAGAAGTCGCGACGCTTGAGCAGGCGCTCCAGAGCGGCCGGCGTGCGCGGCTTTGAGAGACTGGTGGCCTCTGCGTATTTCGCGATGTCGCTCAGCTCACTCGCGCCCGGCGCCGCAGAAAAGGCGTCTCCAGCCTTTGCGGCTTGGCCGATAGCGGATGGCAGGCAAACACCGAGCGCCGTGGACGCCATCACCAGAAGCGCTTTCACGGCGCCGTCGGTTCGCGTCAACTAGACCGCCCCCTCTGCACTGAACCCTCGGTCCAGCGCGGCCGACGCGCTCACGCCGTCTGCAGCACGCCTTTTTCCACCAACAGCGATTTCAGCTCGCCTGACTGGAACATTTCCTTGGCGATGTCGCAGCCGCCGAGGAATTCTCCCTTCAGATAGATCTGCGGAATGGTCGGCCAGTTCGAGAACTCCTTGACGCCATGGCGCAGCTCGGCGTCCTCGAGGATGTTGGCGCTTTCATAGGCGACGCCGAGATGGTCGAGGATCGATACCACCGTCGCTGAGAAGCCGCACTGGGGAAAGGTTGGCGTCCCCTTCATGAACAGGAAGACCGGGTTCGAATCGATGAGACCCTGAATGCGGGCATTGACGTCGCTCATGAATTCCGACCTTTCGCGCAAAGAGCTACCCTCAGCTAGGCGTCCGCGGCGTTCAAATCAAGCTTGCCCTGGGTTAACCGGCCAGCGTGGGCTGAGTGCTTTCCACCGCTGCGACGTTGGCTTCGAGGTGATCGAGCCGTGTGGTGGTCGTCAGCACCCGGTGGGCCCCCCCGTCGGTGAGCGCCCAGAGCAGGCTTTCGGCGGCGGACTTTCGGACCCGCGAGGTTTCCTTGCTGCGGCCGAGCAGGCTCCGTCCCAGCCGCCACAGCGCGCCGGCGCTGGTTGGCGCCGGCAGGCGCGGCAGGGTGGAGGTCAATGTCTCGAATGCGATCAGCTCGGCGCCGGTGGCCTTGAGCCGCATCAGGCGGTCGATCTGGTAAGGCGCAAGACCGGCATGCACGGGCGCCATGAAGACGCCAAACTGGCCCGTCGCCAGCGCAGCGTCGATCTCCGGACCACGCCCTGCGACCCCGAGGACGCCAACTCGTCCCTCTGTGTGTGCGTCGGCGAGCACCTTGAGCAGGCTATCGGAGAGCTCCTGGGGCGCAGGTCCGTGAAGAAACAGCCAGTCCAGCCGCTGGATATTGAGGCGCTTCAGCGACGCATCGATCGAGCGCCGCACGCCATCCGGCGAGAAGTCGCGCACCGTGCGGCCCTTGTCCGTGTGGATGCCCACCTTGGTCGAGACGACACATTCATAGCGCGGCAGGCGTTGCAGAGCCAAACCCAGTCGGCGCTCAGCCTCGCCCTTGCCATAGGAGGGGCCAGTATCGAACAGCCGGATGCCGAGTGCGAAGGCGGCGTCGATCATGTCCTCGGTGGCGCGCGGGGAGATCAGCGCCGAACTATGCGGTCCGCTGACGCCGAACCCCAGGCGCCGCACGCCGACGGATGTGTCACTGAAGCGAGTCACCGGGAGTTCGCCTTCAGTCTGGCGCGCGCGTGGTGAGCGCAAGAGCATGCAGGGCGCCGCCCATCCGCCCCTTGAGTGCGGCGTAAACCAGCTGGTGCTGGGCGACCCGAGATTTGCCCCGGAAGCTGTCGGAAATGATTTCGGCGCTCCAATGGTCATTATCGCCGGCGAGGTCCTTCAACGCTATACGCGCATCCGGAAACGCCTCTCGAAGGAACCCCTCGAGTGTCGCGCGATCCATCGCCATCGGTCGTCCCCTTGTTCCGAGTTAGTCTATGTAAACTGCCGAGTGCGCGAGGCAATGCCCTGTCGCAGCGGATCGTCGCGATACCCGATGGACGACAGCCGCAAGGGCATCTAGCTCAAAAATCTGGCTGGGTTTCACCGTGCCGAGGGCGTCATTGACCGATTCGGCTTTGCTTTTGTGAGTCTCCAGCATTGGCAGCGTGGCCTCTGCAAAGGCTTGAATCTGAGGAATCTGGCCGTCCCTGGCATAGGCTTCGAAGCGCTTGATCGCGTCGCTATGGGCGTCGATCTGGAGGCGCATATAGTCGGCGTCAAAGCGGTTAGCCGGCCCCTCCGGGGTCAGGGCGTTGACCAGGCGCAGGTGGGCGTCATCCAGCGTTTCGGACGGCGGGGCGAGGGCGCAAGCAGCGGCCGCCGCATTCAATGCTTCGCCCGCCTCGGTCTGATCATCGATCATGCTCTGGGCGAAGGTTTTGACCTCCCGGCTGGCGGCGTGTTCGAGCGCCAGTTTGCTGGCCTCAATCTCGATAAGGCGCGATTGGCCCGCCGCGTTTACGAAGTCTTGCGCCAGCTTGATGTTGTTCTCGGTGTCGGTCGCTGGAGGGGTGGCCGCTCCGCTCGCGGATGCCGGTGTGGACGACATGGCGGCGGGCTTGCCCCACGCTCCCGCGCCCAAGACGGTGGCTGCGAAGACCGCGGCGATTAGGGCGAAGCAGGACATCGGTGTCCTCCCCTTGCGTCACCCAACCCTTGTGCTGGTCAAGCAACGTATCGGGGGGAGGGCCCGTTCCTCAGGTTACGGGATGGTCAGGCGCCGCCGCTCATATAAGTCGGCAGCCAGCCTTCATGCGCAGCGCGCAGAGTGGCGAGGGGTGCGCCCCATATTCCAAACTCATCAAAATTGAAACCGACGGCCTCTTCGGCTTTTGAGAAGCCATCGGAATCGCCAAGACAATTGCATGGTACGCCAGCCTCGTTGGCGAGCGCCTGAATGCGGAGCGTTGATGCCCGAGGCGCAGCGATGACATAGCGTGCGCTGTCTTCGCCAAACAGGATGCCCAGGACCGAAGCGCCCGGCCCGAACCCTCTCGGAGCGCCGATATAGTGTCCGTAGAGGTCAGCAAAAACACCCAGTCCGCTCGACAGCGCCATCTCGGTTAGCGCGCAGGCGATGCCCCCTTCGCTGACATCGTGCACCGCATGCACAAGTCCCTCATGGATCAGCTTGCGGACGAGCGCGGCATTGCGCTTTTCGACTTCAAGGTCGACCGGCGGAGCTGAGCCCGCGGCGGCGCCATCCAGACCCAAGACGACGCGCGCATACGCAGAGGCGCCGAGGTGGCCCTTGGTTTCACCAATGAAGATCAGCGCATCTCCGTCCCGCGCCCCCTTCAGTGTCGTGATCTTCGAGAGATCCTCGATCAACCCGATGCCGCCGACCACAGGCGTCGGCGGGATGCCCACGCCATCCGTCTCATTATAGAGCGAGACGTTGCCGCTCACGACCGGTAAGTCGAGCGCGCGGCAGGCCTCAGCCATGCCCTCGATGGCGCGCACGATCACGCCCATGGTGTCGGGCTTTTCCGGGTTGCCGAAATTGAGGTTGTCAGTGATCGCGATCGGCGTGGCTCCGACGGCTGAGAGATTGCGATAGGCTTCGGCCACCGCTTGCTTGCCGCCTTCATAAGGATCGGCGGCGACATAGTGCGGGTTACAGTCGGATGTGATCGCCAGCGCCTTGTTGGTGGCGTGGATGCGCACGATCGCTGCATCGCCGCCAGACTGGCTCGAATCAATCGTATCGCCCATCACGTGGCGATCATATTGCTCCCAGATCCAGCGCTTGGAGGCCATGTCGGGCGAGGACATCAGCTTCACCAGCACCTCGCCATAATCCTTTGGCTCGGGGAATTTCGAGATGTCGAGCGCAGGGGCGGGCGTCGGCGGGTTCCACGGCCGGTCATAATTGGGCGCATCCTGCGACAGCGGCGGCACCGGGATATCGCACACCACTTTGCCTGACTGTTTCAGCACCAGGCGGCCGGTGTTGGTGGTGTGGCCGATCACCTCCGCATCGAGGTCCCACTTGTCGAATATCTTCTTGGCGTCGGCCTCACGGCCAGGCTTGAGGACTATCAACATGCGTTCCTGGCTTTCCGACAGCATGATCTCGTAGGCGGTCATCCCGGTTTCGCGCTGAGGCACCTTGTCCATGTCCATCTCGACGCCGACGCCGCCCTTATCGGCGATCTCGACGGAGGAGGAGGTCAGGCCGGCGGCGCCCATGTCCTGGATCGACTGGATCCAATCGGTCGCCATCAGCTCGAGGCACGCCTCGATCAGAAGCTTTTCGGTGAAGGGATCGCCGACCTGTACGGTCGGTCGCTTCTCTTCATCACCCTCGGAGAATTCGGCTGACGCCATGGTCGCGCCGTGGATCCCGTCGCGGCCGGTTTTCGAGCCAACGTAGAAGATTGCGTTCCCTGGCTCGGCGCCGCGCGAGTAGAAGATCTTGTCCTGATCGGCAAGGCCGACGGCCATCGCGTTGACCAGGATGTTGCCATTATAGCCCTTGTGAAACTGTGTCTCGCCCGCGACCGTCGGAACGCCGACACAATTACCGTACCCGCCGATGCCCGAGACGACGCCGGCGACCAGCGAACGGGTTTTTGGATGGCTCGGGTCGCCAAAGCGCAGCGCGTTGACCAGCGCAATTGGTCGCGCGCCCATCGTGAATACGTCGCGCAGAATGCCGCCCACGCCCGTGCCAGCGCCCTGGCGCGGCTCGATAAACGAGGGATGGTTGTGGCTCTCCATCTTGAAGATGCAGGCTTGTCCGTCGCCAATGTCGACGACGCCGGCATTCTCGCCCGGACCCTGGATGACCCGCGGGCCTTTGGTCGGGAATTTGCCGAGGTGTCGGCGGGTGGATTTATAGGAGCAATGCTCGGACCACATCACCGAAAAGATGCCGAGCTCGACCAGGTTGGGCTGGCGGCCCAGCCGCTTGACGATTAGTTCGTATTCTTCGGCTTTCAGCCCGTGGGACCTGCCCGAAGCGGCGTCCTGCGGGGCGAGAAGGGGGGCAAGATTAGGGGCGGCAGCGGTCATGCGGCTCATTTACGCGACCGGTGCGATTCTGCAATGTCTGGCGCGGCCCCGTCGCGGGGCGCTTGGGTAGGGAAACGCGACATGCGCAATTTTCTTGCGGTGACAGCTTTGTTGTCTGCTGGACTTGCCGGCTGCGGTACGCCCTCCGGCCCGGACAGGGATGGAATCACCCGGGGGGGCGCGCCCTATGCGGCGCTGACCTCAGGGGATGAAGCGCTGAAAGTGGTCTTCGACCAGGTCTGCCCGCCGGTCATCCTAGATGGCGGTGATTTCCTCATCCTGGCCAAGTCGCACTATCTGGTCGCTGGCAAGCCGTCGAATGACAAGATCGGCCAGGCCAGCCAGACGCTCCAGCTGGCCTCCATGGCCCGCGCCTCGGCGACCCTGTGGGCGGATGGAACCTGCAGCGTGGTGCTTGAGAAGGGCGACAGCGAAGCGATCCGCGGCCACATCCTCGCATCGCTCGCAGCGCGCGGGCAGGCCATGAAGCCGGGGGTCAGCAAGCCCGCGCCGCGCGACGGCGTCAACGCGGCCTACTGCAACGCCGATCCCCGACCCTTGCTGCTCGGCGTTTTGACGCCGGCCTCGAAGGCCTCGAAGCGTCCCGCCATTGTCGCAAACCTCTATCGCGCCAAGGGCGGAGCATCCGATATCTGCCTGCGGTAAGTCCGCCGCGCGACCGGGGAGAACCGACATGTCTGGCGTCAGCAAGATGCTTTGCATCTTCTATGGATCAATCGCGCTGGCCGCGCTGGTCGCCACCTGGAGCCAGAACCTCCAGTATGGCGGCGGCGGGCCGGCGATGCAGTACCTGTTCGACCTCAAGGCGAGCGCAGCGTCGCGCTCATTCACTGTCGATATCGGCTTCTTCCTGCTGGCGGGCGCCGTGCTGATGGTCGCCGAGGCGCGCAGGCTGGGGGTGGGATGGGTCTGGCTCTACGTGATCTTCGGCTTCATCATCGCCATCAGCGTGACGTTTCCGCTTTTCCTGATCGCGCGCGAGAGGCGGTTAGCCAAGGTGAGCCCGGTCGATAGCGCGCTAAGGCTGACAGCAAGCGACATCGTCGGCCTCGGCCTTCTCACGCTGGTCGTGCTGGCTTTCAGCGCGTTCATCTTGCTCTGAACGCAAAACGGCCGTCCCCGGGGAGCGGGACGGCCGGTGTTTCACCTATGGGCGCTTCTTAAGCGACGCCCATCTCGGCGAGTTTGGCTTTCCATTTCTTGGCGGAGACGCGCTCCTTGTAGAGCGCAGTCTGTGCCGGATCGAGGAACTCGATTGTTTTGGGCGTCATGTCGGGGCGGCGGCCGCCACCAGCGCGCCGCGCTCGTCTGCGGTCAGCACACGCCATTTGCCTTCCGGCAGATCGGCCAATGCGATGGGCCCGATCCGCAGACGGATCAGGTCAGTCACCTCAAGGCCCACCAGCTCGCACATGCGGCGGATCTGCCGGTTGCGGCCTTCGACCAGTGTAAAGCGCAGCACGGCCACATCTTCCTGCTTGACCTTCGCCGACCTGAGCTGGCGACCGTCGAGTTCAAGCCCGTGGCGCAGCTTGACGATCTTCTCGCACGATACCTTGCCGGCTACGGTGACGAGATACTCCTTATCGATCGGCGATTCCGGACCGATGAGGGCTTTGGCCAGCACGCCGTCTTCCGACAGGATCAACAAGCCGCGGCTGTCCTGGTCGAGCCGGCCCAGCGGCGCGAGGCTGGCGCGCGCATCGGGA
>JANMWT010000407.1:0-9236 GCA_031394145.1 Alphaproteobacteria bacterium | reverse complement strand
GCCTCGCGGCGCCAAAGAAAAACCGGACGCAGAAACGGCGTTTCACGCGCGCGCGCCCCAACCCGGTCTGAGGCTGGAGAGCCCGCCGCCCGAGGATCGCCCGGCCGCAAGGTTAGGCCACTTTCACCATGGCCGCGCTCTCGGGGAGTTCCTTGGCGAAAGCGCGCTGGTAGAATTCGGCGACTGCCGGACGCTCGAGTTCGTCGCATTTGTTGACGAAGGTCATTCGGAAGGCGAGGCCGATGTCGCCGAAGATGAGCGTGTTCTCACCCCAGGTGATGACCGTGCGCGGGCTCATGACCGTCGAGATGTCGCCCGCGATGAAGGCGTTGCGCGTCATGTCGGCGACGCGAACCATCTTGCCGATGGTCGCCCGGTCGAGATCCGGCACTTTCGCCGCCACGATCTCCACTTCAGCGTCGTGTTCGAGATAGTTGAGCGTGGCGACGACCGACCAGCGGTCAAGCTGGCCCTGATTGAGCTGCTGTGTGCCGTGATAAAGGCCGGTGGTGTCGCCAAGGCCGACCGTGTTGGTGGTCGAGAACAGGCGGAAGAATGGGTTCGGCTTCATCACTCGGTTCTGGTCGAGCAGCGTCAGCTGACCCGAGGCTTCGAGAATCCGCTGAATGACGAACATCACGTCGGGCCGACCTGCATCGTACTCGTCGAAGACGAGAGCGATCGGTCGTTGCAGCGCCCACGGCAGGATGCCTTCACGGAATTCAGTGATCTGCTTGCCGTCCTTGAGGACGATCGCGTCCTTGCCGACAAGGTCGATCCGGCTGACATGGCTGTCGAGGTTGATGCGGATCAGCGGCCAGTTGAGACGCGCTGCGACCTGCTCGATGTGCGTCGACTTGCCGGTGCCGTGATACCCTTGGATCATCACCCGGCGATTGTGCTTGAAGCCGGCGAGGATCGCCCGCGTCGTCTGGGTGTCAAAGCGATAGGCCGGGTCGAAATCCGGCACATAGGGGGATTTGTCGGCGAAGGCTGGCACCTTGCCGTCCATGTCGATCCCGAAAGTCTGGCGGATGCTGACCTCCTTCGTCGGGGCGAGCGTCAGCAGGGCGTCGGAAGCGGAGGCGTCGGTCACGGACATGGGAGGAAGTCTCTCGTACTGGTATGCCCGCAAGATAGGCGGTCAGGCCGACACATTGCAACGCAGCATTGCGCGGGCGCGAGGATTAGCTCTGCACGCCCCGACTCTAGAGTATGGGCAAAGCGCGTGGGGAGGACTGCTTGGACGGCCGGTTTCCGGCCTAGGCCAGCCCGCTCGACTTCAGGGCCTTGTAGGCGCGGATCACCAGGTTGAGCTTGCCTTCCATCGAGCGGTCGCCACCATTGCTGTCGGGGTGGAAACGCTTGATCAGCACGCCATACTTCTCACGCACCTGCTCAAGGGTGGCATTGTGGGGCAGCTCCAGTTCGTCCAGCGCTCGGGTCTGCAGCCGTGTGCGGTCGCGGACGTGGGGGCCACGCTCGCTGGCTTCCTGGGCATTGTCGAACCAGCCGCGGCCACGCCAGCGATTGGGGTTATGGGAGGTGCTCGACTTGGCCCCGCCCATCGGTCCGCCGCCAAAGCGCCAGGTCCGCTTGTGGCCATAGGTGGCCGAGGCCTGGAAGGCGGTGATCTCGGCCTCGGTCATGCCGTCGAAGAAATCGTAGGACTGGTTGTACTCGGCCGCGTGGCGGCGGCAGAACCAATAATCGTCCTGCGAGGGGATGCGTTGGCCGGGCACCGGCTGAATGCGGGCGGCAAAGGGCTTGGGGGCCTTGCAGTCGCCGATATCATCACACCCTTTCTGCTCGCAGCGGCGCACCTCGGCGCCCCGCTCACGGGGCTTGCGCCGACCTCCAGGGGGGTTGACGCGGATATCCACGAACTTGACGCGGTATCCCTGCGCGTAGTCTTCAGCGAACGACATGCTTCGATCATGGGATGCCGGAGTTAATGCCACAAGAATTGACAAGCCGGACCGAGCGCATGAAAGCCGCCCTAACGGCAGCTTTTTCACCTGACTTGCTGGAAATCGACGATGAGTCGCATCTGCATCACGGTCATGCCGGCGCCGCGCCAGGCGGCGAGACGCATTATGCGGTCAGGATCAGGGCCCCGGTACTCGCCGGCCTGTCGCGCGTTGCCCGCCACCGGGCAATAAACCAAGCGCTGGCGGTGGAGTTCGCGACCGGGCTTCACGCGCTTTCGATCCAGGCGGATTGAGCAGCCGCCGAAATGAGCACGCAGCGGTGTGAGCAAGCGGTGTGAGCAAGCGGTGGAGCGAGCTGGCGGCAGCGTGAACTGGCGGCGGAGCGAGCCCGCTGGCGCGTGACCGAGGCGCCGCCAGCGCCCGCGCCCCGGCCCGGCCCGGCCCGGCCCGAAGGATCACGCTGTTTGACGGGCCGTGACCAGGACCCCGCCTCGACGACATCGTCCCATAGGGCGGCCTGGGTGGCGCCCTGAAACCA
Source organism: Alphaproteobacteria bacterium (assembly GCA_031394145.1). GTDB lineage: Bacteria > Pseudomonadota > Alphaproteobacteria > Caulobacterales > Hyphomonadaceae > UBA7672. Next base: position 6,767 of record JANMWT010000407.1, on the reverse strand, counting down.
ACAAGGCGACTTCCCTAGGGAAGCCGCCTCGTCGCCCAGGGCTTGGCCGATCGGCCCCCCCCCAATTTGATACAGCTTCGTAAGGGAACCCCCATCGGTAAATAGGGGCATACCCTGAAAGTCCCATCGAATTTTGGCGCGTTCGCCCCCGTCCGTCTCTCTTCTGGCGCCCGGGCTTCCGACCCGATCTGCGTCGTTCAGACAATCACACGTTGCAGGGTCGCGATCCGGATCGCGTCGATCATGTTGCGCGCCTCGAGCCGACGCAGGATTTCGGTGACGTGGCATTCCACGGTCTTTTCCTTGCGCGCCATCTTGCAGGCGATGTCCTTGTTCGACAGCCCTTCGGCCCGCATCAGCAGGACGCGCAGCTGGGTGCGCGACAGCAGGCTTTCGCCCGACGACATTTCACCTCGGGGCTCGCCTGAGAGTTTGAGCAGGCGCGCGCCCTCATTCGCAAAGACGTCAAACGCCATGCGCAGGGCGGTTCGCGAGTGGTCATCGCGGGACATCTCCTGCCCCGCCGCCATCATCACGGCGATGCCGCCATTGTCGAGCATGACGCGCTTGGTGAAGCCCTCATTCATGTTGTGGTCGCGTGCGATGCGCATCACTTCGCGCCCGCCCTTGTCGAGATCGACATTGCGGGTCTGCTCGCTCCAGTAACCGCAAGCGCCGCCGCGAATGGCGTTCTGAAAGATCGGATCGGCCGCGTCGTAGCCGCGTTCGAGATAGGCTTCCTGGAAGGTCGGCGGCACGTTGGCGATTGAGCGCTCGATGACGTAGCCGCCGGGTTCGCGCCGCAGATAGAGGCAGGCATAGCGCGCTGCGCCCAACATCTCGATGAGTGACAGCAGGCTGTTGCCGAGAGCCTTCTTGTTCGGCATCTGCGGCGCCTGGTTGGCGAATGTAAGCGTCCGCTCGGCCAGCAGCATGCGCCGCGAACCCCCGATTTGCGTGTCCAACCGCACCATTTTCAGGGGTAACCCTAGACGGTTTTAAACCGAACGGGAAGCGACCGCGGTTTCCGCGGCGAGAAAATCGCCGAGCGACTCGAGGTCGGCGCCGGGATGGATGTAGGCTCGGCCGATTCCCCGCAGCAAAATCAAGGTCATCTTGCCGGCTTTGGCCTTCTTGTCGTGGGCCATGTGGGCGAGGAGCTCGCTGGCGCGGTAGGGGCCGCCGGCCAGCTCCTCGATACGGGTGGCAAGGCCCAACGCGTTGAGCAGGAGTTCGGCCCGCGCCGCATCCTGGCCGGGACAGATCCCGAGCCTCACCGAGTACCGCATCGCCATCGCCATGCCGGCGCCCACCGCCTCGCCATGCAGCAGTTGGGGGCCATAGCGATTGGCGCGCTCCAGCGCATGACCGAAGGTGTGCCCAAGATTGAGCAGCGCCCGCTCGGCCTTCTCGGTCTCGTCGAGCGCGACGATGCGCGCCTTGGCGGCGCACGATACGCGAACCGCTTCGGCCAGCCCCGCCTTGTCTCCGGCGCGCAGGCCGGCGGCATTGCGCTCGAGGAAGTCGAAGAAGGCCGGATCGTCGATCAGCGCGTATTTTGCAACTTCAGCGAGCCCGGCGGCGCGCTCGCGCTCTGGCAAGGTGTCGAGCACGTCAAGATCGGCCAGCACCAGGACGGGTTGATGGAACAGCCCGACCATGTTCTTGCCGGCGCTGGAGTTGATCGCAGTCTTGCCGCCGACGGAGGAATCGACCTGCGCCAGCAACGTCGTGGGGATCTGGACAAACCGGGCCCCGCGCTTCAGCAGCCCGGCGGCCAGGCCGGTGAGATCGCCAACCACGCCGCCGCCAAACGCCAGGATCAGATCGTCGCGCTCGGCTCCCTTTGCAATCAGCCGATCGAGCACCGATTCAAGCGAGGTCATCGACTTCGAGCCTTCACCCGGCGCGACTTCGAGCGCTATTGGCTCAAGGCCGGCTGCGGCCAGCCCACCCGCCAGCGTCTTGAGATGCAGAGCGGCGACAATGGCGTCGACCACCACGAAGACCCGTGATCGGTCCGTCAATGGCTTGATCAGCTCGCCTGCCCGTTGCAGCAGGCCTGGTCCGATCAGGATGTCATAACTGCGCGAACCGAGCTCGACGCGCACCCGTTTGTCCGCAGCGCTCATGTTAAGCCCAACGCTCCCCGGATCGCATTGACGGTGTCGGCCGCCGGACCATCGGCGCTGTCGACGACGACATCGGCCAGCGCATAGATCGGCGCGCGCGCGGCGTTGAGATCGGCCAGAACCTGGCGAGCGTTCTCGCGCTTCAACAGCGGCCGCGTTTCCTTGCGGATCACGCGCTTCCACAGCACATCGAGATCAGCGCGCAGCCAGACGGTCACCGCCTTGTCTCTCAGAAGGGCGCGGGTCGAAGGATCAAGGTAAGCGCCCCCGCCCGTCGCCAGGACGAAGGGCGGGTCCTGCAGCAGGCGCTCGATCACCCGGCGCTCGCCGCGACGGAATTCCGGTTCGCCATGCTTCTCGAAGATTTCCTGGACCGACAGACCGGCCGCTTTCTCGATTTCCTCGTCGCTATCGCGGAAGGGGGCATTAAGCGTCTCGGCCAGCTTGCGGCCGACCGTCGACTTGCCAGCGCCCATCAGGCCGATCAGCGCAATGGTTTTCGCGAGAAGCTGGGCAGGCTTCTGCGGTTCGGGAACCGGCCCTCCCTTCAGCTCTGGCGACACGACCATGACTTGCCCTGTGTGACGAAGCAGACCCTTATACTCGACGCGGAAATCGAGCAACTTCCGGGCCTTGGGAGGGCTGATTCGGTGGGCTGACTGGCGCGCGCCAGCTGTGGAGCCGACTGGACCGGCCGGGGTCGTTCTGGGACAATCGATCGAGGGAGGCTGGACCATGGCAAGAGGCTTTGCGCGGGCGAAGAAACGCGGCGGCGCGCCGATCCGTCTGATCGCAGCCGGCGTGGCGGTGGTTCTGGTGATCGGAGCGGTGTTCTGGTTCGCGAGCCAGGCGGATTCAAAAAAACCTGCCCAGCAGGAGATCCGCGTGGAGGCTACCAATGTGGGGCCGAAGTAGCGCCGCATCCTTCGCATTCCTCGCCATCGCATTCCTGACCGCCTTCACCGGGTCCGCCTCGGCACAGATCGAGGCGCCAAAAGACAGGGACTCGCCAAAAGACAGGGACGCCCCAAAAGAGAGGGACGTAAAGGAGGCGGTCGCGGTCGCCCCCCTGGGCCAGACGGATCCGTGGAGCGTCGGTTGGCTCGGAAAGGCTGACGGGGCGCTCGCCAGCACCATCTGGTCAGGCACCGACACCACCACCCTTGCTCAAATCATGTCGGATCTGCAGCCCGCCTCGCTCTCGCCCGCGGCGCGCCAGGCGTTGCGGCGGATCATGCTCTCGTCGGCCCGCGGCCCGAAGGACGGGGCCAACCTGATCCCTGAACGCCTGCGCCTGATTGAACTGGTTGGCGAGACCGACCACGCGATCGACCTGCGCAAACGGTTTCCCGCGACTGAGTGGGGCAAGGGCGCCGAGCGGCTCGCCAGCGACTATGAACTGGCCGCAGGCCGCTCGCAGACCGCCTGCGCCCGCGCCGCCGACAGGGCCCCCGACCAGCAGGCCTGGATGCCGGTGCGCGCGCTTTGCTACGCCATCGCCGGTGATCTCAACGCAGCCGGCGGCATTTCCGAACACACACAAGGGGCCGATGGCCAGGTCGACACCTGGCTGATCGCCGCACTCTCGACCGTCGGCGCCGCCGCCAAGTCAAAACCGCCAGGTCGCTATGACACGCCCCTCTCGGTTGCGATCTCGATCCTCGCAAAACTGTCGGTCCCAGGCGACGGCATGCGTGCGACACCGCCGGACATCGCGCTTGCCATTGTTCGCCATCCGGATGCGACACTCGAGCAGAAACGCGCAGCGATGCGCATCGCCGCCGATGCAGGCCGGCTCACCCTCGCCGACGCCTTCGCCATTCTCAATGCGCCGGTCGATCCGCCGGCGGCTGTCAGCCAGCGCGTCGCGGTGAGGCCGAAAGCCGACTTCCTGGCGATGGCCTTGACCGCCGCCGCCGATAAGGGGCTTGGCGATGAGGCCCGCGCCGCCGCCTTCGCCGCCGCCTTCAAGGGCGCCGAGACCGCCACCGATTTCCACATCGCCGCGATCGCCTTGCGCGACCAGCTGAAGTCCTTGCCGAGATCCGACGCCACCCAACCCTCGGCCGAAGTCTTCGCCCGCGCCGCACTGACCGCCGGCGACCTGCCGCTCGCCATCGAATGGCGCAAGGTGATGGATAGGAAGGCGCCGCCCAAGAGTGAACGGGCCGAAAAGACCGACGCATCGGAAGCCCTCGATCTCTGGCCCGCCGCTCATCTCGATCTGATGCTCAGCTTCGCCGGCGCGCCTGGAGAAAAGCCGGCCGACATTCTCGACCGGCTGCTCGATGCTGTGCCGCCCGCGCCTGACAGCACCGCCAAGGCCGCAACGCCAGCCCAGCGACAGGCCGAACTGCGCCGGATCGAGAACACACGCGCCCTCTTCCTCTATGTCGGCGCAGGACGCGCCCTCAACCCCGCCGCTCGCTCGTTGCTCAGCACCTTGCGCACCGCCGGCCGCGGCGTTCCAGATGGCGCACTCGCGCGCATTCAGTCGGCGCTCGACGCCAGCGCCTATGGCGAAGGAGCACTGGCCGCCATCGCCCAGATTGGCCCGGATGCCTCGGCGGTGTCCTTCGCCGGCCTCGCCGACTTGCTGGCGGCGCTGCGCAGCGCGGGTCTCGAGAAGGACGCCAACGCCATTGCGCTGGAAGCCTTGCAACCGTGGAAAGCGCTTTGATCGACAACCGCCGCATCGAAGCCTTTCTCGACACGCTCCGCGCCGAGCGTGGCGCCGCCGACAATACGATCGAAGCCTATCGGCGCGACCTCGAAGACACTTCGGCCTTCTTGAAGGCCCACCAGTCCTCGCTGATCGACGCTGGCGAGCGTGATTTGTCCGCCTATCTGCGCGACCTCACCGATCGCGGCCTGTCAGATGCGACCGCCGCGCGCCGGCTGTCGGCGCTTCGACGTTTCTATCGCTTCCAACTCGGCGACAATGAGCGATCGGACAATCCGACCTCACGCCTTGACGGGCCGACGCTGAAGCGTGCGCCCCCCGATGTGCTGTCGCGAGACGAAGTGGCGCGGCTGATAGAGGCGGCGAAGGGACCGGAGCCAACCGACGTGCGCGCCGTGTGCCTGCTTGAGCTGCTCTATGGCGCGGGGCTTCGCGCCTCAGAATGTTGCGACCTGCCGCTGTCGTCACTGCCTTATGGCGGGGCAACCCACCTGATCATTCGCGGCAAGGGCGATAAGGAACGCATCTCGCCCCTGGGCTCGAAAGCGCTCGAGGCGCTCAAGGTCTATATGGCGGTCCGTGAGACTTTCCTGCCGAAGTCCGCGGTGCGCAAAACCGCTGAACGCTTTGTCTTCCCCTCACGCGGGGCCGGCGGACGGCTGACCCGACGCCGGCTCGGCCAGTTGCTGGAAGACCTCGCAATCAAGGCCGGCATCACCCTCGACCGGGTTACGCCCCACGCCTTGCGCCACGCCTTCGCAACCCACCTGCTTGCCGGCGGCGCTGACCTGCGTGCGGTTCAGCTGTTGCTCGGCCATGCCGACATCTCGACGACGCAGATCTACACGCACGTCGTCACGGATGAGCTGCGCGACCTGCTGGAGGCGGCTCACCCTCTGGCGCGGCGTTAATCGACCGCCGGCTTGCCCGGCGGGCCCGGTTGATGCATTGCAGCAAGGCGCAGATCCGGAACTCGCCCGATGACCGAAAAGACCCCTCGCCAATTCTTCAAACCGCTCGCCATCGGCGCGCCCGAACCCTTTCGTGACCTGCCCATCCGACTCGAACGGATGATCCATTTCGTGCCAGGCCATAATGAAAAGGTCCGCTCCAAGACGCCCGAGATGGCGGCCAAGGTCGACGTCATCCTCGCCAATCTGGAAGACGCGATCCCGGCGGATGCGAAACTTCAAGCTCGCGCCGGCGCCATCGAGATGGCCGGGATGGTCGACTGGAAGAAGCTCGGCACCGGACTGTGGACGCGCGTCAACCCGCTCAACTCACCGTGGTTCCTCGACGACGTAACCGAGATCGTGACCAAGGCCGGCAACGTCTATGACGTGATCATGCTGCCCAAGGTGGAAGGCCCGTGGGATATCCACTTTGCCGACCAGCTGGTCGCCCAGCTGGAAGCCAAGGCAGGCGTCAAGCGTCCGATCCTGTTCCACGCCATTCTCGAGACCGCGCAAGGCGTGGCGCTGGTCGAAGAGATTTGCAAGGCGAGCCCGCGTCTGCAGGGCGTCTCGCTCGGACCAGCCGACCTTGCCGCCAACCGTGCGATGAAGACGACGCGTGTCGGTGGCGGTCATCCGATGTATCGCGTGATCGAGGATCCCAAAGCGGATGGCTCGCCCCGCGCCACCGCTCAGCAGGACCTCTGGCACTACACCTTCGCCAAGATGGTCGATGCGTGCGTGACCGCCGGCATCAAGCCGTTCTATGGCCCGTTCGGCGACATCTCGGACCTCGCCGCGTGCGAGCAGCAATTCCGCAACGCCTTTTTGATGGGTTGCGCCGGCGCTTGGTCGCTGCACCCCAGCCAGATCGACATCGCCAAACGCGTCTTCTCGCCCGATCCGGACGAGGTGAAGTTTGCGCTGCGCATTCTTGACGTCATGCCCGACGGCACCGGCGTCGCCATGCTCGACGGCAAGATGCAGGACGACGCCACC
>JANMWT010000357.1:0-2321 GCA_031394145.1 Alphaproteobacteria bacterium | reverse complement strand
GGGACTAGACGTCTCCTGCAGGGAAAGGCGCGGATTTAGGAGCGCACACCCTCGATCTTCCGCTAGGCTTCGACTTTCGCCGAATACTCGTTGTCGCGGTATTTCTTGAACTCGTTGCGGGCGATGGCGCGGTTGTGGACTTCGTCCGGGCCGTCAGCGAGGCGCATGGTGCGCATCGAGGCGTACTGCTTGGCGAGCCCGAAATCGGTGGTGACCCCGCCGGCGCCGTGGGCCTGGATTGCATTGTCGATGATCTTGAGAGCGGCGCGAGGGCCGGCGACCTTGATCATCGCGATCTCGTTCTGCGCCCCCTTGTTGCCGACCTTGTCCATCATGTCCGACGCCTTGAGGCAAAGCAGGCGGGTCATCTCGATATCCATGCGGGCTTCGGCGATACGCTCCTCCCAGACCGAGTGCTCGGCAATCTTCTTGCCGAAGGCGACGCGGGTCAGAAGGCGCTTGCACATTTTCTCGAGCGCGACTTCCGCCGAGCCGATGGTGCGCATGCAGTGGTGGATACGGCCCGGCCCGAGGCGGCCCTGGGCGATCTCGAAACCACGACCTTCGCCGAGCAACATATTGCCGGCCGGAACGCGGACGTTCTCGAGAAGCACTTCGGCATGGCCGTGCGGCGCATCATCATAGCCGAACACCGGCAGCATGCGGAGCACCTTCACGCCGGGCGTGTCCAGCGGCACCAGGATCTGGGATTGCTGGCGGTGCTTCTCGGCTTTGGGGTCGGACTTGCCCATGACGATGGCGATCTTGCAGTGGCTGTCGCCGACCCCCGACGACCACCATTTGCGGCCGTTGATGATGTATTCATCGCCCTTGCGCTCGATCCGCGTCTCGATGTTGGTCGCGTCCGATGAGGCGACCGCCGGCTCGGTCATCAGGAAGGCCGAGCGGATCTCGCCGGCCATGAGCGGCCCGAGCCATTTAACTTTCTGCTCTTCGGTGCCGTAGTAGTGCAGCACTTCCATGTTGCCGGTGTCCGGCGCCGAGCAGTTGAAGACTTCCGAGGCGAACGACACCCGGCCCATGATCTCGGCCAGCGGCGCGTATTCAAGATTGGTCAGGCCAGTTCCGCGCCACTCGCCTTTGTCATGCTCCTTGTGAGGCGGCATGAACATGTTCCAGAGGCCTTCTTTCTTCGCGATGGCCTTGAGGTCATGGACGATCTTCGGGGTCGTCCAGCGGTCGCCCGCTTCGTGCTGCTGGTGGAAGGTGGCGACGTTCGGGTAGACGTGCTTGTCCATGAACGCGGTGACGCGCTCGATCCATTCCTGGCACTTCTTGCTGTATTCGAAATCCATGGACGGCTCCTCTGACCTCATCCGCGTCGACCAATGGCGGCGGACCCTTGGCCCGGACCCGTGTCCGGTCGAGTTCGTCGCAACGCGGCGATTGCTGCTTCTGACGGCCTAGTCCGTAACTATGGGAGGAAGGCAAGTAAATGGATTTGCCCTGCGACAAACGCAGGAAATAACCGGCTTGCCGGCCCGGTTTTACCCGCAAAGCCAGGGAGGTTTACCGGCGAAGCCAGGGAGGACAGGTCGGTTGGCTCAGACTTCCCCGATCGCCACCCTTGGGGTTGCGCGTTCGGCCAGCTGGGCGAGGTCGCGCCAGTAATAGCCGACAAGGGGAACAACCCTGCCGCCAACCGTGTCCGTCTTGCGGCCGGCATGCTCGCCCTTCAGCGCTTCGTAGAAATCGCGCGCCTGGCCATTGTCGCGCAGTACCCACAACCCGCCTGAGAACATCGCGCGACGGATGCAGTGATCGGCGGCGGTCTTCATCAGCGTCCGGCCGACGCCGACGCCGCGGTGCTCCTTCAGCACATAGACCATGCTGATCTCGGCTTCCCACGGCGCAAATGTCTCCCGTGAAGCGCCGGCCAAGATGAAGCCGATCACCTCCTTGCCGGCGATCGCGACGTAGATCTGGTCATCGAGGTTCTCGGCCCGCCGGTCGAGATTGGTCCGCCAACGCGGCGTCATGCGACGTTCGGTCAGGCTTTCGAGGTAGGCGTCGTCAAGCAGGCCGCGATAAGCCTCCTTCCAGGTGGCTTCATGGACGCGGGCTATGCCCGGGGCGTCCGTCCGGCGCGCGGTTCGAATGACGATCATGCCCGATCCTCCCTCCGACTCAGGAAAGAGTGGGCCCGCGACTCGCTCGAGGCAAGAGTCCGACATTCGACATCCGCGCCGGCGCCCTGCTATCAGGCGCCTTCCGCCCCTGCCGACCCGATTCCCGCCCGCATGACCCTGCCCGTCCTCGTCATTCTTCTTCTTGCCACGCTCCTGACCTCGGCGATTTCG
>JANMWT010000329.1:0-7917 GCA_031394145.1 Alphaproteobacteria bacterium | reverse complement strand
CGTGGTCGGTCGGCGACCGGGAGTCGTCAGCGTGGGGCGATCGCGGCGAGCCGTACACACCGGCCGACCCGACAGCCACGGGAATCGCCACCGAGGAGGGCATCCACGTCGGTTCCACCGAGGCAGAGATGGTCGCGGCCTACGCGGACTGGCTCCATCCCCAGGACCAGGCGCTACCGGGCGGCACGCATCTCTACGTCTCGGTCGGCGATCCGTCACGGTTCCTCGGGCACCGAGGCCTCGGTGTGTCGATCACGGTTCGCGACGGCGTCGTGACGGGCATCGGTTCCGCCCGTCAGTTCTGTTGAACCGGCTACCTACTGGCGTTTCGCCCGAACGCCGATCGCCGTCTGCGTGAGGCCCTTGGCGCCCAGCAGGCGATAGACCGGCTGAGCCCCGATGGCGGCGCGGTAAGAGCCATTGGGATCGGACCACACATCCTTCCAGCCATTGCCCAACAAAACTGGCCTTGGTGCGATCAGCGCGATCAGCTGGTGCTGGTCGATCGGGATCTCGTCTTCCTTGTCGGCATAGCCCGCGTAGTCCGGCGAAAACCAATAGGGGTAACTCTTGGTTATCTGCGCAACGCTCTCGCCGGCATGGGAGCGCGTCAGCGTGCTTCCGCCCTTGCCCGACTGGTGCGCGATCACACCCTCGATGCGCGGATCGACCGCCGCCGCAACCAGCGCCGCCTTGGCGTGACGCGAATGGCCGAAAGCTGCAGTCCGCGAGGCGTCGATGCGTAGATCCTTGTCCAGCACGTCGAGCGAATAGCCGAAGGTCGCCGCCCAGACTGCGACGGCGCCAGTTGGCTGCCGACCTGGCGGCAAGAGTCTGGCGAACCGGTCGAGGCCAGCTTGCGCGGTCTTGGCGCCATCATCGACCAGCTCGGATGGGAACACCGTGGCGTAGGCGTAGCCGCGCTCAAGGATCTCGCGGTCGGGTCCGTGGGTAATGTACTTGCCGAAGATCAGGCGGATGACAGCGCCGATCTGGCCATGGTCGTCGCACGACCAGCTGGTCTTCGGCGGCGACAGGAGCTTCGAATCCATCGTGCCGGGATTGCCACAGAAGTTTTCTTCGAGAATCAGGGGGACGGGAGCGTCCGCCCTCGCCCGCTTGGGCAGCGCCAGCGCGATGCGATAGCGGGGCGCATCCTCCCCCTCTCCGACCCGCACATCGATCTCTTCGAGCACCCCTGCGCCGCCGGCGAAGTTCGGATCGACCACGCGCCGACTGACCTCGGCGCCCTTCAGTTCGGTCGGGATCGGACCATAGACATGATCTTCAAACGCCCGGCGCAACGCCGGCGCCCGACGCTGGGTCCAGTCCGCGGGGCTCGCGACCGCCGGCTCTCCCTCGAACGGACCGAGCGCATCGGGCGTCGCGGGCGCCTCGCGCGCGATGCTGGTGCTGACGGTGTTGAGGCCGAGGGGCGTGCAGGCAGCCACCATCAACGCCAGCGTTGTCACTCCGACACCGCTGCCCCGCATTCCTGCCCCCCTCGCGCCGAACTTCGGCAGCCTTTCAGATCAGCGCGGGTATAGCTAGTTTCAAGCCGGCTTAGCCCGGTGGCTTGGCCGCGGCGCGGGCTTCTTTCACGCGTTCGGCCTTGAGGATGTTGGGGAGGGAGTAATTGCCCTCATGGCAGGCATGCTCGAACATGCGTTGGTCGGTGCGGTAGAGCGAATACTCAGCAAGCCACGGCGCGGTGAAGGTCGTCGGATCCTCGACAGTGTACTGATAGAGCAATTCCTTGTCAGACAGGCGGGTGAACCGCTCGATCACCTTGCTGGTTCCCGGAACGATGAGGTTGGTAAAGACGCGCACCCGGTCATGTTCGGGCAAGCCGACAGTTTCGATGACCAAGGTATCGCCCTCCCAGCGAGCGATCGAATCGCCAAGGACGGAGTAGAGCGCCACGGGCCGATGGGTTGTCGAGAACGGGATGATGCGCGCCTCATCGCCATACTCAGTGTGCACCACGATGGCTTCGCGCGTCTGGATGATGTGGCGCGGGTTTGCACTGGTCGTGAACATGCCGCTCACCGGCGGGAGGCCGAGGCTGGTGATGCAGCGCTCCCAGTTGGGTCGCTCTTCTGGATTGTCGGCCCGGGTCCCGCCATAGCCCCTCGCGGCTTCCTTCCGCGCCTCGGGGGTGTAGGGCAGCTTGCCGTCGGCAGGCTCGACGACCGACCGCGAGCGCCGTTCGCCCCGGACGATCGGGAAACCCTCCGTCGCCTGCATCAGCGCCGGCACTTCAGGATCAAGCTGCCGGTCGAATACCCCGCCGATCGCGCTGGCGACCTGCGCTGCCATGGCTTTGGCCGCCGCCTCAGGCACGACCAGCGTCGGGATCTGGGGTGAGGCCTCCATCAGGATCAGGAAATTCTGCGTCCAGAAGCCCTCTAGGCTCGGCTGGCCGAAGGAGGTTCGCGGCGCGGCGTAGGTTTCCGCTGAGGCTTTGGCCTGGGCGGCGGGCGCCTTCGGCGATCCGACCGGCGCCTTTGCGGCGGCCATGGGCGTCAGCCCGGCGCAACAGGCGAAGAGTGCGATCACGCCCAGCCGGATTGTGCTCATCGGGCAGCCCCTCGGTTGAATGCAGCCTCGCTGCAGACTAGCAGAAATTTTCGCAGACGCCGAATGGCCAGTCGCGGCCCGGGCGCGGCCCGGGCGCTACTCGGCCGCCTTGGGCTCGCGGGCTGCGCGCAAGGCGGCAGCCTTGGCTTCGACCTGGGCGACGATGCGCTCGATCATTTCGGCATTGCCGAGTTTATGATCGGGCCGGCCTGACACGTACATCATGCCAGCATCCTTGCCCCCGCCGGTGAAGCCAAGGTCAGTCATCGCCGCCTCGCCGGGTCCGTTGACGACGCAGCCGATGATCGAGAGCGAGATCGGCTCGGTTATGTGCGCCAGTTTCTGCTCCAGCGCTTCGACCGTGCGGATGACGTCGAAGCCCTGCCGCGCGCACGACGGGCACGAGATGATGTTGACGCCGCGGGTGCGCAGCCCGAGCGATTTCAGGATGTCGAATCCGACCTTGATCTCTTCTTCGGGTTCAGCCGAGAGCGATACCCGGATGGTGTCTCCGATGCCGGCCCAGAGCAGCGAGCCCATGCCGATTGCAGACTTGACCGACCCGGAGCGAAAGCCCCCCGCCTCGGTGATGCCCAGATGCAGCGGCGCGTCGGTAAGCTCGGCCAGCTTCTGGTAGGCGGCCACCGTCATGAACACGTCGGAGGCTTTCACCGAAATCTTGTATTCGTGAAAATCGTTGTCATCGAGGATGCGGGCGTGCTCGAGCGCGCTGTCGACCATCGCATCGGGGCATGGCTCGCCATATTTCTCCAGCAGATGCCGTTCCAGGCTGCCGCCATTGACGCCAATCCGCATCGAGCAGCCATGATCCTTGGCCGCCTGGATGACTTCCTTCACGCGCGCCGTCGATCCAATATTGCCCGGGTTGATGCGCAGGACGGCGACGCCGGCCTTGGCCGCCTCAATGCCGCGCTTGTAGTGGAAATGGATGTCCGCGACGATCGGGACCTTCGAGGCGCGCACGATCTCGGACATCGCCGCGGTCGACGCTTCGTCCGGACACGAGACCCGGACGATGTCAGCTCCCGCCTCTTCGAGCCGCCGGATCTGGGCGATCGTGGCCTTGGCGTCCGAAGTCGGCGTGTTGGTCATCGACTGGACGGTGATCGGGTTGTCCCCGCCCACCATCAGATTGCCAACGCGGATCGCCCGCGACTTGCGCCGCGTGATCGTGCGCCAGGGCCGGATCGAGTTGATGTCGCCGCTCATCTCAGGGCTCCGCCGATCCTAAGGACTGCTCCGCCGATCCTAAGGACTTGGCCCGACGATGTGGCCCGAGTTGAGCCGTCCGTAAAGCCCGGAGGCCAGCGGCCGAAAGACGCCTGGCGCCGCGCGGTTAGCCTGGCGGGTAAGCCAGCAAGGACGGGTCGGTGACCGGCGTCGGGTTGGCGGCTGGCGCCGAGGTTGGGACCGGCGCGGTGCCAATCTGCGGCGGCGTGCGGGCCTGGGCCGGACCGGTCGGCGTCGCCGCGATCTTGGGCTTGGGCTTCACCGCGCCGGGCAAGGCGGAAACGGCGGGAGCGCCAACGGCTTTCGGGGCGAGGCCCTGCCCCGCGGCCGGGGCAGATGATACCGATGGCGATGCGCCGCTCGCTGAAGCCGGCGCCCGAGCATTCGCCTCGAGCGGCGAGGGGATGGAGGCGTCCGCGCCTGGAACCACCACGGGAGCGATCGGAACGCGCTTCATCGCGAGGTCGACGCTCTGGGCATAGACCGGGCCTGCCAGGGCGAGCAGGCCGAGCGACTGGTCGCCGAGGCGCCATTCGAAGGCGGCCCCATCACTGGTGGTCACCGTCCAGCCGGCGCCGACGCGCGGGGTATAGCTCTCCCCGGGCGCGAAGGCGCGGGCGAGGAATTTGGTGCCATCGGCGCCGCGCACTTCGATGCGCGCATCCTTGATGGCGACGATGTGCAGCGGCGGCGCCACCGGTACAGTCGAGGCATCGATCGCAGCTGAGGTCGTCGCCTCACCAGCCTTGGCGGGGCCGGTCTTGACCACCGGACCCTTGTTGTCTCCCGCCTGCATGACGGCAAAGACGCCGCCTGCGCCGATGAGCGCCACGATCAGCAGACCGAACACCGGAACCGCGACCGGCAGCTTCCGCGTCGAGACCGGCGGGGCGATATCCTGTTTTTCAGGGTCGGCGAGAAGTGCGCACTCGTCCTTGTACTGGGCGAGCACCGCATCAGGATCCATCTTCAGGTGACGGGCATAGGTGCGGATATGGCCCTTCACATAGACCGGCTGGCCGATGACGTTGGGCGTCATGTCCTCGATGGCGCGGAGGTGGGAGACGGCAATCCGCGTCTCCTTGCTCACCGCATCGAGGTCAAAGCCAAGATGCTGGCGCTGGGCGCGCATCACGGCGCCGATGCGCTGGGCCGCAGGCTCCGGGGTTGCGCTCTCTGCGTGCGGATCGTTGTCGGCGACGACGCGCAGGTGCGGCGCGCGGCGGCCTGACCTGTGGTCAGCCTTGTGGTCAGCCTTGTGGTCAGCCTTGTGATCGGCAGACCGAAGTTCGGGGATGTGAAGCTCGGGAAGTTTGTGCTCGGACGCGATCGCTTCGGCATCGGCATCGGCGGCGTGCGAGGAGGTCTCTCCCTCGGCGACGGTCACGCCTTCAGGCGCGGCTGTCACCGGTTCATGATCTGTCGAGGGAGAACCGGTTTCGTCTTTCGCCACGCCGCTCATACAAAATTCCGAAACGGAAAAGTCCGGTCCCACATGAGGACGACTACTCCGCCTTTACGCCCGCCCGCCCTAACAGATGATTACAATTATCTAGGCCTGAGGCCGCTCAATCACAATGCTAAATCGTGAGGCCGAAGTCTTTGGCGATGCTTAACATTTGGTTACGTATCGGTTGGTCGCCGCCCTCCACCACCGCCTGCACGCACGGCGCCAGAGCTGAGAGATCGACCGAGCGGATCAGCAGCTTGATCGGCGCGATCCGGGAGGCCTGCATCGATAACCTGCGATAACCCAAGCCGATCAGCATCAGGGCTTCGAGCGGCCGCCCGCCCGCCTCACCGCAGACGGTGATCGGCAGGCCGGCTTCGTCGGCACGCTGCCGCATCCGCAGTAGCAGACGAAGCGCCGGGCGGCTGAGGATATCGTAGCGGGAGGTGACGCGCGCATTGTCGCGATCGGCGGCGAAGAAGAACTGCATCAAGTCATTGGTGCCGACCGAGAGGAAGTCGGCCTTGCCCTTCAGGCTGTCGATCGAAAAGGCCAGCGACGGGGTCTCGACCATGGCCCCAACCAACACCTTGTTGGGCAGATCGCGCCCGAACTTGACCGCCCATTCCATCTCCGCGTCGAGCAGCCGGCGGGCGTCCTCAAACTCTTCGACAGTCGTCACCATCGGAAACATCAGCCGCAAGGTCTTGCGGCGGGAGGCCCGGATCAGGGCGCGCAGCTGGCGGCGGAAGAAATAGGGATGATCGAGCGCCATACGCAGCGCCCGCCACCCCAGAGCCGGGTTCTCCTCGCGCTCGCGCCGGCCCATGAAGGGGGCGACCTTGTCCCCGCCGAGATCGATGGTGCGGAACACCACCGGCCGGTCGCCTGCCCGATCGATCACCGATTTGTAGAAATTGGACTGTTCATCGAGGCCCGGCATGGTCTCAGACGCCATGAATTGGAATTCGGTGCGAAAAAGGCCGACGCCCTTGGCGCCCACCTCGTCCAGGTGATCGAGGTCGAAGGACAGGCCCGCGTTGATCATCAGGTCGAATTCGACGCCGTCGAGGGTCGTGGCCGGGAGGTCGCGCAGCCGCGATAGCTCCTCCAGCTTCTGGTCGGAAATGGCAATGCGCGCGTGGTAGTTGGCGACCATGTCGACGGCCGGCCGGATGTGAACGACGCCAAGCTCGCCATCGACCACCAGGTTGTCGCCATCCTCGACCCGGGTGACCAGGCCGGTGAGACCGCCGATCGCCGGTACGCCCATCGCGCGGGCGACGATGGCGGCGTGCGAGCCTGCTCCGGCCTCCTCCAGAACCACCGCAGCAAGGCCTGCGTCGCGATATTCCAGCAGCTCGGCGGGACCGATCCGGCTGGCCACCAGCACCGAACCCTTGGGCGCCTCACGACCGCCGCCGTCATTGCCGTCGAGCTGGCGCAGCAGGCGGTTTTCGAGATCCTCAAGATCATGAAGGCGCTCGCGCAGCGCGCCGTCGCGGGCGTTTTCCAGGCGCGCCCGGTGTTCGCGCCGCACTCGGTCAACCGCCGCCTCAGCCGACAGACCCGATCGCACCGCCTCGACCAACCGGCCGGCCCAGGATGGGTCATGGGCAAACAGCCGATAGGTCTCGAGCACGTCGCGGCTCTCGCCGAACAGCACCGGGCCGGCGCGGGTCAGCATGGCGTCAATTGAGGTCCGCAGGGCGTCGAGCGCATCATTGAGCCGGAGTTCCTCGGCTTCGGGATCGGCGGCGAACAGCCGGGCGGGCGGCACCACCGGGTCATAAAGGTGCGCCTTGCCGATCGCGAGGCCTTCATTCAGCGTCCGGCCATGGAGTTCGACAGGTCGGGTCTGGCGCACGCCGGCCGAGAGCTGGTCGGCGGCGGCCGAGACCAGCTCGGCCAGCACCATGGCGACCGTCTGCAGCGCCTCGGCCTCCTCATCGTCATAGACGCGTTCGGTGCGGTTCTGCACGACCAGCACGCCGAGCACCCGACCACCCCGAAGAATGGGAACGCCAAGGAAGGAGTGGAACGGGTCCTCGCCGGTCTCAGGCCGGTAGGAAAAGCGCGGGTGGCTGAAGGCGTCGGTCAAGCGCAACGGTCGGGCGGTCGCGGAGACAAGGCCAACGAGACCCTCATTCTCCTTCAGGCGCGTCCGGCCAACCGCCTCTTTGGCAAGGCCCTTGGTCGCCATCAGCAGGAGCGACTTGTCCTCGGCCTGGAGATAGATCGAGCAGACGTCGGCCACCATGGTGTTGCCGATCAATTCGACCACCCGGTCAAGGCGCTGCGGGTCCTGGGCCTGATTGGCCATCAGGGCGCGCAGCCGGCTCAGCAGCAGGCGGGCGCCCCCCCCGGTTGGCGGGCGGTTGGGGGTCATCCCCTTGTCGCCAGGTCTGCCGCGATCGCTCAAGGTCGCTCCGTTCGGCGCCCCCGCCTGCCTCTAGTCGGCGTCCAGTCCATAGGCGGTGTGAAGAGCCCTTACCGCAAGCTCGGTATAATTGGCGTCGATCAGCACCGAGATCTTGATCTCGGACGTCGAGATGACCTGGATGTTGATGCCCTTGGCCGACAGTGCCTGAAACATGGTCTTGGCGACGCCGGCATGGCTGCGCATGCCAACGCCG
>JANMWT010000315.1:0-8770 GCA_031394145.1 Alphaproteobacteria bacterium | reverse complement strand
GCCCGCACGGCGGCGATCTGATCAGCCCGCCACTGTTCGGCCCGAGTTTCGAAAGGATCGACCGATCTGGAAACTGCAGGTACGGGAAGAATCGCCGAGGAAGTCACGACCGGTGCAACTGGAGCGGCCGTCACCGCTACTGGATCCGGTGCCGCATTTTTCTTAACAGACGCAACCAGCGACTTTGAAAATGTCATCCGGCTCCCGCCGGCGTCATCACGAAGTATGACTCACCATCGGCAGAAAGTGTGACTGTCCCCTCGTAAGCTCGCCCGCTTTGTGTCGTCAGGACATCGGCGCTTGCAGTGACCGGCCCGAACTTCTCGGTTACCCACACCTACGGCATCCAGACCCGCTCGGCTTACCTACCGGCAAGCTATGTCCAGCGCCGCACCCTGCAGCCCGGCGAGAGCTTCACGCCGGACCTGGCGGCGATGGCCAGCTTTGTACCGGGCTCGGGCAGCACGCAGATTTCGTTCTCGCCCATTCCGATGGATGCAGCCGCGCTGTTTGAATCGCTCGAGCAATATCCCTACGGCTGCACCGAGCAGACAGTCAGCCGCGCTCTGCCCTTGCTCTACGCCGACCAGATGGCTGCACTCGCCGGGCGCAAATCGTCCAGCGACATCAAGAACCAAATCCAGGGCGCGATCTCGACCCTGCTCAACCGGCAAAGCGCGGATGGCGCAATTGGTCTGTGGCGCGTCGGCGACCAGGAATCGACCCCGTGGCTCGGCGCCTACGCCACCGACTTCCTGGCTCGCGCCAAGGCGCTCGGCTATGTCGTTCCCGATGCCGCGCTCGATAAGGCGTATGACGCGCTGGAAGCGTTCGCGGTGCGCGAGAACACTTACTCCTCCGAATATGCGTTCGACGTTTATGAGAGCAAGTTTAACACTGACACCAAGAAACTGCTGCTCGATCGCTCGATCGCCTATGCCGCCTATGTGCTTGCACGGGGCGGACGAATGGACAAATCGCGCCTCCGCTATCTGCACGATGAGCGCCTGAGCCGCATCCCAAGCCCGCTTGCCAAGGCGCAAATCGGCGCAGCGCTTTACATGATCGGCGACAACGCTCGCGCCAAGTCAGCCTTCGACCAGGCGGAAAAGGCGCTCGGCTACGTCAATTCAGGCGACTATTACGCAACATCGCGCCGCGACCTCGCCGGGGTGCTGGCGCTGGCCGCCGAAGCCAAGATGCAGGACCGGGTAACCCGCCTCGCGGCCCGCGTCAGCCAGGACTTGCCCGAACCGGATCGCCTGACGACACAGGAAAAAGCCTTCCTCCTGCTCGCCGCCAACGCGCTTTCTGGCGGGCAGGCCAGCGTGACCGTAGCCGTGACCGGCGCGGCCGATGCCGTAACCGCTGGCCGCGTGTTCAAGCTCAACGACACCCAGGCCAGGACGCCGCCCTCCTTCACCAACCGGGGAACGGGTCAGGTGTGGGTCACCTCGATCGCTCGCGGTTCGCCGTCCGCCGCGCCGAAGCCGGCGTTCGACGGGCTGACGATGGACAAGCAATTGTGGACGCCGGAAGGCAAGGCGCTCAATGGATCATCGTTCCATCAGGGCGACCGCATCGTGGTCGAGATCTCGGTGCAGGCCTCCGAACAACGCACCACACCGCTGATCATCGCCGACCTCCTGCCAGCAGGCTTCGAGATCGAGGCCGTGCTGCGCCCTGAAGATGCGGGCAAGACCGGGCCTTACGCATTCCTCGGCGAAGTCACAGCGCCGAAGATCGCCGAAGCGCGGGACGATCGCTTCGTTGCGGCTGTCGATCTTTATGACCGCAAGCCGGCGACAGTAGCCTACATGGTACGCGCAGTGACGCCTGGCGCGTTCGCCATGCCTGGCGCGGTTGCGCAAGACATGTACCGCCCCGAAACCTTCGGCCGGACTGCCGCACAGCAGATCACGGTGGCGAAGAGGTAGGTTGCGTTACAGGAGCAGGTGAGCATCGCGATGCTGGGGCGCCTCCGGCCTTTTCTCGCCTTCCTGAGGCGCTCGCGCGAGCGCCTCAGCAGGCTGTGGCGCAACTTCACCTGGCGCCAGCGCATCGCCTTCCTCGTGCTCGCCGTCCTGCTGCCGCTCGAGGCCGCGGATTTCCTTTTGCCGCCGCCGCTGCACAAGATGACGGATGCCTCCGCCGTCGTCGTCGATGCGCGCGGCGCCGCCCTGCGGGTTTTTCCGGTCGAGGACGGCAAATGGCGGCTGAAAGCCGACATCAAGGATATCGACCCCAACTTCATCACTTCGTTGCTGGCCTACGAAGACAAGCGGTTCCGCAGCCATGGCGGCGTTGATTTTCAGGCGATGGCGCGCGCTGCGAATTCGTTGATTTCAGCCGGTCACATTGTCTCGGGCGGCTCGACCATCACCATGCAGACCGCCCGTCTGCTCGAGCCGCGACCGCGTAATATCGGATCGAAAATCGTCGAATCGCTGCGCGCGGTTCAACTCGAGCGTCGCTTCACCAAGGATGAGATCCTCGACCTCTACCTCACGCTCACCCCCTATGGCGGCAACCTCGAGGGCGTGCGGGCTGCGTCATGGGCCTATTTCGGGCGCGAACCGGACAACCTCTCTCCCGACCAGATCGCCATGCTGATCGCCCTGCCGCAATCGCCCGAGGCGCGGCGGCCGGACCTCCATCCCCAGAACGCTGTCATCGCACGCAAGCGGGTGCTCGACCGCCTCGCCGCCCAAGGCGTATTCGCAAAAGACCTTGCCGCTGAGTCAGCCGACTATCCCGCGCCCAGACGCCGCGACTTTCCCGCCTTCGCCTGGCACGCCTCGGAGGAAGCCGTGAGACGCGCCCGCGCGGCGCATGCAAAGGGCGATATCCAGACGACGTTGGACATCACCTTGCAGAAGGAGATGGAGGCGCTGGCCAAGCGCTCGGCCGGAACCTCGCGTGAGGGCGTGCAGATCGCGATCGTCGCCGTCGATATCGCAACCCGGCAGGTTCGCGCCTTAGTCGGATCGTCCGACCGCGCCGGTCCCGGCGGTTGGATCGACCTTACCAATCGCGCACGCTCGCCAGGTTCGACACTCAAACCATTCATCTATGGCATCGCCTTTGATGACGGCGTCGCATCCGGCGGCACCCGCATCGCTGATGCGCCACGCCGTTTTGCCAGCTACCGACCAGAGGATTTTGACCGCGTCTTCCGCGGCGAGGTGACGGTCAGCGAAGCCTTGCAGCATTCGCTCAACGTGCCGGCGGTCGAAGCGTTGGAGGCTGTGGGCGCACGCCGCTTCGCCGCGACCCTGTCGTTTGCCGGCGCCGATCTGACGCTGCCGCTGAACGCCGAGGATGATGTTGGTTTGCCCGTGGCGCTCGGCGGCGCCGGGATGACGGTGCGCGATCTGGCGCTGCTTTATGCCGCGCTCGGGGACGGCGGCCAATCGAAACCGCTGGTGTGGCTCAAGACTGAGGCCGACGCGGCCGAGAAACACCCGCCGCAACCGGTCCAGATCATGTCGGCCCCCTCCGCCCGGCAGATCATCCAGATCTTGGCGGGAGGCCCTGCTCCGGCCGGCCGCATGCCGGCCAAGCTGACACAGGAGGCGCCGGAAATCGCCTTCAAGACCGGCACCTCCTATGGCTATCGCGATGCGTGGGCGGCGGGGGTTAGCGGCGGCTATGCCGTCGTCGTCTGGTCCGGCCGCGCCGATGGCGCGCCCCGCGCCGGCGTCACCGGTCGCGCCGGCGCCCTGCCTGCCCTGTTCGACGCCTTCGACGCTATCGTTCGGGCGACGCCGACGCGCGCCTCGGGTCCTGCCCTGCGCAGGCCGGACGACAGCGAGCGCGCCCCACCCGCGCCAATGGCGCATTTTGATCGCGAGAACCAACCGCCTCACATTCTATTCCCGCCGAACGGCGCGGAGGTCTGGTCGGATGACGAACATCGCGACTTCGTCCTTGCCGCTGAGGGACATGGCAAGCTGAACTGGTACGCCGATGGCCACCCGCTGGGCCGCAATGTCGCTGGTGAGCCGGTCTGGCGGCCGGCAGCAGCCGGCTTCTATACGCTTGCGGTCGTCGACCGAGACGGCCGCACCGCCAAGGCGCGCGTACGGATCAAGACCCCAGGCGGCGAATAGCGCGGACGATCACGACCGCCACATCGCGTTGAACAAGTTGACCTGCCGCGCCGTTGCGCCCGAGAGCCTTGGCGGGGCATCAACCCCGACATGTCAGACGCATTCGATCTTCCTGCCTATTTCCGCCGCATCGGCTTTGCCGGTCGGGCCAAGCCCGACCTTGCGACGCTGAGCGCAATCAACGCGCTGCATGTGTCGGCCATCCCGTTCGAAAATCTCGACCCGCTTCTTGGCCGGACGCCGGCGCTTGATCTGCCTGCGCTGGAGGCCAAGCTGGTCGGGCGACGGCGCGGCGGATACTGTTTTGAGCAGAACGCCGTCTTCGGCGCGGCGCTGCGGGCGATCGGCTTTGCCGTAACCCCGCTGAGCGCGCGTGTGCGCTGGGTGTCGGGCATGGATGCGCCAATGACGCCGGCGACGCACATGCTGTTGAAGGTCGACCTCGCCGAGGGGCCCCATATTGTCGATGTTGGCTTTGGCATTCACTTGCAGGATGCGCCGCTGCGCCTGGAGATCGGCGCCGAACAGATCACGCCGGCCGGCGTCTATCGATTGCGCGAGATTGAT
The DNA here is from genome assembly GCA_031394145.1 of Alphaproteobacteria bacterium. Taxonomy (GTDB): domain Bacteria; phylum Pseudomonadota; class Alphaproteobacteria; order Caulobacterales; family Hyphomonadaceae; genus UBA7672. Next base: position 4,091 of record JANMWT010000315.1, on the reverse strand, counting down.
GGGCTGACAGCGCTGGAGATGCATCAGGCGGGCGCCTGGCGGACCGGCTTCTTGTTCAACCTCACGCCGGCTTATCCTGCCGACTATGCGATGGCGAATTGGTACACCTCGACCTCGCCGCTCTCGCGTTTCCCGAAGATGTTGTCGGCAGAGCGGGTGGCCAATGGGGTGCGTTTCAACCTGGTCAATCGACGCCTGACCGAGCGCGCTCGCGGCGCGGCGGATATCGTATGGGCCATCTCCAGCGCAGAAGAACTTGGCGAGATACTCGATCGCACCTTCAACCTCGCCTGCCCGGCGCCACTTGCCGACCTGTGGGCGCGCATTCCCGAAGAATAGAGGCCGCGCCTACGTCAGACGCTCACCTGCTCGTTTCACCAGGCGAAGCGTCGAGGGATCGCGCCGGCCCGGGTCGGCGCCGGCGATCGCCTTCTCGAGCTCCTCGGCAAGCACCTTGCCCCGCTCGACGCCCCACTGGTCGAACGGATTGATCCCCCAGAGCACGCCAGCTGAAAACGTGCGGTGTTCGTAGAGCGCGATCAGCGCACCGAAACTCTCCGGAGAGAGATCATCGAGCAGGATGGTCGTCGAGCCGCGCCGGCCCGGCATGTCCATGTGTTGCGCCTGGGCGTGAGCCTTGGCGGCGTCGAGCCCCTGGGCCTTGAGCTGCGCCTCGGCGTCGGCGGACGATCGGCCGGCGAGCAGACCCTCAGCCTGGGCGAACGCGTTGGCAAGCAGCGCGCGGCCACGTTCGACGTCGCCCGCACCCGCGTCCAGCGCCGCGACGAACTCGATGGCGTGCCGACGCGTGCCCTGGTGCAGCAGTTGGTGGAAGGAATGCTGGCCGAGGGTGCCGACCGATCCCCACACCACTGGCGCCGTGTCGCCGACAAGCCCCGCATGCGAATCGGGCGCCGACTTGCCGTTGGATTCCATTTCGAGCTGCTGAAGAAAATCCGGGAGCTTGCGCAGGCGATGGGCGTAGGCCAGCACCGTGCGCGTCGGAATTCCGAGCGCCGTGTGCAAGAACACGTCCATCATGGCGAGCCGCGCTGGCGCGTTGTCCTTCAGTGGCGTCGTGCGAAAATGCTGATCCATGTCGTGGCCGCCAGCGAGGATGCGCGCCCAGACATCCGGGCCCAGGGCAATCTCGAGCGACAGCCCGACCGACGACCAGAACGAGTAGCGACCGCCGACTGCCTCATCCATCGGAAAGATGCGATCGGCGGCGGCGCCCCACGCCATCGCCTTGTCCGGAGCGGAGGAGACGGCCGCGAGATGATCGGCGGCTCTTGCTTCACCCAGGTTTTTGACCAGCCAATCACGCGCCAGCCTCGCGTTAAGCGCTGTTTCCGGCGTTTTGAAGGACTTGGAGACCACCAGCACCAGCGTGCTTGCAGGATCAAGGCCGGTGGTCGCCTCGGCGAAGTCCTCCGGATCGACGTTCGCGCAAAAACGGATCTCGGGTCCGGGCCCGCCATAGCGACGCAGCGCATCCCAGACCAGACGCGGCCCCAGATCCGACCCGCCGATGCCAATGTGCAGGATGCTCGCAACCTTGAATCCCAGTCCGCCGGCCAGCGTCGATCTCGCGAATGCCGTCGCCGTCCTCGCCTGCCGGCGCATTTCCTGGACGGCCGGGATGGCATCGCCGCCGCCGCGAAGAGCCCAATGCAGGGCCGGGCGATGCTCGGAGGCGTTGACGATGCCGCCAGAAAACAGTTTTGCGATATGCTCGGAAAGCTTGCGTTCATCAGCCAGCGCCATCAGCGCAGTCATTGCGCCCGCGTCGATCGGCTGCTTGGCGACGTCGGCTTCCAGGTGCGGGGCGCGCCAGATGAAATCCTCCAGCGTGGCGCGCGCCGCAATCGTCCTCAGGTCGGTGCTGGCAATGCGATGGGCTTCGGTCTCAATGCGGGGCCAGCTGGCGAGCGTCATGTATACAATACCCTTGCGGAAACCCGTGGAGTGGAGGAGAAAACCGGCTGCCGGAAGGGGACGGTCCGGCGGGTGGCGTTGCACAGTGTGTAACAGCTACAGGATCGGCCGCGCTAGGGGACGCGCTCTTCGGAGTTTGACATGACGATGTACTGGAAACCGGCAGCGCTCGCGGCTTGCCTCATTTTGGCCGGTTGTGGAGGCAAGCCAGACGCCGCGACAAGCGCTCCGACGCCGATCGGCGGCGTTCCATCCGGCACGCACAGAACCGTCGCGCTGGCTGACCTCCCGGCCCCCTATAACGCAGCCAACCTTGAGAATGGCGAACTGATCTTTGTGAAGTGCCGCAACTGTCATTCTGCCGACCCGACCGAGGGCAACAAGACCGGTCCCAATCTTCACAACGTATTCGAGCGCCATACCGGCAGCCAGGCGAACTTCAAGTACTCCGCCGCTATGGCCGCCAACCCACACGACAAGTGGACGGCCGAAGAGCTCGACAAGTGGCTGAGCAAGCCGAAGGACTACCTGCCCGGCACCAAGATGTTCTTCAACGGGATCGACAATCCCAGCGATCGGCGCGATGTGATCGCCTATCTGCTGATCGCCACAGAAAAGTAGCGTCGCCGACCGCGAACGGCAGATGGGAGCGAGCCAGCCGCTTCTCCCTCAAGGCCCCCCCCGAAAACCGCGCCGGCTGAAACGCAGGCCTGCACGCTCATCGATTGGCGTCACAGAGATTGGTGTTACAGAGATTGGCGTTACAGACTGCTGAACCATAGCCAGTCAACCAGTCGTCGAAAATCTCCGCGCGCCTCGTTGCCGGCTTGCCAGATCGCTGCCGGCGTCCCGCGCTCGGCGCGCCCGCCCGCCAGCAGCTCAATCGCGCCGGGTCGTGCGCTCAGACATCGTAACCCGGTAGTTCGCGATCAATCTTCCGGAGGCAACCAGGCCAAGCGAGCGGGCCGGCAATGTTCATCGTGCCCATGACCTGCTGGCGGACCGTTTCGATCGCAGCGTCCGGCGCCATGCGAATGTGCTCGCGACCCTGCGCAGAGGCCATCACCTGGATCTGGCAGGAGCGCTCGAGCGTGTAGATGCCGAGCCAGCACTGCGCCGCCGTCTCACCGACCGCGAGGGTACCGTGGTTCCACAACATCATCAGCGTCTTGTCGCCGAGATCTTGCACCAGCCGCTCGCGTTCGCCGAGGTCGAGGGCGATGCCTTCATACTCATGATAGCAAAGTCGCGGCAGCACGGTCAGCGCCAGCTGGCTGATCGGCAGCAAGCCTTCCTTCGTGGCGGAAACAGCGATGCCGGCGTCGGTATGTACGTGGAGGACAAACTTTGCATCCTCGCGCGCGGCGTGAATGGCCGAGTGAATCGTGAACCCCGCGGGATTCACAAAATACTCGGTCGGCTCGACGATGTTGCCCTCGAGGTCGATCTTGACGAGCGAAGAGGCGGTGATTTCGCCGAAGAACTGCCCGTAAGGGTTGATCAGAAAATGGTGTTCCGGCCCCGGAACCCGCGCCGAGATGTGGGTGAAGATCAAGTCGTCCCATCCGTAGATGGCAACCAAACGATAAAGTGCAGCGAGGTCGCAACGGACCTTCCATTCCTCAGCGCTCACCCGATCTCGGACGCTGATCGATTTAATGTCGTCGGCCATTCCAGCCTCCAGGGAGCAGGCCGCCCGGCGGCCCCTCGGGGCCAAGACGGCTAAGTTTCCTCGATATCCGCGGCTTTATAGCCGATGATTGCCGGTCGGGCGAGGCGGCCGGCGCCAAGATTGCGTGACCTCAGCATTCTGTCGTTGTTTACCGAAAACCGCTCTATGCTGGGCCTGAATTCAAGGAGATGCGCACGGTGAGCGCAGCCGGTCTCAGGATCTATTTTACCGCCTCGGCCAAGCCGACGGCGCAGCAGGCGCTGGAGCGGCTGGTGCGACGCTATGGGCAAAGCCCGGTCGAGTCGGCCGACATCGTCGTGCCGCTCGGCGGCGATGGCTGGATGCTGGAGACGCTGCGTGAGCGCTATGCCGACCGTCTGCCCGTCTATGGCATGCATCGCGGCACGGTAGGGTTCTTGATGAACGACTATTTGGAAGATGACCTTCCCCAACGCCTCGATGCAGCGGTTCGCGCCGTCAT
>JANMWT010000304.1:0-18529 GCA_031394145.1 Alphaproteobacteria bacterium | reverse complement strand
CGAACATGATCGGCCGGTCGCAGGGCTCGATCATCACCGGCAGCAGCGTCTTGTTGCGGTCCGCCAGCGTCGCCTCGGACCGAACCCAGCGCGACTCCACCGACGTCTTCGACCACAGCACGAGAACCGCCCTGGCCTCTTTCAGCGCCTTCTCGGTGACCTGGTCATAGGCCTCCCCGCCGCGCAGCGCCGTGTCCCACCAGACCTCGAAGCCTTGCGCGGCCAGCGTCTCGGCATAGCGCCGCGCAACCGGTTGGTCCTCACGGCTGTAGGAAAGGAAGATATCCGGCACAAACGCCCCTTTTGCTGCGCCTCTGACCGGCGCGCGCTTCAAGCCATAAGCCAGTCAATCGGGGAGGTCGATGCGCGTCGCGACGCGAAGCGTCAGGCGGCGCGCTTGAGCCCGAGCTGCGCCCAGATCGCGACCAGCGCGGTGATCAATTCATCCATCATCGCCTCGGTGTGGAGCGGCGATGGGGTGAAGCGCAGGCGCTCGGCGCCCTTGGGCACGGTTGGGTAGTTGATCGGCTGCACATAGATGCCGAAGTCGAAAAGCAAGGTGTCCGAGAGCGCCTTGCAGCGTTCGGCGTCGCCGACCAGCAGGGGCACGATGTGGGTGTCGGCCATCATCACCGGAAGCTTGGCGGCGATCAGTTTCTGGCGGAGCATTTCGGCCTTGGCCTGGTGGATCTTGCGCAAATCGCGGCCAAAATCGCCGCGCAGCTTGCGGATCGAGGTCAGCGCGCCGGCGGCGAGCACCGGGCATGTCGAGGTCGAGAAAATGAAACCCGGCGCGGTCGACCGGATCGCATCGATGATCACCGATTTCGAGGCGATATAACCGCCCATCACGCCAAACGCCTTGGCCAGCGTGCCTTCGCAGATCGTGATGCGGTCCATGACGCCATCGCGCTGGGCGACGCCTGCGCCTTCATGGCCATACATGCCCACGGCGTGGACTTCGTCGAGATAAGTGATCGCTTCAAACTCGTCGGCAAGATCGCAGAGCTCCTTCAGCGGCGCGACATCGCCATCCATCGAATAAACCGATTCAAAGGCGATGACTTTCGGCGCGTCGGCCGGATCATTCTCCAGGAGGGCGCGCAAATGGCCCATGTCGTTGTGCCGGAAGATGCGCTTGGCGCACTGGGCCCGCTTGATCCCCTCGATCATCGAGGCATGGTTCAACTCGTCCGAATAGATGATGACGTTGGGCATGATCTTCGCCAGCGTCGACAAGGTGGCGTCGTTCGAGACATAGCCTGAAGTAAACAGGAGCGCGCTTTCCTTGCCGTGCAGGCTCGCCAGTTCCCGCTCGAGATCGACGTGATAGCGGGTGGTGCCCGAGATGTTGCGCGTCCCGCCTGAACCGGCGCCAAAGGCGTCAACCGCTTCATGCATGGTCTGGATGACATCGGCGTCCTGGCCCATGCCGAGATAATCGTTCGAGCACCAGACGGTGACGTCCTGCTCACGGCCGTCTTCGTGGCGGACCGAGGCTTTCGGGAAGGCGCCGCGATGGCGTTTGAGATCGATGAAGACGCGGTAGCGGCCTTCCGAGCGGATGTCTGCGAGCGCGTTTTCGAAGGACGCCAGATGCTTCATCGTTCACCGGCCCTCATCACGGACCGCTCCCTACGCCGACTAGACACAGTCTAGATTCCACCTAGCCAGATGGGAAGGTCGTAGGTTTGATTGAAGTCAGAATGAACCTGCTGATTGTCGCAGATTAATTGCGACCAAGTCGCAACTGAGCGCAACACTGCGTGAGGAGGGTGTGAGCCAAGCTTCGCCTCGTCCGCACACGCTTGCATCGCACCGGCAATCTCCGGCGATCTCTGGCGACCGACGCGCCGAGGTCTATCGCCAGCTGTCCTCAACTCGTCCTAACTGCTCCTGGGCTAACTGCTCCTGGGTTAACTGCTCCTGGGGAAGTGTCGTTCGGGGAGAGACCAATGACAGCCTGCCTGCTGCTAGCTGCGGCGCTGGCCTCTTCCAGTGCAGCGGCCGCGCAGACCGCGCCAATTCCCCGCACGCCCGATGACCCGCTTTCGCACCGGACGGGCAAGCCATGATCCGTATGGCGTTGCTTGCGCTCATCCTGGTCGGATCGACCGCCCACGCCCAGCAACCCGTCCCGCGGACGCCGGACGGCCATCCGGACTTTCAGGGCGTGTGGTCCACCAAGTGGCGCACGCCGCTCGAACGGCCAAATGAAGCCGATGGCGCCACCGTAATTCCCGCCGACCGCGCGCCGGCCCTGGTCGCGGCGCTGGATGCCGGCATCAGGGCGACGGGCAATCTGTCGCCCGATGTCGACTTCGACTGGGGACCGTTGCTGCCGGCGGCCGGAGGCGGGGTCCGCACCTCGCTGATTGTCGAGCCTGTCGACGGCAAGCGGCCGCTGACGGAGGCTGCGAAGCACCTCGCCAAGGTCGTGAAGGCCGCCTCTGATCGCGCCGAAGGCCCGGAAGCGCGCGGGCCTTCAGAGCGCTGCGTCCGGGGGTCGGGGGCCACACCGTTCACCATCTCGCCCGGCAACCAGAACCGCAGGATCGTGCAGACGCCGGCCAGTATGGTCATCGCGACGGAAGATATCGGCGACGTGCGCATTATCGAGATCAACGGGCGCAGCCGGCCCGACGCCGTACAGACGTGGACCGGAGATTCCATCGCCCGCTGAGACGGCGACGACCTAACGATCGAGACGCGCCTGCTGCTGCGCGAAGCCACGACCCCGCCTTCCGCCGCCGACCAGGCGCCTCGCAAGGTCGTCGAACGCCTGCATTTCAATTCGCCGAACGAGATCGACTACAGCTACACGGTCGAAGACACGGCGACCTACACCACGCCGATGAAGGTCAATTTTCTGATGCGGCGGACCGACGAGCCGATCTACGAGGTCGCCTGCCATGAGGGCAATTATTCGCTCGCCGGCATTCTCTCTGGTGCGCACGCCGAGGAAGCGCGCACGGCGCGCCAAGTCGCCGGCGCCAACGTCAGGCCGGAAAAACAGAACCGCCGGCCTCATCAAGAGGCCGGCGTATCGTCAGGTAACTAGCCCCAGACTATCAGGCCGGGGTCTATCAAACACCAAGACTAGAGCTGGTAACGGATCTGGTCGGACCAGAAGCGCTCGAGACGGGCGATCGTCTTGTTCAGCTGTTCGAGGTCGTCGGCGCGCACCGAGGCGGTGGGCTCCAGAGCCGAGGCTTGTTTCTCGAACAAGTCCCGGACGCGGGAGCGGACGGCCTTGCCCGAGGGCGTCAGCTTGAGGCGCACGGTGCGGCGGTCATCGTTCGAACGCGACTGCAGCAGGTAGCCGCCTTCCTGCAGTTTCTTGACGTTGTAGGACATCGAGGTGCCGGCGAAGGCGCCGCGAGCGCGCAGCGCGCTGGCGGGGGTCTCGGTGTCGCCGATCTCGTAGAGCAGGAGAGCCTGCACGCCGGTCAGCGAACGCTCGCCGTGACGTTCGAGATTGTCCTTGACCACGTCGTGGAGACGACGGTGCGCCTGCTCCAGCAACGACAGGGCTTTCAGGAACGACTGCTCGACAGCTTCTTCAACGCCGGTTTCCCGGACTTTCGCGTTCAACATCACCACCACCATCTCTTTTGTTTGCCGCTCTGGTCGGCTTTGATGGTGAACTTACGCGAGACAGGCTAAGCAATCGCTAAGTCTGGCAAGTTTTATGCATTTTTCTACTGATGTTTGTCTTAGTTTATATTTGTTCGTTATTCTAACCGGGAAGTAAACGAGGTCGAGTGGATTCGACAGGACCTTTGAGCGCGGACCGATGGGCGGGCGGGTCTCCAGATCCAGACGAGACCAAGAGAAACTGGGGTCAGGCCCCTTCGAATACTCGGGGGATCCGGAACACCACATCTTCCTGCGCCGTGACGACTTCCTCGACGGTGACGGAAAAGCGCGCCCGACAGGCGCCAATCACGCCCTGGACCAGGGTTTCCGGGGCCGAGGCGCCAGCGGTCAGACCGAGCGTCGAGACGCCCTCAAACCAGCGCCAGTCGATATCCTCGGCTGAGGCGATCAGGCGGGCCGCCCCAGCGCCTGCCCGCTCGGCGACTTCAACCAGCCGCACCGAGTTCGAGGAGTTGGCCGCGCCGATCACCAGGACCAGCTGCGAACTTGCCGCCAGCGCCTTGACCGCCTCCTGGCGGTTGGTGGTGGCATAGCAGATGTCGTCCTTGCGCGGCTCGGCCATCGCCGGGAAGCGCCGCCGCAGGGTTGCAACGATGCCGGCCGTATCGTCGACCGAGAGCGTCGTCTGGGTGACATAAGCGAGGTTGGCGGGATCGGCGGCCTCAAAGGCCTCAGCGTCAGCCACCGTCTCGATCAGCGTCATCGCGCCGCCATCGGTCTGGCCCATCGTGCCGACCACCTCAGGATGGCCGGCATGGCCGATCAACAGGGTATGGAGGCCGTTTCGGGCATGGCGCTGGGCCTCGGCATGGACTTTGGAGACCAGGGGACAGGTGGCGTCGACAAAGATCATCGACCGCCGCGCCGCCTCGGCTGGCACCGCCTTGGGCACGCCATGGGCGGAGAACACCACTGGCCGGTCGTCCGGGCAGGCGTCAAGCTCCTCAACGAAGACGGCGCCCATGGCTTCAAGGCGGCGCACGACATGGGCGTTATGGACGATCTCGTGGCGCACATAGACAGGCGCACCCCATTTCGCCAGCGCCTGTTCGACGATCTGGATCGCCCGGTCGACCCCGGCGCAGAACCCCCGCGGCGCGGCCAGCCGGACCCGGAGCGGCGGGCGGCCAGAGGCGGAGGACAGGGGAGAGGCCCTATCTGGCAGGATTTGCTCTGGCAAAATTCGGCCTTGTTTCAGGTGTGGCGTGCGGCGTTGCGCGTGTCCGTCTTTAGAGGCTATCACGCACCAGCAACAGACCGCATCGCCCCGGCGCACGGCCGGGACGTCGGGTCGCAGGCCCATTTTCCTCCTTCAGGGGTGTCGCGCGTGAAAGTGTACCAGCTGGCCAGACTTGCGGGCGTCACCGCGATCCTTGCCGGGACCCTCCTCGGGATAAGCGCCTGCACCTTCGGCAAGCAGCTTGATTCGCGCCCGAACGTCGGACCCTGCCCGGTCCCGGGCGCACTTTACGATGTGGCTCGCCTGGTCGAGGTCGGCCAACCCGAGCGCCACGAGAATGTCGGCTTCACCGGCGAGATCGAGGGCGTGCGGGGCTATTGCCGGTATGTCGGCAAAGAACCGATCACCATGCAGCTCGAGATCGACTTTGCCTTCGGCCGCGGGCCCAAGGCGGAGGGCGACGCCAAGACCTACACCTATTTCGTCTCGGCGACCCGGCGCGACCGCAACGTGCTGGCCAAGGAAGACTACAGCGTCAACGTGAAGTTCCCGAAGGGCGCAAGCGTTGTGCGCCGGACCGAGAAGGTCGACGGCATCATCATCCCGCGCGCCACCGGGACCGTGTCGGGAACCAATTTCGAGATCATCACCGGTTTCGAGCTGACGCCCGATCAACTGGCCTACAATCGCTCGGGCAAACGCTTTACGATGGAAGTGAAGAAGCCTGCGGGCGCCCCCGCACGCCATTGATCCTGCCCGTCGCGGATTGCGCCTGAGTTTCCCATGATCGCCAGACAAGACCTTGCCGGCCAGTTGTCGGACGCCGCCGGCGCGGCGTTCGCAAAGCTCGGCCTCGACCCCGCGCTCGGTGCCATGCGCCGCTCGGACCGGCCTGATCTTGCCGATTTTCAGTGCAATGGCGCGATGGCGGCGGCGAAGGCCGCCAAGAAGAACCCACGCGAGATCGCCCAGGGCGTCATCGACAGTCTTCTCGGTCATCCGCTGATCGCTGCAGCCGAGATTGCAGGCCCGGGCTTCATCAACATCAAGCTCACCCCAGCCGGCCTTGCCGAGCGCGCCGAGGCGATTGCAGCCGATCCACGCGCCGGGGCAATCTCCGTCGGTCGGTCGCGGCGCGTGGTGATGGATTTTGGCGGCTGGAACGTCGCCAAGGAAATGCATATCGGCCACCTGCGCTCGACCATCATCGGCGACAGCCTGCAGCGCCTGTTCCGCTTCATGGGCGACACCGTCACCAGCGACGTTCACCTCGGCGACTGGGGCCTGCAGATGGGCCTGCTGATCGTCGCACTGGCGCACGAGAAACCAGAGCTTCCCTATTTCGCCGAGGGCGCGCGCGGCCCCTTCCCAAATGCAAGCCCGGTCACCATGGAGGATCTTGGCGAGATCTATCCTGCGTGGTCGGCGAAGATCAAAGAAAAGAAGGAACTGCCCGACCGGACGGAAATTCCCAACCCCGCCTATGAACCTATGGTGCACGAGGCTGCCCGCCGGGCGACTGCGGACCTGCAGGCAGGCCGACCAGGTTATCGCGCGCTGTGGCGGCATTTCTGCGATGCGACACGCGTCGGTCTCGAGCGCGAATGCGCCAGCCTCGGCGTGCGCTTCGATCTGTGGAAGGGCGAGAGCGACGCTGAACCTTTCGTGCCAGAGCTGGTCGAAGACCTGAAGGCGCGGAAGATTGCCGAGTTCGACGCCGGCGCCTGGATCGTCCGGGTCGCACGGGAGACTGACAAGAAGGACATGCCGCCGATCATCCTGGTGAACCGGGATGGCGCGATCGGCTATCATACCTCGGATCTTGGAACGATCATCGACCGCAAGCGCTCGATTGATCCCGAGCTCTCGCTCTACATCGTCGATCAGCGCCAGGCCTTGCACTTCGAACAGGTGTTCCGCGCGAGCGAGCGCGCCGGCTACATGCCCGAAAGCGCGCTCGAGCATCTTGGTTTCGGCACGGTCAACGGACCCGACGGCAAACCCTACAAGACGCGTGATGGCGGCGTCCTCAAGCTGCATGCGCTGATCGCGCAGGCCGACGAGGCGGCCGCTCAACGCATGAAAGAAGCCGGCATCGGGGAAGACGCCTCCCCTGCAGAACAGATCGACATCGCCCACAAGGTGGCGATGGCGGCGATCAAGTTTTCCGATCTCTCGAACGCCCGGACGACCAACTACATCTTTGATCTCGACCGTTTCATCTCGTTCGAGGGCAAAACCGGGCCTTATCTCCTCTATGCCGTCGTGCGGATGAAATCGCTGCAGCGCCGGGCCGCCGAGGAGCAGCTCGCGCCGGGCCCAGTCAGGATCGAGCTCGACGCCGAACGGGGGCTGGTGCTGGCTCTGGACGGCTTTGGCGATGCGATGCGCGGCGCCTACGACAAGCGCATGCCGCACATCCTCTGCGAGCATGCCTACGCGCTGGCGCAGGCCTTCTCCGGCTTTTGGGCGACAGCGCCGATCTTTTCCGAGACCGACGGCGCCAAACGCGCCTCGCGCTTTGCCCTTGCAATGGCGACGATGCGCCAGCTCGAGCGCGTCCTCGGGCTCATCGGCATAGCGACGCCCGAAAGAATGTAACCGCCCGTATCAGGACGAACCCACCTTAGGCCGCCAAGGCGCTGCGCCCGTAGGGGCGCCTGTCTGTGCGGCTGCGAAGGTCCGCCCCATTCCCGCCACAAATGACCGCCGCATTGCCTTTATCTGGGCCCCGGTGCGCCCTGATGCACCGCAACAAAGGATCATTCTCTCCCCCGAGAATCCCTTAAGCCCCGCGGTCCGCCGCGGGGTTTTTCTTGTCTGAAACGATCAGTGTTTTCCCGACCGGCTGGTCAGCCAGTCCATGAAGGCCAGGAGCACGCCGGAGACCACGAAAGTAATATGGACGATGACCTGCCACATCAGGCGGATCTGCTCAGCCTCGCCGAAGACACGGTCAGACCCCAGCATGCTGGGGTCGCCCAGCTCCAGGAACGCCTTGAGCAGCGCGATGCCCGAGATGGCGACAATCGAGGCGATCAGCTTGAGCTTGAGGCCGGAAAAATCGACCGTTCCCATCCATTCCGGCCGGTCCTCGTGATCGCCGATGTCGATCTTCGAGACGAAATTCTCGTAGCCGGAAAAGATCACGATCAGCACGAGATTGGCGGCCAGCGACAGGTCGATCAGGGTCAGCGCCAGCAGAATGGCCCCTTCCGTGTGCATCGCATGATCGCTCGACCAGAGCTGGGGCACCTTGTTGATCAGCTCCTGGCCGAACACGACGAGCAGGGCGACCAGCGCAACCGTCAGGCCGACATAGAAGGGCGCCATCAGCCAACGTGACGCGAACAGGCCCTGTTCGAGCGCGAGTTCGAGGAAGGGCTTCTTTTTGGTCATCGGGTTGGTCATCGGGTTGGTCATCTTGCGCGGTTCGGGCTGGGGCTGGGACATGAACCTCCCTAGACGGCGCCGGAGGCGGAGATCAACCGATCTCGCCCGAAAGGCGGCGCCCTCCGCCCCCCCCTCTCTAGGGCCACCCCTCTCTACGGCCGCAGCGCTTCCGGCGTGCGCCGGGCGACCATGGCGTCGATCAGCAGGAACACCGCTGCAAAATCGTGCAGCATTTCCTGGACGCGGCTCAGATCATCCATCTTGCGATACATCGAACCTGGCTCGAACAGATTCTTGCCCTCAACGCAGAGCAGCATCTCCCCGCCCTGGAAGGCGCAGCGCAACTGTTTGCCCTCGAACGTCTTCTCCAGCTTCAGCAAGCGCTCCATGAAGTCGGGCGTCAGGATGAAGCGGGCCTCGATCTGGTCGGCGCCGTAGACCTCGAACGCCTTCTCGAAGACCGGGTCCTCCAGCTTCACCTTCGGCATGCCCTGGCCGAGCTTGGCGAAGAAGTTCATTGCCCCATGATCGCGTTCGACCTTGGTGACGCCGTTGAACGGCTTCGGAAAGCGCGCCACCAGGCATTGGCCGCGAAACACCGTCACCCACTCCCGCCGCGAATTGCCGCGCGAATCGGTAGTCCGGCGCTCGTCTTCGAGATGCGCCTCGAAGAACTCGAACGGCGCATTCTGGCGCTGCCCGGTGAGCTTGTCCTCGAACGCGGCGCGATCCCACGATGGCACCAGACCAAGATCGCGCATGCGCATGATGTCAGCCGGCGCCGCTGGGGCAAGTTCATACGTCATCCCGAATTCGCGAACCACCGGCTCGACCAGCATCACTTTCGTCTCGCGACCTAGCTGGTTCAGCTCACGGCTGCCCCAGGCATAAAGACCGAAGGCCGCTATCGCGCCGACCACGAGGCCGAAAGGATGATGAAAAAAGAACAAGACCAGCCCGGCGATCGCTGCGCCAAGCAGAACGCCATAGACCCCGAAATCCCGCTGCTTCTTCAGCGCCGCGATGCGCGTGTCCTCGCGTGCCGCAAGGCCGGGCTGGATCTGCGTGCGATAGCGCTCGGCAAAAAAAGCGAAGTCCGGCGGCAGGCCGTCCATGGCTTGCTCAAGCGTCATATCGCCTTTGAGCTGGGCGTCCGCCATCTAGAGATCCGCGTAGACGTGGGTTTCGGCCGATCCGCCGGGATGAGTGATGGCGCCCTGCGCGGCAGGACCGACGCTTTGTGCGTATTTATAAAGTGCGCCAGACTGGTAGTTGGTCTTGTGCGGCTTCCAGGAGGCCTTGCGTTCGGCGAGCTCGGCGGCCGACACCTCGATCTCGATCGTGCCCTGGATCGCATCCAGCGCGATGATGTCGCCGTTCCTGACCAGCGCGATCGGTCCGCCCTCCTGCGCTTCCGGGCCGACATGGCCGACGCAGAAGCCGCGCGTGGCGCCCGAGAAGCGGCCATCGGTGATCAGCGCGACCTTGTCGCCCATATCCTGGCCGTAGATCGCCGCCGTGGTCGACAGCATCTCGCGCATACCGGGCCCACCCTTTGGCCCTTCATAGCGGATGACCAGCACCTCGCCGGCTTTGTAGTCGCGTTTCTCAACGGCGGCGAAACAGGCTTCCTCGCCATCGAACACCCGCGCTGGTCCTCGGAACACCTGCACCTTGAGGCCAGCGACCTTGACGATGGCCCCGTCCGGGGCAAGTGAGCCCTTGAGGCCAACCACGCCGCCGGTCGGCGACAAGGGGTTGGAGACCGGACGGATAACATCCTGGTCGGTGCGCCAGACGACGTCGGCCAAGTTTTCGCGGATCGTCTTGCCGGTGACCGTCATGCACTCGCCATGCAAAAGGCCGGCGTCGAGCAGCGTCTTCATCAGCATTGGCACGCCCCCGGCCTCGCCCATCGCCTTGGCGACGTATTTTCCGCCAGGCTTGAGATCAGCAAGATAAGGCGCCTTGCGCATGACCTTCACGACATCGTCGAGATCGAACTTGATCCCGCATTCGTTGGCCATCGCCGGCAGATGCAGACCGCCATTGGTCGATCCGCCCGTTGCCGCCACGATGATCGCGGCGTTCTCGAACGCTTCGCGGGTGCAGATGTCGCGCGGCCGGATGTTCTTCTCGATCAGGTTCATCACCGCTTCGCCTGAGGCGCGGGCATACTGGTCACGGTCGCGATAGACGGCAGGCAGCGCCGAGGACAGCGGCAGGGCAAGGCCGATCGCTTCAGATACGCAGGCCATGGTGTTGGCGGTGTATTGCCCGCCGCAGGCGCCATCGCCCGGGCAGGCGTGCTGTTCGATCAGGCAAAGCTCTTCGAATGTGATCTTGCCGGCGGAGAAGGCGCCAACTCCCTCGAAGACGTCCTGCACGGTCAATTCCTTGCCGTTGAGAAGCCCCGGCAGGATCGAGCCGCCATAGAGGAACACGCTCGGCACGTTGAGGCGCAGCATCGCCATCATCATGCCCGGCAGGCTTTTGTCGCAGCCTGCGACGCCGACCAGCGCGTCATAGCCATGTCCGCGCATTGTCAGCTCGACGCTATCGGCGATCACCTCGCGCGACACCAGCGACGAGCGCATGCCTTCATGGCCCATGGCGATGCCATCTGTGACCGTGATGGTGCAGAATTCGCGGGGCGTGCCATACGCCGCCTTGACGCCCTCGGACACCACCTGCGCTTGGCGCATCAAGGCCGTGTTGCACGGCGCCGCCTGGTTCCAGCACGAGGCGACGCCGACGAAGGGCTGCTCGATCTCCTTCGTGCCAAGACCCATGGCGTAATAGTAGGAGCGGTGCGGCGCGCGAGCCGGCCCGATCGTCACATGCCGGGAGGGCATCCGCGATTTGTCCCAAGTCTTCTTCCCGGCCATGTTGGCTCTCCGGCGATTGCACGAAGCCGGGCTATAGCATGTCCGCCAAGCGAAAAAAGGCCGTTGGCCTCAAGGGGCGGGTTCGACGGTTTTCCAATCGAACGTGCGTTCATACTCGCACCCGGTGGCGAACCCGGGCGTGTCCGGCCAGGCAGAAGCCGACTTCTCGATCGAATTGGTGACCACGCGGACAAGCTTCTGCCGGGTGGCGTGCTCGAGGGCTTGCTTCGGGCCGACATAGCGGACATTCACCGTCTCGCCGGACGGGTTCACGTCGAAGCCGATCTTCATCCGCTCGAGCCAGCTGCGCTGATCGGAGATCATGAAAAACGCGATGATGTCTCCGGGAAAATAGAAATCGCCCCGCTTCACCAGTTTAAGATTGGCCTGGTTGCAGGGAATGGTGGCCGGCGGCTGCACCGCAGCTTTTTCAACCCCGCCAAACTCAACCCCGTCGCCGACACAACCTGCAAGCGCCAGAGCCACTCCTTACGCTGCCAAAGACTTCATGCCGAACCCCACCTGTTGATGTTCCCCGAGCTTGAGTTTCACCATCCGAGCGGCCGAGCGCAAGCTCGGCTTTTGCTGATCGTTCAGGCAGGTTGATCGTTCAGGCAGGTTGATCGCTCAGAAGCCGGAGCCTCGCCTCCAGCGTCGGACCGGCTCGTGTGAACGGTCGAATGTGCACGATGATGGGGCGCGGTGATCGGGCGCGGTGATCGGCGCGATGTCTCGCCGGTTCGAGCCTGCTCAGACATCCAATGCTTGCATGTCTTCGGCCGTCAGCTTCAGCTCCGCCGCCGGCGTCAGCTCCTTGAGCTGGGCGACGCTGGTGGCCGATGCGATCGGCGCAGTGATGCTCGGCCGCGCCATCAGCCAGGCGAGCGCCACCTGCGCCGGCGTCGCGTTATGCACGTTCGAGACCTTGTCCAGCGCCGCCAGAATGTCGAGACCCCGACCTTGCAGGAGATCCCTCATCCGTCCGCCGCGCGCGCTTTTCTTGAGGTCAGCCTCGAAGCGATATTTGCCGGTGAGGAAGCCGCTCGCTAGCGCAAAGTAAGGGATCACGCCAAGCCCGTTCGCAGCGCACCGCTTTTCGAGATCGCCCTCATACTGATCGCGGACCAGAAGATTATAGTGTGGTTGGAGCACCGAATAGGTTGCGCGCGTCTTGCCATCGCCCGCATCGAGCGCCGCCTTGAGGCCCGCTGCATTATAGTTCGAGCCGCCAACCGCTCGCACCTTGCCGGCCGCCAGCAGCTTCTGGTGCGCCTCCAGCGTTTCCTCGATCGGCGTCTCGTTGTCGGGGAAGTGCGAGAAATAAAGATCGATATGATCGGTCCTGAGCCGCTTCAGCGAGGCCTCGCAGGCCTGCGCGATATAGGCCGCCTTCAATCCCTTGCCCGCCGGCATCTCGGAGCCGACCTTGGTGATCAGCACGATCCGGTCGCGCGCCTTGCGCTCCTTCATCCAGTCGCCGAGCACACTCTCGGATTCCCCACCCTGATGCCCGGGCGCCCAGCGCGAATAGACGTCGGCCGTATCGACCGCGTTGAAGCCGGCATCGACGAACGCATCAAGAACGGCAAAGGATGTCTTCATATCCGCCGTCCAGCCAAACACATTGCCGCCGAGCACGAGCGGCGCAATCTCCAGGCCGGATTTTCCGAGTTTGCGCTTCTGCATCGCGTCGCTCCAAGGTTGGCGTCGATGGAGACTGAACCTGCCAGCGAGGAATGGCCAGCGAGGAATGGGAAGTCACTTGCGGGTCAGGACCCAGGCCACTTGGGCGACGCGCCACAATCTGGGCGTGGCTTGCTTATTGACTGGCCAAGTTGATTGACGGCGTTGATTGACGGCGTTGATTGGCGGCGTAGGGCTCGAAGAACTACGATGACGCCGGAAGGCGCCCCGAACCGACGGGCGGTTACGCCTCGGGCGGAAACACCACAGGCGGAAACACCAGCTCCATCGTCTCACCGAACGGCGTGGCCTTCCATCGCCCTTGCAGTCCGCGCAGACGTTTGACCACCCGTTCGATCAGCTCCGAGGACAGCCATGCCGGCGCGTCACCGCCGATCTGCTGTTTCACCTCGAGGATCCGCGCCACGAACGCCTCGGCATTGACCTCGCCCATGATGGCCGTCTGAAGCGGTCCGACGACAAACTCGGTCTGTCTCGCCTCAACCGAGATCGGCTGGAGCATGTCCTCATGATCCTGTCCGCGCGCCAGCTGGCCGTAGAAGGAATTGGTCAGGCCCGCCTCGCTCTCGAGTGCATAATGAACCAGGTCGTGGGTCAGAAAACTCCGGGTCTCGAGCTCGCGGATCGTAACCCCGCCATCGGCGGGGATCGCCTCGAAGCGATGATGCGTCGGGTTGAGCCGCGTCAGGCGGATGCGGAGCGGTTCAGGTTTCGTCAGCATAGATCGCCGTCCGCGAGCCGATCGCGTCAATCATGCCGCGGAACATGCCGTCGGTGTTCATCGCGAAAGCCCAATCCCCGCTCCGGCCGACGACGATGACGCCGCCATCCCCGCCCATCAGCTTAACTTCCTCGAGCGTGACCCGGGCAGCCTCGGCGGCGCTGAGCGCTTCGATCTCCATGCGGGCGCAGATCATTCGCGCCGCGCTGGCGCGAATGAACATCTCGCCATGGCCGGTCGCCGAGACGGCAGCTGAAGCATTGTCGGCATAGGTGCCGGCGCCGATGATCGGGCTGTCGCCGACGCGGCCAGCCATCTTGGCGGCCATGCCACCGGTGGAGGTCGCCGCCGCGAGATTGCCGGCTGCATCACGCGCCACGGCGCCCACGGTGCCGCGCTTGTCGGCCAACGTCACCTCGCCTGCCAGCGCCCGCTTGAGCTGGGCCTCGCGCCGCGGTGTGACGAAGTAGGACGGATCAACTATCTCCAGCCCGTGTTCGGCGGCGATGCGCACCGCCCCCGGACCGGCGATCAGGACGTGGGGCGTGTGATCCTTGACGATGCGAGCTGCGAGGATCGGGTTGCGGATCGTGCGCACTTGCGTCACCGCGCCCGCCGATCGGTCGCGACCATCCATGATGGCGGCGTCAAGCTCGGCGAAACCGTCACGATCAAGCACGGCGCCGCGGCCGGCATTGAAGTTGGGATCATCCTCCAGCGCGCGCACCGCCGCTTCAACCGCGTCGATTGCCCCGCCGCCGCCCGAGAGAATGCGCGCGCCAGCCGCCAGCGCAGCTTGAAGGCCGAGGCGGCAGGCGGCTTCTTCTTCCGCGAGGAGAGCGCCGCGCGGCATGACGCCCGCGCCGCCGTGAACCAGCAGTCGCCAACCGGAAGTGTTCGTCATGCTAACCGCCTCTTCGTTCCGCGCCTTTTTAGGTCGGAACCGGGCGGAGCGAAACCGCGCGAGCTACTTCATGTTCTTTTTGGCGACTTCCCAGATCGGGTCTTTGCACAAGGTGCAATCGGCGCCCTCGAAGTATTTCGCCGCGGCCTTATCGCGATTGAGCCGCCATTTCAGCCAGGCGACGCCGACCTCGCCGAAGCGGCCGCCGCCGGGCTGGTTGTAGGTGCCGCCATGGCCAGAATGGATCGAACCGAGGAAGACCGGCACGCCCGGGGTCGGGAGAAGCGAGAAATCATCCTTGCCGTTGGCGTAGGCGATGTCGGTCGGCCCGCCGAGGAAATAGGCCACCGGCGCGTGGAATTTCTTGAGGCTCTCCTTGGTCGCCCCGCTCATGCTCATCGGCGGCGCTGTGCCGGCCTTGAACACGCCCGAGTTCCAGATCACCGTCGTCTTGATCCTGGGATCGCCCGAGACCGCTGTTGCCTGCAGTCCGCCGCACGACTGGCCCATCACCGCAACTTTGCCGGGGTCGAGCTTGCCGAAATAAGGGCTGGCCTTGTCGGCGTTCTGCTTGATCGCCCAATCGATGGCGGTCACCAGATCGGCATCCTTGGTCATCGGCGGCGGCAGGTTCTTCTGATCGACTGGCGGCGGCGCGGGCTGGCCAGGACGCGCTGTCGCGAAAGCCGGCAGCGGCGCATCTTTCGGGCCCGAGGCGATCACCACGAAACCGTTGGAGGCGATCTGCGTGAGGAATGTCTGAAACAGGAGGCCGGCGTTGGAGCAGGCGCCATTGCCCCAAGCCACGATCGGCAGCCGCTTGGCTGCCTTGAACGGTGTGAGGTCGGTAGGGCGATAGACCGTGTGCGTCGTCAGCGTCGGCTCGGCGAGGACGGACACGGCATAGGGGCCCGGCGGCGGTGACTTGACCGGCGGCGCATCAGGCGGCGGCGCCAGCCCGGCGCTCGGTGCAGCCGGAGCAGCGGCCAGGGCGGCGGGCGGAGCGGCGGGCGGCGTCTGGGCCAGACCCGCGGACGCGATCGCCAGCGCTGTTGCTCCCAAAAGAGCGGTCCTCAATCGCTTCATGTGCGGCCACCCCAATCGTTTGTGCTTATATGTATTAAACAAGCACGACTGACTGAAGATGAGAAGAGCCGAAGCGGGCTAGCCGGCGTCCTTGAGCTGCGCCAGCGAATCGCCGAGCTTGGTCAGCGCAGCTGCAGCAGCGGTCTTGCGCTCGTGCTGTTCCTCGATGATCTCGGGCGGCGCCTTGGCGACAAACTGTTGGTTCGACAATTTCTTGTCGATGCCGGCGACATCGGCGTTGAGCTTGGCGATCTCTTTTTCCAGGCGCGCAATCTCGGCCTTGAGGTCGATCAGGCTGGCGACCTCGAGGCACGCCGTCGCCTCGTCCTGGACGATGCGGATGGCGCCCTTTGGCGCATCCTTCGCCAGCGTAATCGCGTCGAGCCGCGCCATGCGTTCGATCAGCGCCTTGTAGGTCGCAAGCCGCGCCTCGGTTGCTTTCGATGCGCCAACCAGAATCATCGGCGCTTTCGCTGCGTCGGGAACGTTGAGCTCCTTGCGGGCCGAGCGGATCGCGGAGACGAGACGGATCACCCAGTCGACCTCCGCTTCGGCTTCGGGACGCGCGAGCGTCTCGCCGAATTCAGGCCATGGCCGCGCAATCAGAAGTCCACGTGAAGCGTCCATCGACTGGAACAGCTCTTCGGTCACGAACGGCATGAACGGGTGTAGCAGGTGGACGATCTGGTCGATCACCCAGGCGGTCGCAGCGCGCGTCTCGGCCTTGGCGGCCTCGTCGCCACCAGCCAGCACCGGCTTGGTGAGTTCAAGATACCAGTCGCAGAAGACATTCCAGGTGAAGCGGTAGATTGCGCCTGCCGCTTCGTTGAACTTGTACGCGGTGATGCCTTGGCTGACGTCTTTGATCGTCCGCGCGATCTCAGCGGCGATCCATTTGTTGAGCGTGTGTTTGACTTTGGCGGGATCGAAAGTCGGATCGAGCTTGCAGTCGTTGATCTGTGCGAAGCGCGCGGCGTTCCACAGCTTGGTCGAGAAGGCGCGATAGCCGGCGACGCGGTCTTTCGAGAGGCGAATATTGCGACCCTGCGCCGCCATCGCCGACATGGTGAAGCGCAGCGCATCGGCGCCGTAGACGTCGATCAGCTCCAACGGGTCGATGACGTTGCCCTTCGACTTCGACATCTTCTGGCCCTTCTCGTCGAGAACCAAGGCGTGAATGTAGACGTCCTTGAACGGAACCTCGCCCATGAAGTGCAACCCCTGCATCATCATGCGTGCGACCCAGAAGAAGATAATGTCGAACGCCGTGACCAGCACCGCGCCGGGATAGAATTCCTTGAGCGCCGGATCAGCGTCCTCCGGCCATCCCATGGTCGAGAACGGCCACAGCGCGGAGGAGAACCAGGTGTCGAGGACGTCCTCGTCCTGACGGAGCGTGACGGGCTTGCCGTAATGTTTCTCCGCCTGCGCCAGTGCTTCAGCTCCGGTTGGCGCAACGAAGAACCGGTTGTCCGGCCCGAACCAGGCCGGGATGCGATGTCCCCACCAGAGCTGGCGCGAGATGCACCAGGGCTCGATGTTGCGCATCCATTCGAAGTAGGTCTTCTCCCACTGCTCAGGGACAAAGCGGGTCGCGCCATCGACCACCGCCTTCACCGCAGGCGCAGCAAGCGTCTTGGCGTCGACATACCACTGGTCGGTCAGATAAGGTTCGATCACCACGCCGGATCGGTCGCCGAAGGGCTGCTGCAGGGTGGTGTTTTCGATCAGCGCCAGCAGGCCCGCGGTCTCCATGTCGGCGACGATCTTCTTGCGCGCCGCAAACCGCTCGAGCCCTTGATAGGCCTTGGGCGTCGCCTCATTCAGGCGCGCATCATCGGTGAAGATGTTGATCATCTCCAGCTTGTGACGCTTGCCCACCTGATAGTCGTTGAAATCATGCGCCGGGGTGATCTTGACCGCGCCAGTGCCCTTGCTCGGATCGGCATATTCGTCCGCAATAATCGGGATCAGACGACCGACCAGCGGCAGCTTCACCTGCTTGCCGATCAGACCCTTGTAACGGACATCCTCCGGGTTCACGGCCACCGCCGTGTCGCCCAGCATCGTCTCCGGCCGCGTCGTGGCGACCGTGATGTAGTTGCGCTCTTCCCATTCTGCTGCCTCGCCCGCGTCGTTGAAGGCGATGGGATGCAGGTAAGTCGAGCCATCATCGATCGGATAGCGGAAGTGCCAGAACTGGCCCTTCACTTCGCGCGTCTCAACCTCGAGATCGGAGATCGCCGTCTGGAATTGCGGGTCCCAGTTCACCAGCCGCTTGTCGCGATAGATCAACCCCTCGCGATAAAGATCGACGAAGACCTTGGTGACCGCCTTCGAGAGACCTTCATCCAGGGTAAAGCGCTCGCGGCTCCAGTCGCAGCTCGCGCCCAGGCGCTTGAGCTGGGAGACAATGGCGCCGCCGGACACCTCTTTCCATTTCCAGACGCGCTCGACGAACTTGTCACGGCCAAGATCGCGGCGGCCCTGATTGCCTTCCTTGGCCATCTCGCGCTCGACCACCATCTGGGTGGCGATGCCGGCATGGTCCGTCCCCGGCTGCCACAGCACGCGCTTGCCGAGCATCCGGTTGTAGCGGACGAGCACGTCCTGCAGCGTATTGTTGAGCGCATGGCCCATGTGCAACACGCCGGTGACGTTGGGCGGCGGAATGACGATCGAATAAGGCTCGCCCGTACCCGTCGGCTTGAACGCGCCGGAGGCCTCCCAGGCCTGGTAAAGCCTCGGTTCAGCGGTCTTGGGGTCGAAACGGTCGTCGATCATCGTGGGCGCGGGCTCATCTGAAACAAGTCCGAGCGATAGCGGGCGCAGGCGCGCGAGACAACCCGGGCGGGCCGGCAACGCGGGCGGACCGCCACAAACACAAAAGGCGCGCCCTTGCGAGCGCGCCTTGTGAGTTGAAGTGGTCTTTGGGGTATCTGCGGTAAGCCGCGCTGGGCTCCGTCATCGTGGGTCGGCTGAAGTCAGCGGGC